>NZ_JANAVN010000003.1:254398-379416 GCF_024213565.1 Paenibacillus sp. Lou8.1
TTTCGGCATCCTGCATTTTCACACCCGGTGCAGCAGTCCAGCTACCACCAGACGGACGGTAGTGAATGTAAGGCGAGTTGAAGCCTTTTTTATAGTATATCGTTACTTTGTTGCCTGTACCGCCATTATTGTCAGGCTTGGCTTTGCTGATGATATATTGTTTGAATCCACTCAACTCACCGGTTGGTGAGCCATCATTGTTGACGAGATTATTGATGCGCAATAACGTAAACCCGTGATAACCGAACTTCGTGATTTTCTCCTCGATTTTTTGGAAGCCGCTGCCGCCTGTCGGGAGTGCATTTTCACCATTCAGGCGAACACCCTTGGCATTCGCGATGGAGGAGACGGTATCAACCAGGGTGGACGGCAACGAATAATTCGGTGCTGTGCCACTGTCACTCATCTCCAGGCAAGTAAATGTCAAATCCAGATCCGCATCTTTGAACTTCTCGATGAGACGGTTGTAATCATAATACCCACCTGCTTGCTCTGTGCTGTGAGGCATGGCAGGATTGTTCATCTGCCAGTGCAGACCGGAAATCTTGGCTCCGATACGGACACCGAACACAGAATCGAAGTTTTTGTGTGCAGCAGCTCCGATGACGCCCAGATGCTTCTCAAGCACGCTTTGATACCACGACAGAAAATCCTTTCCATACGTGGAATTATACCCGCCGTTCGTATAAAATCCGTCCCCGTCAGTCGGCGGATTGATTTGGCTAAGGCTGCTCAGCTTGGTACCCCATGCCGCATTAATCTTATCCATTGATCCATACTTTTCATTCATGGCCGTGCGGAACGCACTTTTGGCTGTTTCAGTGTAGGCTTGGAATTTGCCCCGTGCAGGATAACTCCATCCCGCTGCCGGATAGTATGAAGGATATCGCAATTCTCCAGAGGGCCCACCGCTTAAATAAATTTTGGGAATGATGCTTTTGTAGCTAGCAAAGGTTTGAGCAAATGAGGCATATAGCTCGTCATATTGTTTACCAGTCCCGCTCCATAATGGAGAGAGGGCTTCGTTATTGGCAAAACCGCTTTCGTCCTTGAACTGCATTTCATCTGCACTGCCCTTGCTCGACAGCCAGCTTGGCAGTGGGATGTTGCAGTCATCTCCCACATTTCCTCCACACTTATGCGTTGAGATGATAGGAACCCACTTCAGTCCCGCTTCTTTCACGGCATCTGCATAGGTCTTGTAGTAGCTCCAATCGAACTGGTTATCTCCTGCGCTCTCCACATAGCCCCACCAGACGTCGGTAGTGATGGCATACACGCCATTGTTTTTCAACGTTTGCAGTTGCTTTTTAAAGGAACCCCAGTCATTAATTTTCGCCAGCGGTCCCATAACGGAAGCCTGAAAATCATCTGCAACCGCAGCGCTCGCCGTATTAGAGGGTGAGCCAATGAAGGCGGTCAGAGACAGCACAAGGCTTAGTAGAAGCATACACCCTTTTTTCCATAGACTTCGATACAAGGTCAAACCGATCATCCTCCCCAAAGCATAGTCTAATTCGACAACATTTTGTAAACGTCTACAAAAATAGTATAAAGCAAGCGGTTGCATAAAAAGAAGAATTTATTGCACACTCAGAGTGGACAAATATGACATTTTACGTAAGCAACTGTGTGCTTAAAAGTTTCCAGGCAAAAAAATAAGGCATAGGTCTGAGTAAGACGCATGCCTTTTAATGATGTGCGGATAGACAATGCCAGTATAGGAGAAAGCGAACCTAGGCGTAGAGAAGCCTTGTTCCAGTCTGTATGAAAGTATTGCCGAGACAGCTTGCTTAATAAATAGGGCGATTCTTCTGGTCCGGAATGCCACTTTTACGGTAGAAATACGTATTGATCCGATCCCGCCATTCTTTGGCATGCTCAGTCTGATGCTCCAGCCGCTCCAGCACCTGTTCATACATGGCATCATTCAATTGCCCTCGTAGACTAACCCATGTGTCTCGGAGATGGGCCGCACGTTCTGCACCTTCAAAATGGGTATCATAAATGTGCTGTATGACAGTTTGACCGGAGTGGAGCAAGTGTGTATAAGGAACATGGTGAAAGAATAAAAGCAGCTCATCCGGGCAGGTGTCCATAGATTCGTAGATATTAGTATTGGGAGAAAAATATTGTCCTGCATAGCCCGTTCCGGTTGCGGACGTGCGATCTACCCCGATCCCCCGGCAATCAGCAAAATGGTAGGTGCCCCACATAGAATATTCGTACCCGTCTACATCCGGCCCATAGTGGTGATCGGGACTGACCATCCAGCCGACCCCGAGAGGGGCGGTGTAGGATTCGTAGATATTCCATGAATTGAGCAGCATTTGCTTAACGGTAGAAATTAAATCTGTGTCGCCGTCGCTATTCCCTTGTCTGCCAAACGTCAGCCGAACCCACTCGTCAGCGATTTCGTCTGCGGACAGGTCCGGGTCCCATGCCAACCGGCCATAGCCATAAAGATTGGACTGGGCGAGCAAATGTCCGGTCCAATTGGTGTCTGCACCAATATTGGATACAGCGGCTATTCCATAGTTGGTATGCTTGGGAGAATGCAGAGCGCCACTCACGATACGCTTGATGGTGAAGCCTTTTCCTTGGGCGTAGGTGTCAAAATCCAATACTTCCTTCCATTGGGGAACAAGATAACATAGATGTTTCTGTTGGCCGGTGTACTCTTGCGCAATTTGAAATTCCAGCAGTACCTGAGTGGATTCCAGCGCACCGAACAGGGGGGAGACAGGCTCCCGCACCTGAAAATCCATGGGACCATTTTTGATCTGTAAAATGACATTTTCTCGAAACAGTCCATCCAGCGGTTTAAAATGGTCAAAGGCTGCGCGGGCCCGATCCGTCTTGCGATCGCGCCAGTCCTGCTTGCAGTTGTAGACAAAGCAGCGCCAAATCACACGTCCGCCATAGGACTGCAACGCATCTGCCAGCATATTGGCTCCATCGGCGTGATGGCGCCCGTAGCTGAACGGTCCGGGCCGATTTTCGGAATCGGCTTTGACCACAAAACCACCCAGATCGGGAACGGCGGCGTAAACTTCCTGGGCTTTGGTCTGCCACCATTCAGCTACAGCTGATTCTAAGGGATCGGCCGTGGTTAACCCGCCGAGCTGAATAGGACTGGCATAGTTAATGCTCAAGTAGATCTGTATGCCATAGGCGCGAAACACCGCAGCTACTTTAGCCACATCCGGTAGGAATTTAGCTGTAATCAGCTCGGTCTCTACCAGATGGACATTCACATTGTTGATGGATAGCGCTTGAATGCCTACAGAAGCGAGCAGACGGGCATAGTCTCGCAGGCGCTCCATATTTGTAGTAAAGGCATTATTATCGTAGAAAATAGATCCGCCCGCATATCCACGTTCAACACTACCATCCATGTTATCCCAGTGGTTGATCATGCGGATGGGATTAACAGGGTTGGATAATTGGTCTAGAATGGGGGCGTGCAATGATTCGGTGGTGGGCTTCAACTTCCCATCTAGTCCTCCTTGCAGGTAGCGTAGCAGATGAAAGACTCCGTACAATACGCCTTTGGAGGTCTGCCCTGCGACTGTAACATATTGTCCTTTGAACTCATCGTTACCATGCGAAGCTGAATATGCCGGATCTGGCATCTCTATCCCGCGAATTCGGTAGCCTTCTGCGCCCACTTCTGCCTGTTCCGCTGCGCTGAATCGTTCTGCGACCAAAGGATGCGCTGGGAACGTACCCAGCGCAATGAACGGCGCATTCACAGGAACGGCGCTGATCTTCGGCTGCTGTCCAAACATGGAGGTCAATCCATGCTGAAGCTCACTCGCAGCCGATTGAAGCACTTCATCTGTCTCATGGACCACGATGACCCTGCACCAAGCGGGCAGCTTTTCTACCTTACTATTGCGGCTGTAATGCAGCCAAGCCGCATAGCCGCTCTCTTTTGGCATATCCATAATCTTGCTCATATTGGAGCCTCCTTTTGAGCAGGTGAAGATTGTCCTCAGACATGCTGTTCCTGATCCCGACTCATATGCTCAGGGAGAGTCAGACGGTTGCCGTTGCCTTCATACAGCCACAAAATAGCGGTCACTCCGCGCGGATAATATTTACTGCCGTGGGCAATGCCGGAGAGTATCTGATCGCTCCAGCACCAATAGGATTCTTCAGGGTGAAGGAGCCATGAGACGTGGGCAGCGTCTGCGGCTTGCCCAGCTTCTTCCCAAGGCAGCTCCAGCAGCTCGCGGGCAATAAACTGCGACAGATAGATTTTGCTCAGCCAGGAGTTGTTACTGGTCGAGGACAGCTTCCAGCCTCCGTCTTCAAACAGACAAACTCCCGGTACCAGTACAGTTTCCAAATGACGCCGCAATGCTTGGATATATCCACCGAACCGTCCATCAGGCTTAAGCGCATCCTCACATCCTGTAAAGTAAGGGAAGATCAGTCCCTCAATGGCAGGAATAATCTGCGAGTCATTGCCTTCTTTAATAACTGCAGGAATATAGCCCTTGTCTGTCATGTGTGCTGTGATTGCTGCTGCGCATTTGTCCGCCTGTAAGCCAGCCTCCTGTGAGAGGGAGTTAAGCCCTTTTGAGGCAAATATCTTTTCCAGTGCAACATATACCGCCCAGCATTTGCTACCTAGATAAATGTTGTTGCGGGACTGACCCAGAGATACGTCCAGACTGTCGTAGGTCGTAATTTCCGCGCCGCCCCGGGTTCTAGAGCTGTCCAAGCCCATCAAGCCGTTTCGTTGTGCCGGGTCGGGGTGATCCCGCCGCAGCATGCTTTCGAAGCAGTCACACAAGACAGGCAGCATACGTGTTGTAAATGACTGATCCTGTGTCTGCTCGATATATACTGTGGCGCAACAAAGCCAGTTCACCAGTTCCTCGTGGCTCATGTAAGAGAAGCAGTCGTCAATCCCTGCCAGCTCATAACAGGAGTATCCCTGCCGGGAGAACACGTTGGCCACGCCCATATCATGCGTAAACGTGATACCACCCGGATAGGTCTGTTCTTCTCCCGGAAAACGTACTTCATCCCGATAGCTGTACCTTTGGACAAACCACTCCAGCTCGTTGCGCACCGTCCATGGATTTAAAATCAATTCATAGTAGAGCTGATCAGCCGTCAAATCGAGTGTATTCATCATCCGGTACTCGCCTTCGTTCACAACCCAGATCGGTTCTCCATCCGCTTGGTGACTAAGCAGTTGGGTGCTGCCGTAGTAGCTGTGGATCGCCTGAGCGAGCATGAATTCCTGATCCGGGCTCAGGCTGGCCGACTCCATCCAGCGATTAGCCTGAACACAGGCTGCGGTGAGGTCTGTAAAATGCTTCAACGCATAGCTCCCCACGTCTTCAATATCCTTGAATAGCTGGGTATAGTAATACGATGCTTCGATGCCTGTCGTTACGATGCCGCCGCGATAGAAGCATATGGCGAAGGTATACGTGCGCTTCTCACCTGCGGGAACGTCCATCAGAAGCGCACCCGTCACGCCCAGGCCAAAGGATAAATTCTCGGCCATGGTCTCCCCAAGCAGCTTCTCCATTGCAAATCCGCTGGCAGGTACCGCTTCACTGCTGTTGGTCACAATGGCTGTGCTGCGCCCTTGGCCGATGCCTGTGAGTCTTCCCTCCAATGGGGTAGAATCCGTAGCGTTCCTACGCGGATCTTCTCCAATAATGCGTATGCCGCTATACGGATCACTGCCCTGATAGCCGAAAAAAGCTTTTCGTGCTGCAGTTCCTTGCGTGTTATCGACGGTTAGCTCAGCGAATACCGCCGGAACCAACGCTGCTCGCAGCTCATCCATACCCGCGGTTCCCGGCTCGGGCACCGGGCGAACAGGAGAGTACAGTCGGAACGTCAAATCACCAGCCTGCCATGTATCCGTTCCTGCTTTTAGCTCACGGGTAATGTCTGAATCGGCAAAGGCCATAAGCTGTGGTTCCGTTCGTTTACCCTTTTTCTCCACGTCGTAGCGGGCACTTTCATCCTGTGTGGATGCAAAAAAGGGAAGCGCCTCGTATGATCCGCCATCTCTGGATTGCAGCCCAATATATACATTTTCATCGGCAGGCTTGCCTAGCTCCAAACCGAGTCCGCCGCGATTGCCCTTAAACCCAAGCGTAAAGCTGGAAAAAGAACCGATAGGTGCATGCTGCGTGTTATAAAATATATTTTTCGACATATAATGAAACCCCTTTCATAGTAAGGTTTAACTTTGACTAACTTCACTTAGAGCCTAGCATGTCAAATGGCGGGAAACCATTGTCAAATCGCTCAACTATTTATCCAAATCGCGCTGAAAGCGATATACTGGAGTATATCCATGTAAGTAAGCCAGGAGGGAAAACATGTCGTCACCACGTTTACCGAAGCGTCCCCATCATCCAGATCTTGCAGCTGCCGGAGAGGAATTCTTTTTTCCCGATGTACGGACCACGGTCAATTTGTTTGCCATTCATACACGAAGTGTCGGAAGAGAGTGGAGCTATCCGCCACACGAGCATCCTCAATATGAAATTAACATCGTGCTTGCGGGAGAACAGATCATGGTTGTGGATGGTCGCAGCTATACCCAGCGACAGGGTGATCTGGTGCTGCTGCGACCGGGTATTGTCCATTCGAGCCATAGTAACGGAGAGGGGTTTACGTATTTTTGTATGCATTTCGACATTGATGATAAGCTGTTTCTCTCGCTCCTGAGTCGTCTGGAGCAGGTGATGTTTCCAGCTGAAGGCACCGTGGCAGGTCAGATGGGACCAGCGTTGAGCAAGCTGCTCGATCTTTCAACGCCAGAAGACATAGGAATAGGTAGTGATTCGGTGGCAAAGCGTATGCGAATTCAATCTGCTGTGTTTGAACTGTTCGCAACATTGTGGGAGGCTGTATCCAGTGAAGCGGCCCATCTGCCGGGGCGTGGATATGTGCAGGCAGAGCTTGCCCATCAGATTGCCAGTCGTCTTCAGGGCAGAGTGAATCAGCCTTATGGACAGGCCGGATCGGTGGAAAAACAGGATGGGATCGAGGGGATTTCATCCGAGCTAGGTATTAGCGTGTCCCATTGTAATCGAGTATTCCGTAGCGTTTTCGGCGTATCTCCCCGTGTATATCTATCTGAGCTTGTGCTGCATGAGGCCAAGTTGCTGTTGGCTGATCCGCAATGGTCGGTGCAACAAATTGCCGATATGCTCGGCTATGGGGATATTGCGCATTTTAGCAGACAGTTCAAGCGCTGGTCGGGCCAATCGCCGACATCCTATCGCAAAAGCACGGTACAGGAAAGCCCATACGATAAAAATTGAGTATGTCTTAAAAATAGTTATGATATAATACTTATAAAGGTGCTGAGAATAATATGAATTTACATAATCAACGTGTCGTCATGATTGGCGGCAGTGCAGGTATAGGGCTGGCAACAGCCATAGAAGCAGCACAGCAAGGGGCAAGCATCGTGATCGCTGGGCATGATCCACTCCGACAGGCAGGAATCAATCTTTAAACAAAAACCGGTTCAACACCATACAAAGTGTTGAACCGGTTTTTTATGATAACAGGCTTGGCCCTCTTGCAACTTTTTAGCTTTGCACATCTAATCCTTTATGTTTTCGCAAAATACGTGGATAAATCAACTTAGACCCGATGCATACCATCGCCAGCATGGCGAACAGCAAACCGCTCCACAACGTCCCATGGATCCCCGCTCTGGCAATAAACCACCCCCCTGCCAGCGAGCCCAGTGAAACCCCTAGGTTAATAAACGAGATATAAAGACTGTTGGCAAACGCGGGAGCTTCTTTGGCCTCATCAATCACCCAAATCTGGGCGACAATCAGTCCGCTGGTATGAACGGCCCCCCACACAATAATGATGAAGAGCGTAGGGATAAATGAAGAGCTGATCCCGTACAACAGCAAATAGGTGCTCCCCAAGACTACGGGATGAAAAAGAGCGGTGCGTACCTTATGCAAGCCCATGAGCTTGCCAGCCAACAGATTGCCGAGCATTCCGCCGATGCCGAAAATAATAAGCAGAAAACTGATAACCTTGCTGCTCATCCCTGTATTTTGCCCCAAATATTCGGCAGAATAGCTATACACCGAGAACATGGCTGCAAAAATAAAAGTAGCCGCCCCGATATTGAGCCACAGCGATACTTTACGCAAAATGCCAAGCTGCTTCCGATAGGAGAACATTTCGGCTTGCGGTGTATCCGGCAGCATAAATAAAATACCGATCCCTGCAAGCCCATTCGCTACCGCAGTAAACCAGAAGGAGGCCTCGTATGAAAATTGATTGGCGATATAGGCTGTAATTGGAATACCGAGTACCATTCCCATGCTCGTGCCGAGAAAGGCCTTGGCGGAAGCTTGCGTTGCTTTTTCCGGGGGATACAACGCAGTGGCAGCGACAAAGGCAAGCGAGAAATACACCGGGTGAAACAGAGCCGGAATGATACGTAAAATCACTAGTAGATAAAAGTTGGATGTATAGGCTGACAGCAAGCTTGTTATGGCAAAAACAAACAACGACATTGTCATGATTCGCTTGCGGTTAAACCTGGACATCAATAGCACCATGAAGGGACCGAACAACGCGATGATCAATGCAAATGAACTGACAAGAAACCCGGCCTGAGCTGCCGTAATATGAAACCGTTCAATGATGACCGGCAAAATGCCAACCACACCGAACTCAATCGTGTATACACCAAATAGGCCAAGCGCAATGAAAAGCAGGGGCTTACTATATTTCATTAGTTTCATTCCCTTTCCACGTCTTCCTGCTTTACGTCCTTGGTTTTGCATGCTAATATTTCATTAAATCATAAAATAATAAGGCAATATTCGAAATAATACATAATAATAATTGTGTTTTTGTAATATTACCTTGAACTTAAGGAGGCTGGTTTGATGGATCAAGTGGATCATAAAATTTTGTTGTGTCTACAAAACCAGGCGCGTATCTCCATGACCGAGCTGGGAAAGGAGGTTGGGCTTTCCCAGCCTGCCGTAACGGAAAGAGTGCGGCGCATGGAGGATAAAGGTATTATCACTGGGTATCGTGCCATAGTTTCACATGAGAAAGTTGGAAAACCGATCATGGCTCACGTGCTCGTGCACACGAATCAATGCAATTCATTTGTTGAGTTTTGCCAATCTGCACCTGAAGTCATTGAGTGCCATAGAATCAGCGGCGAGCAAAATTACTTACTGAAAGTCATGGTTGAGTCTATGCTCAAGCTGGAGCAGTTCGGGGATGAGTGTGGAAAGCATGGGCACTCTACCACGTTAATTGTCCTGTCCTCGCCTGTAGACCATAAACATGTAACCCCCACTTTATTAGACCCTATTTGAGCTACCGTAAATGGCTTGGCAAAGCTCGGTTGTAAACGGACCTGACATCCCTTCAAATGCTGTATTGGTAAAGGCGACCACACTAAGTCTTAGTGCGGGATCAACGAACCACGAATGACCGTAAGCTCCTCCGAGACGCCACGTTCCGGGTGATTCTGCTGTTCCGCTTTCATCGGGATTTTGGAGTACGGTGAATCCTAATCCAAAACCCCGCCCCGGCCAGCCTGCCAAAGGAAGGTTCCCGGTCTGGATGGTGCCCATTTCGCGGACCCATTCCTCTGAAAGTAACGGATTGCCGCCGTTTCGCAGTGTTTCCAGCAGCCGCATGAAATCTTTTGCGCTGCCAATCATACCAGAGCCACCAGAGTGGAAAGCCGTGGGATCAAAGGCTCGTGCAGGCTGAAAACGAAGTCCTGCGGTGCCTTCAAAAACCTGCGCAACCTCAAGCTCACGCATTCGCCGGGGTTCTGATATATCGTTGACATAAGGAGCCGCAAGCCGTCCAGCATCCGCGACCGCAAAACTGGTGTCGTGCATACCGAGAGGTTCGGTAACGAGCTTTTTAACAGCAGCATCAAGGGTTGTGCCACATACACGGCTAATGATAGCGCCGAGCACATCAGTAGCAATCGAATATCCCCACGCTTTACCCGGTGTATATAACAGTGGCACAGAAGCCAAACGTTGCAAGTTCTCTTCCAGTGTAAGATTTGAAAAATCCATGCCATCTGATACGCCTGCACGATGATAGGGGCCGCCGCCTTCTTCCTCTAAAAAGCCATAGGTCAACCCGGCAGTATGTGTCAGCAATTGGCGTACTGTAATGGAGGGCTGCTCACCACTGATTAATCGGGGACGAAAATCGGGCAACCAGCGTTCAATAGATTCATCGAGCTTAATCAATCCTTGGGCTGCCAAAACCAAAGCCGCAGTAGATACAATCGGTTTGGATACAGAAGAAAGCCGAAATAAAGCATCCTCATGCATAGGACGTTGTTCTTCTCGATCAGCCAGCCCCGCCGCTCGGACATACACGGGTGAACCGTCCATATATATCATGACGACTGCGCCGACCAGGCGCTTCTCGGCAAGGGTTTGATCTATAACTGCATTTACACGTCCGTCCAGACCAGCTTGTATCGCAAAAACTCTATTATCCAAACCCATAAATATCTCATCCTCTCTATGATCCAGCGGTTACCGCTTGATGGAACTTAGTTTACAGGATGGGAAGACGACATTACATAAGGTAACAAAGGTATTCAGTGAGTATTTACGTTAAAATAAAATTATATGAAAAGAATGGCCTTGGATTTAAATGAATGCGATTTTACAAGAAGTTATGCTGCGTTTTACAGTGCCTTTTAAGTTGAGATACGTTTAAAATAGGTGGTAAAATTTACAACAAAGGGGGGGTTATTTATTGAGGATTGTATCGCGTAATAAGTTGGCTTGCTTGGTTGTCTTAGGAGGGATTTTGACCGTAATTGCTACAGGTTTTGGAGGAGGTAAGGAATCTTATAAACTTCCCGATAAGCCCAAAGAGGCTGCTGTCTCGACATTTTCAGAATATATGAACGCTTCTATGAGTCGCGATTACGACAAGATGCTTTCACTGTCTGATGATTATCGCTTTAAAACAGAACGGGCACGGCTTAATTTTCTAAAAGCCCAGGGAACACCGATTGATTATCGTATCGTGTCTGTGGATGATTCTAACCCTTCCAAGATTGTTGTTTCGTCGATAACGAAGTATGAGGATATGGAGTTACCTTCCATTAAGCATATTCTTGCTTTTGAGGAAGGAAAGTACAAGCTACAAATGAGAAATGTTGTGATCAATATGATTCCTTCATCACCTGACTACAGAACGGTCGAGTACGAGCCTGACAAAGTAGACGACAATTTAGAAGGTAATTTCAAGTGATTTTAATTTTTCAATTTTCTAATCAAACAGTCCAAAGCGTATCCAATGAGATACCAGAAAACTAGTGTAGTAAAGTAAACAATGGTTATGGGGATGTTTGCCTCTCGCACAAATCGAAATGATTCATACATCCAAACTAGCGGGCTAATGATAGCCAATAGTATATTATAGTCGTCGTACCCCGTAATATTAACAGTAATAACTAGACATGAGATTAGGACTAGCCAAAAACGAAAAGATTTCATTGCCTGTACCTCCGCAATTGTATTTGTTGTTATAGACGAATAAAAAAACTGAAGGTAGCATTTATTCCAAATTTATTTATTAAAATGTATTAAAAAGACAATATTTCGATCCTATTTACTTGTCACGATTTTTGGCCGTGCGGTATTCGTATGGATTTGAGTGACGCTGGATTCTTTCAGACTTTTCGATTTATGATATACTCTCGATATATGATTTGGATGGGATGGTGATGGCTGAATGAATCGTACACACGACCTAGGCAAGTTAATCAAACTAACTGGAGATAGAGCAAAACTGGACGCTAAAGCAAATGGCACATATATTGTCTACAAAACGTCGGATGGTCAATTTGTTAAAGAGTACAGTAATGGTCAAGTCGAACGAATTAAAGAGCAGGATATTTTATCATGAGTGAGCCGTTTTATTCTTTGTAATCAACATTCGCGCAAACCTCCTATAATCCATTCTTTCATTTGTAATAAAATATGTATGATTGGTTAATTAACCTGTTTATGTATATTGTAAGGCGTATGATCGGTTGACGAAAGTAACTTTCACACAAAAAGCCTATCTGCCGTTGTTCCGGCAGATAGGCTTTTATAACATAAACGTCCACTATACTTCATGTTTATATGCAGTCTGTGCCTCTACATTGCAATTGCACCGACCACATACTCCCTATTGTCAGTTATCTCTACGCTGACGTGCGCGGGCTTCGCCGCCTTTACGGCCAGCTTCTTCCCTGCTCATTTTCCCGTCGCTATCACTTTGGTCTGAGTTGCCACGGGCTTCGCCGCCCTTGCGTCCGATTTCTTGATAGAATTCCTTGTCATGGTTTTTGGAAGTGGCTTCGCCGCCTTTTTCACCAATTTCCTGGTAGAAGTCCTTGCCATGACTTTTGGAAGTGGCTTCGCCACCTTTTTCGCCAATCTCTTGATAAAATTCTTTGTCGTGATTTTTAGCAGTAGCTTCTCCACCTAAACGTCCTGCCTCTTCGCGACTCATTTTGCCATTTTGGTTGTTGTTAGCCATGTTCAATCACTCCTCATCGAATTTTAGTAAAGCGGGTACGTGTATCTATTAACCTTTGTGTCAGGAATTAAACATGTCTCTTTTATTTTGTGAAATCACAGATAACTGGGGATATTCACCTGATTAGCGTTCCCATGCTTCTGTGTGCAGTTGTTGCTGGCGGTTAAATAATGCCGGATAAATGAACAGGCTGAGCAGCACGCTGGTCAAAATAGCAGAGGTCATGGTGGTAAATACGATGAGCAATTGCAAACGCACGGCGGCAATCGGATTGGCACCTGCGATGATTTGTCCGGTCATCATGCCGGGAAGCTGGACAAGCCCCAGCGTTTTCTGCCCCTCAATGGTTGGAATCATACTGGAACGTATGCAATCCTTGAGTATAGGGAAGATGGCTTGTCTAGGCGTGCCGCCTAACGCCAGAATGAGCATGATTTCAGGCTTGCGCAGCAGGACTTCCGACTTGAGCCGGGACACCAGCAGGCTGGACAAAATCATGGAACTGCCAATGATCATGCCGCTAATCGGAATCATATACCGGGCTGTCGCAGGAATGATATGCAGGCCAATGAGGAATGTCTGTGTAACGATTTCCACACACAGCAGCGTCAGGAATGATTTCCACATGAGACCGGGGATAAATCGTCCTTTGCGCGCAACATTTTGTGAGGCTACGGTAATCATGAGCAGAATGAATAATACGATAAATCCGTAGCTTTGCATCCCAAAAATCAAATGCAATACATATCCAATCGCCAGCAGTTGAACCGACGCTCTGATTGTGGCGATGATCATGTCTCGGTCCAGACCGAGTTTGAAGGATTTGGACATGACGATGGCGATAAATACAAAACCGAGAGAGAGAATCAAGGCAACAATCGTCATACCCATTCTCCTGCTACAAACCTGCGGGTCTCACTATGCTGTGGAGCATTAAAAAACGTCTCCGTATCCGCTTGTTCTATCAGTCTTCCGTCGATCATCAGCCATGTTTCGTGGCCTACCCTGCGGGCTTGTTCCATATGATGCGTAATCCAGATCATCGTTGTTCCTTCTTCTTTGTTCATTTGCAGCAGCAATTCCTCAACCTCTTTGACCGAGGCAGGGTCCAGTGCAGAAGTAATCTCATCCAGCAGTAAAATATCCGGACGGTTCGCGAGTGTCCGCGCCAAGGCCAAGCGCTGTCTTTGTCCGCCGGACAGTTCCTGCGCCTTTTGTTCCAACAGGTCGCGAGTAAGTCCTACGCGTTCCAACAGGCCGGCAGGATCTTCCAGTACTGTACCGTGCAGCCGTTCTACGGTTTGGAGATTGTATAAGACCGTTCCCTGAAGCATGGGGGCATCCTGAAAAACCAATGCTACTTTCCGTCTCAGTTCAGGGATCTCCCACTCCGATATAGGTTTGCCGAGGACATGGATGTCTCCTTCATCCGGTGTCATTAGGAGGTTGCACAGTGAAAGCAACGTGCTTTTACCAGACCCCGATGGACCGACCAACGTGGTGATTTTGCCGGGGGAGACTTTTGCTGTAATCCCGTTCAGAACAGCACGTTGCTGTCCAGACCCGGTGAAATATTTGATAATGTGATTGAATTCAATAGCTGGAAGTGGCTTGGGTTCCATAGATATAGCTAGCTCCTTTGTAAGGGATCGAGAAAGGGATCAGATCCGTTCCGTTTATGATTTTATTTTTTTATTATATCAGTAATGCCTGCTATGCTCTTCTATAAAGGTTCGATGCAGGTCGGCTGTTGTAAATGGCATTTTCTTTGTATAAACTAACAGGATTAGTTAAAATAGAATCTGGATCGACTCATTATATGCATAAGGAACCCGATTACATAGAAATTCGATGGAAGGAGGCAGGATGATGTCGCCT
The DNA here is from genome assembly GCF_024213565.1 of Paenibacillus sp. Lou8.1. NCBI lineage: Bacteria > Bacillati > Bacillota > Bacilli > Caryophanales > Paenibacillaceae > Paenibacillus > Paenibacillus sp. Lou8.1. The sequence continues at coordinate 268,847 of NZ_JANAVN010000003.1, forward strand.
AGAAACGGAGTAAAACTGCAAGATATCCTGCGGGCTGCCGAGGACATTGCCAATGAACAAGGGATGGGGGATGTCACGCTCACCACGCTGGCGCAAAAGCTGCACATTCGCCCTCCGTCCTTGTATAACCACGTGAACGGATTGAACGGACTGCGCCAAGTACTAGCATTGCACAGCCTCGAACAGTTGGAGGAAGCTTTGATGAGCGCAGCGGTTGGTAGAGCGGGCGAAGATGCGCTGACCGCTATGGGGAAGGCGTATATGCGGTATGCTCGCGAGCGACCAGGTTTGTATGAAGCGATGCTGTATGCAACTGATCGAAATGATACCGAAATGAGGCAGGCTGCGGATCGCGTGGCCGAGCTGGTCATTACCGTCCTATCCAGTGGTTATGGCTTTAAGGAAGAAGATTGCATTCATGCAGCGAGGGGATTCCGTAGTCTGCTTCATGGATTCGCCTCGCTTGAACAAAAGGGCGGCTTTGGTTTACCTGTGGAAGTGGATCGGAGTATTGAGGTGATGATGGCTACCTTTTTGGCAGGTCTGGGTGTGCGGCAAAAGCGAGATGCCGAGCTTACCAAAGAAGTCTGATTTCAACCTGATGCAGCTAACATGATTGCGTCGCAGACCCGAAGGGTAAAATACATCTGTATAATGTAGATGAGAGACTGCGAATACAGGAGGGGTATGAGTGAACGTACTGGTGATTGGTGCAAATGGAAAAGTAGGCAGACATCTTGTTCGCCTACTGGGGCAAAATAAATCGCATCGCGTAAAGGCGTTGATCCGCCATTCGGATCAGGCCGAAGCGCTTGAACGTTTGGGAGCAGAAACGGTGGTAGCTGACCTCGAAGGGACGGTTGGTGATATTGCCGCAGCTATAAAAGGCAGCGATGCTGTCGTATTCACAGCAGGCTCCGGTGGAAAAACAGGAGCGGATAAAACGCTGCTTATCGACCTGGATGGAGCGGTCAAGGCGATGGAAGCTGCCGAACAAGCGGGTATCCAGCGCTTCGTTATGGTCAGCGCCCTTCATGCGGAGAATCGGGAGCAGTGGCCTGCATCCATTAAACCGTATTATGTGGCGAAGCATTACGCTGACCGCTTGTTGGAAGCGAGCAACCTGGACTACACGATTCTTCGTCCGGGTGGCCTGACGGATGATGTGGGCACCGGAAAAGTTGCTACCGGTGAGGAGCTCACCAGCCACACCATTTCTCGTGAAGATGTGGCGGCAGCGGTGGTAGCAGCGCTGGAGGAACAGCAGACGTATCATCGTGCAATTAATCTGGTGTCTGGCAGTACGCCTATTGCTGAGGCAATCCGGCTGTAATTACGGATGAAGTTGTTGCCCAAAGGACGCTTATAAATGACAAAAAAGCGAGAAGACGGCCACAATGGTCATCTTCTCGCTTTAATAATTTTACAGCTTGGTTGGATCCATTTCTTTTGGGAATGTTTCTTCAAAGCTGTGTTTTTTCTCGTATAAGTTGTACCAAGTTTCTGCAATGATATCTGGATGTCCTACCTATTCATGCCAACATCATACATGAGGCTGGTTATTTATGGGCATCTGGAATTACTCCGTTTGATAAAGAGGAAATAGTCAAGAAGGCTTCGTTATTAATAACAGGAGGAAAAGATTAATTCTTGTTTTGAGAGGCATCCCCGGGGGGCAGAGTCCCGGGGATGCTTTTTGCTGTTTTCTCAGTACGGCCGTCCCCGTAGCAGTTCCAAGCTCCAACTCCAGCTGAATAGCAGTAAAAGTATTTGCTTAAAACTAATTATATTAATTATAATACTAATACAATTAGTTTATAATTAAGTCAAGGAGATGAGATAAATGCGTATTGTTCAGGTGCAGCATGTGTATCAATTGACGTTTATGCCCCGGCTGTTCCCGGTGAACTGTTATTTGGTGGAGGAGAAAGAGGGGCTCACCTTGGTAGATGCCGGATTGCCATACAGTACCCGTGGTATAGCGCAGGCTGCGGCGCGGATCGGGCAGCCGATTATTCGAATTGTACTTACCCATGCCCATGGGGATCATGTGGGTGCGTTGGATAAGCTCAAGGCAAGGTATCCTGACGCGCAAGTGTTCATTTCAAGGCGGGACGCACCGCTGCTACAGGGCGATGTATCGTTGGCGGCAGGAGAACCGGATACTCCTATTCGAGGCGATGTACCGAAGCATATCCTTACCCAGCCTGACGTTTTACTGGAGGATGGGGATCATGTAGGTTCACTGTTGGCGATCAGTGCACCAGGACATACGCCGGGCTCGATGGCATTTTTGGATACTCGCACACGAGCGCTAATTGCAGGCGACGCCTTTCAGACCCGAGGTGGTATAGCGGTATCGGGAAGGCTTAAGCCGCTGTTTCCTTTTCCGGCACTGGCTACCTGGAACAAGGAAATTTCGCTGAAAAGCGCCAAAAAGCTGGCGAGTTTCAATCCATCTTTATTAGCTGTCGGTCACGGCAACATGCTGAAGCATCCACAATCTCAGCTGGAAAGGGCGATTATGGAGATGGAACGACAATCTTCAGTGTGATGATTCGGTATTCAGCCAACATTCAGCCAGAACTCACAAAGTCCTAAGCTAAGGCAGATACAATATGGGAAAATAGAAACAGAGAGAGGTGCATCGGGTTTGAACGTTTGGAAAGCGAACGGTCTGAAATATATACTTCTATGTAGTCTCATATTGTGTGCTGTCGCTAGTGTCGTTTCGTTATGGAGTTATTCAGGTAGTTCTGCGTCCCAGTCTGCGGCTGTTAGGCAGGGACCATCCGGCGGGTTTGGGGGAGGAGGCGGACCTGGCGGAGGTATGAGGGGGACGGATTCGGCGAATAGCGCTGACAGCAAGAATCAGGGGACGACAGACCAAACTACCAACTCCTCCACTGAGGGGACATCTACATCGGGTGACAAAGGTACAACGACCGGGAATGATACGTCTGTATCGGGCGGCAGTGGTGTTGCCAGAGACGGACAGCACAGAGGCCCCGGTGGCATGTCTGGTAACGGATCTGGCATGGGCGGTCCTGGCGGTGGTATGGGTGGTGGAAGAAGTGGGAACTCCTCATCTGCTTATGCTACTCCGCTGGCGATTTTCGCCGCTTTGTTCTTCGGTGCGTTCGTGTTTATTGCGTACCGGTTTCGGGCTCGTGAATGGAAGCTCGGGGAACGTAATCGAGGACTGATGCTGTGGACTGTGCTGGGTGTGGGTTTCTTTTTAAGAATGGCGATCGCCCCATGGATTTCGGGTCACATGGATTTAATGCTATTCCGGAACTGGGCTACGACAGCAGCGGATAGCTTATCGGGCTTTTACACGAACGGATCAAGTGATTATCCGCCGTTCTATATTTATATTTTATATGTGATCGGTCAAATCGGCTCTACGGATGCTTTCAGTCCCTATATGTCCGTGCTGCTGCGGCTTCCCAATATATTAGCTGATATCGTGACAGCGTACATGCTGTACCGGTTGGCGAGCAAACGGGTCGGCTATAGAATAAGCCTTGGATTGGCTATATTCTACGTGTTTAACCCGGCGGTGTTTATCAATTCGACCTTCTGGGGACAGGTAGATTCTTTCTTTACGATGCTGATTGTGGGCATGATTGTGCTGCTTGTGGAAAACCGGGTCGGCTGGTCCGCCGTATTGTTTACGGTAGCCGTATTGATGAAGCCGCAGGGAATTATTTATGGGCCCGTTTTGTTCTTCGAGCTGTTGAGACAACGTAAAATACAGCCTTGGCTGTTGTCCATTGGCGGTGCCGTTGTGACGACCATTCTGGTCATATTGCCATTTTCGTGGGGGCAAGAGCCGTTATGGCTACTTGACCTATACAAGGGAACGGTCGGCGAGTATCCGTATGCTTCGGTGAACGCGTATAACTTTTTTGCATTGATCGGTGGCAATTATACGCAGGACACTACAACGCTGTTCCTGTTCAGTTACCATACGTGGGGTATGATCTGCATTGTGTTGGTGACTCTATTTACATGGTGGATGTATATCCGCAGTCGCAAACCACAATTTGCAGCAGCAGCTGCGCTGGTGCTCATTGCAGGTGTATTTACCTTCGCTTCCAGCATGCATGAACGGTACTTGTTCCCTGCGGCCGCGTTAGCTGTACTGGCGTATCTGTATTTACGAGACCGCAGATTTTTGTGGCTTGCGGGTGGATTCAGTCTTACGATTTTCCTGAACACCTTTGATATTTTCTATAGCTCCAACTCTCGGGATCAATACGGTATTATTTTGTGTGTGACATCATTGTTGAATGTGTTGTTGTTTGGGTATTTGATCAAAGTAGTGTGGGATTGCTCCAAATCGACCACGATTGAGGCTGCTCCTTCCACAGACAGAGTTTCGCCAGAACTTCCTTCAGCGCGGCCTGCATGGGGAGCGTCTTCCCAAGGTGTGAACACGACAATTGATAGTTAGTGGAGTATAAAATATGCTAAAAAACCGCCTTTTAACGAAATGGAAGTGGTTGATAGATCAACTGCAATCCATAAGTTAAAGAAGCGGTTTTTTGTTGTCCTCATGTTAGAGTAACATTGTATCTATGTGTCTCAATCCATATATTCGTTCAGTTTCTGTACATCGCAGATGGTAATCTCTCTTGTACCCCTGCTATGAATAATCCCCAGCTGTTCAAATTTTCCGAATTTGCGACTGATGGTTTCGCGGGTGACACCCACATAATTAGCCATTTCCTCGCGTGAAAGGGGGAGGTTTATTTTAATGTAGGAACCATCCGGCTTGCCGTATTTATGTCCAAGCTCAAGAATCATATAGGCGATGCGGATTTCCGGGTCTTTGGTAGCTAGGCTTTGAGCCAGGTTTTCGGTATGTGCCAAGCGTTTAGTAATGGTTTTGAGCAGCTTCAAAGAGATATCGGGATTGTTGCGGATCAACTGCTCCATATCATCCTTGGTGAGCATACAAATATCAGTATCTTTTAAGGCATACGCACTAAAGTTACTCAGCTCATCGCTGTTAAATATGTTCAACTCGCCAAAAAAATCGCCAGTTGTCAGAATGTGCAGAATTTGCTCCTTGCCCTGAGGCGTCATCTTCAGTAGCTTGACATGCCCGCTTTTAATAATGTACAGCGTATCGGATGCTTGTTCCTCGATAATCAGGGCTTCACCCTTCTGATATTTTCGGTGTCGGATCATGGAGCTGACCTTACACAAATCTTCGCAGGACAAAGAGGAAAAGATAGGCACTTTGCGGGCACAGGGCTCTTTTTCGCACTGGCAGGGACAGGACATCTCATTCACATTCATTCACTCCATTCATAAACCGGAAACTACAGGTTATAGCGCATGGTTGTTATTCTGTATCATCTATTGGGGCAAAATGACTTTGATCCTCACCGCAGACTGGACAAACCCAGTCTTCTGGAAGATCCCCAAACGCTGTACCAGGCATAACGTCTTCATCGGGGTCACCGATAGCAGGATCATAAATGTATCCACAGGGCTGACAAACATATTTTTTCATCTCTAGTTCTCCTTGTCATTCAAAATTTTTGTAAGCTCTGGTGCGTCCGGTTTGAGTCCCTGCATGATGGCTGTTTTGTATGGTAGTGAAGCAAGGGCATCTCCAAAGCCAATCACGCCGCAGATAGAGCCGTTTTGTATGAACATACGTGTATAAGAAGCTCGATTTTTAATAATCAGGCTGGTGTCGCAGACTTGTTCATCTACCAGACCGATGGAAAAGAGAGGAGATTCATAGCAGTTTGAAAGGGTTACAGGGAGGGGACGCTGATAGCTGACGGATGCGCCCGCCATATTAGCGCCTGCTATTTTTCCCTGCTCCATTGCGCTTTCCCATAACCCATCTACTCTACTTTGAAATTCGGCTGCATCACCTGCTGCATAGATATTGGCGGAGCTGGTCTCCATCTGCGCATTCACCAGAATGCCTTGTCCAATATCAAGGCCGATTTGGCGAGCAAGCTCCGTATTCGGTACAATTCCGATAGAGTACACGACATGCTCGCAAGGGATAACAGAGCCGTCCTGTAGTTCCACACCTTCTACGTGATCTGTGCCTTTAATACGTTCTACGCCTTGCCCAAGGTGGATCTGAGTACCCCGTTCGGTCATTTGATCGGTCAAAATAGCGGAGGCCTTTTCATCTAGCTGGCGGGGCATAAGCCGATGCGAAGCTTCCAGTATGGTTACAGCATACCCGGCTTGCTGGAAGGACCAGGCGGTTTCCACGCCTTGAATACCGCCCCCGATGATACATATCCGGTCTCCCTGTCGCAATTCCGCTTTAAGGCTATCTGCATCTTGTCGAAAACGGATATTGTGAACGTTCCTTAGAGAAGCCCCATCCAGCACAAGCTTACGGTTGTGAGCTCCTGTACACAGCAGCAGCTTGTCATAAGCAACGGTTTGTCCATCTATTGTTTTGATAGTACAATCCTCTGGATGTATCTCGGTTATCTTGATGCCGGAATACACATGAATTCGTTGATTGGCAAACCATTTTTCCTTTTTGATCAGGATTTTGTCACTGTGCAAATCAGTAAATAGTCCCTTGGAAAGTTTGACTCTGTTATACGGAAAGGATGCTTCCTCCCCGTAAATAGAAATTTCGGCCAGCTCATCATGATCTCTAATCGCTTTTGCCGCGTTGACGGCGGCGACACTGCCTCCGATAATAACGTAATGTTGGTTACCCATTCAGTATCTCTCCTATTCGCTATACGCTACTGTGTTTTAAATAACACTAAGCAGTAGATCTGAGACAAATTCAGCGGCATTTTTAATTTTTTTCACTTTTTCAACTTCTGTAGGAGAGAAACGAATACGTACCGGGAATTCCACATGGGTCATACCCGTTGATTTGATTACATCTGAAGTGCTTTGCACCTTCATATTAGTACCGTTCAAGTAATCCTGTACAACTTCAATGGCTTCCCCGCTCCAGCCGTAGGAACCAAAGGCAGCAGCCAGCTTGCCTTCCAGATTCATCTTTTGCATTTGTTGCAATAGGTCTTCCAATTTGCCCGTCATATCGGCATATTTAGTAGAGCTACCAACGAACACAGCATCTGCTGAGGCAATACTATTCAATATTTCCGTTTCATCCGCTTTATCCACGTCCCATAGCTCCACCTGGATTTGGTTCTCCAAAAAGCAGTCCTTCAGGATGTTTGCCATTTTTTTAGTATTATTTTTTAGGGTGGCATAGACAATCGCTACTTTTTTATCTTCCTTGGTTTCGGTACTCATAGAGGCGTACAAATCAATAAACTTGGCAATATCATGCCGGATCGCGAAGCCGTGGGAAGGCGCAATCATCTCAATATCCAGATCGGCAACAGCTTCGATTAATGTGCGCACATATCTGCGATGTGGATGAATAATAGCCTGATAGTATCCGATAAAGTCCTCGGTGATATCAAAACCAGCCTCATCGGCAAATAGATGCTCTACAGCCACGTGTGTACTGAAAATATCGCAAGGGAACAAGATTTTATCTTCTATACAATACGTAATCATGGTTTCTTCTGTATGCAGATAAGGAGTTTCTTTGAACAGCAGCGTTTTGCCTCCAATGTCCAGTTGATCCCCATCCTTGATTACGAGGAAGTTGCGATGCTGAAGCTTGTACATTTGTTGAATTTCCGGAACGGCAATCTCAGTGCAGACAATCGTAGCGTTCGTTGCCTTGGAAGCAAGTGCCGCCAATCCGCCCGAGTGATCTGGTTCCGTGTGATTGACGATGATATATTGAATATCCAATGGATCGATCAATTCGGTTACAGCTTCGGCAAATTCTCTACCGAACGCCATATCCACGGTATCCACAATGGTTGGCTTTCCGGTTTTTAATAGATATGCATTATAAGTTGTACCCTTTGATAGTAGAAGACGATGAAAGGGAACCTCACGATTATCAATTTTTCCTACCCAATAAATATCCTTTGCCAGCTTGAATCCGGGCTTCATAGGAATAACCTCCTGCTTGTTATTGTTTTAGCATCTTGCATAATCCGATTCTAGTTGGATGTGTCGGTGAAAAAGATGATTGAAATCAAATTTTTAAATAATTAAAAGTATTTTTTACTTAAATTTAGTTTTGTGATTGCAATCACAAGGCGAGCGAAATAATCCAATACAATAAAGGTATTCATCCATCTTAAGCAAATTTAATTTCAAACAGGAGCGTGAACCAATATGAAAAAATCAAACCTCATTCAATTTCAGGAATATAAGGAAGCTGCGTTTACAAAACGAATTGTGCATAAGGAAGCCGACAATGTAATTTTTATTCTCAACTTTACTCCTAATGCTGAGTTGCCAACACATAATCACCCAGGAGCGAATGTATATTTGCTTGTTCTTGAAGGCAGCGGTATTGTAACTGTGAACGGCGAAGCAACGGAAGTTGTCCAAGGGGATATCATTCATGTTACGGGAGATGAGCACTTTTCCTATCGTGGCGGTGCAGAGGCAAATTCCAGTCTGCATGTAGTGTTGACCCAAACGCCAAGTGAAAGCTATGCGCAGAACATATAAAAGAGGACACAGCACTATCATTGTATAAATGGAGCATTGGCATAAATCGTAAGAGCGGGTTTCCAATCGGCAATATAGATATTGAATAATGCAACATGCTCATATCAAAAAAAGAAAAAGGTTATTTTTTTTACACTCTTATTGATAATGAATATCATTATCAAATTTTAAGAAGAGGTGTTAATAGCCAATGCAGACAGTAGATTACAAACAGGTGCCAGGGCACTGGATATTAGCAAGTCTCGGTAAGCGCGTGCTTAGGCCCGGAGGGTTAAAAACGACACGTTGGATGATAGAGGGACTTGACGTAACCGGGCAGGATGAGGTTATTGAGTTTGCCCCCGGATTGGGTATAACTGCCCAAATCACACTGCGGCTTAATCCCCGTCGTTATATTGCGATTGAACAGAATGAGAAGGCGGCTTCTATCGTAAAAACGTATGCAAGCGGAGCAAATCGGGAAGTCATTATTGCCGATGCTGAACAGGTTCCGTTGCCGGATGCCTCTGCGACGGTGGTATATGGGGAAGCCATGCTGACGATGCACACAAGGGCCAAGAAGGCGCAGATTATTTCGGAAGCCAGGCGGCTTTTGAAAGCAGGTGGGAAGTATGCTATTCATGAGATGTGCCTTGCTTGTAACCATATTGAGCCTGCGCTCAGAAAACAAATTTACAAGGATTTGGCTGTAGCCATGAGAGTTAATGCGACACCGTTGACGGTGTCAGAGTGGGAAGAGTTACTGAAAGAGGAAGGCTTTAAGGTCGTTAAAATCTATACGGTTCCCATGCACTTATTGCATTTGCCACGTATCATTCAGGACGAGGGCTGGTTGAGATTTGGGAAAATTGCCTTTAACCTTATGCGTAACCATGCTGCCCGGACAAGGGTTATGGGTATGCGCAAGCAGTTTGTAAAGTACGCCGACCATCTGCAAGCGGTCAGTATCATCGCTGAGCGATAGCCTGAATTCACGAATAAGAGAATAAAGCTTTTTACGCAATAGCAAAAAAGGAGACGAACCCCTATTCAGGGATTCGTCTCCTTTTTGTATATTTGCTGCTTGGCTTGGCCGCTGGCGTGCGCATGCTTTGCACCCCTCTGTTCGTCATATAATACGCGTAACGAAAATTTCCAATTCCTGATGTTTTACATTACCATAGTGACTGAGATCATTGGAATAGTTAACCCAAATAATAAAATAGGCATACTTCAAAAGGAGGAAGCGTGTTATGAAGCTGCATCGAGCCATTGTGGTGGATGATGAAACCTTTACTCGTAAAGGGCTGCTTCAACTCATGGATTGGCAAGCCTGTGGTTTTGAAGTCGTAGGAGAAGCTGATAACGGTGAGGATGCGCTGGAGCTAATCAGCCGTATTCACCCGGACCTGGTCATTACCGATATTCGTATGCCTGTGCTGGACGGATTAGAGCTGATTCGGTCTGTGCTCGAACAGAGTACAGAACATCCCGCGTTTATTATCTTAAGCGGCTATAGTGATTTTGCTTATGCGCAGCAGGCAATCCGCTATGGGGTTCATGATTTTATGCTTAAGCCGATTGATGAGGGTGACTTTTCGGCTACATTGCGCAAGCTGAGTGAAAGACTGCATCGTGAACAGCAGAATGCGCAACGAGATCAGAAACACCATGCAGGTGGGCTGTTAGAGACTGTGATGATGAACCCAGTGGATGATGTAGTGGTGACACAGTGGGAGCAGCAGCTACGGCTTGGGGAAGCCACTTATATGTACTATGTACTCGTCGAGCTGAATGACCAACATCCCTGGCGCTCAGGTGACAATAATATCATGCTATCGCTTTTCCAATTCAGGGAGCTTATAGAGCAAGCGCTTCATCGTTTAATGGATGGCAAGTACCCTCTCTATGTTCATGAGCATCGTAACCGGATTGGTCTTATCGTACCGGACTTCCTTTTGGAGTGTTTTGAAGGCAAGGTCGAAGTTTTTATGAAAGCGCTACAACGCGAGATAGAGGGGATGAAGACACTAAAAGATCAGCTGGGAAGTCGAGTTTTCATTTATGCAGGAAAGCCTGTGAATCGGTTGCAGGATATCCAGCAGTCCTATGCCTGTGCGAAGGAGGCAGTGCTCCATAAATACATTTATGACCATGGCGGTATTGTTGTATATCTACAGAAGGAAATGCCACCACTTCACTATAAGACCATCCCTCAGGACGTACTGGATCGCTTGACGGAACAAGTTGAGGAACTGCGGTTGGATGAGCTGCGTGTGGCCGTGGATTATTTATTTAGCAGCTTTCGGGAGGAGTGTTATGCTCCTGAGGCTATGAAAATGAGTCTGCATCAGTGCGTACTTAGTATCGTTCGGGTCATTCAAAACATGCAGGGAGATGAGCGCTCACTTCAGTCACTAGAACCGATGATGAACTGGCAGGACATGAACCTGTCCCTGGGTGAACTACAGCGATTGTTTACAGCTTTTGCAGAGGAAAGTGGAAGGTATATTGGAGTTCTGCGCAAGGATTGTCAGCAGGGAGGCATCCAGCACATCCGTGCTTACATTGAGCAGCATGCCGCCGAGAATATAAGCCTGAAAAGTATTGCGGCTCGCTTTTACATGAACCCGGTATACCTCGGTCAATTGTTCAGAAAAACGTATGGTGTGTACTTTAACGAATTTCTGCTGAAATTGCGTGTTCAGGAGGCGAAACGCTTGTTGCGGCAGACGGATCTGCGGATTTATGAAATTGCTGAGCGCGTGGGCTTCGGCAGTTCAGACTATTTTGTTACCCAGTTTGAAAAGATGGCGCATGTCACACCAAGCGAATACCGCAACAGCCTGATTGTTGGCAACGAGTCAGAGAGGGCCGGCGAATGAAGATGCTGAGAATGACTCTTGATCATGTACGACTGCGAGATAAAATGCTGCTGCTTTATTTTCTCTGTGTTTTTACGCCTGTAGTGCTGACCAATCTGATTTTTTACCATGTCACCTCGCAAAACGTGAAGGAACAGCGTATGCAGGATATTTCGCGCGCACTGGAACAGATTAAAATTGAATTTTACCGTGAATTTGAAGATGCGATGGAAATCTCGTCTATCTTTTATACGGATCATCAGCTCAATGAGGTATTGGAAGAAACATATCCCCACCCTGCTGACTATATCGCCGCTTATGACTCTTATTTACGTCATATCTTGAACAACACTTACAGTCCTGCATACCATTCCGTAGGTGGAATTACGATCTACACCAATAATTCAACGCTGCTGAATTCCGGTGGAATCAGCTTTATAGATGAGGGAGTCAGAAGTTTGCCCTGGTATACCAAAATCTCGCCTGGACGCCAGTCCAAGCCTATATTTGTACGTACCGATGACAGTACAGGTGAACAGATGTACCCTTTTAGCCTGATTCGGCGGATGAACTACTTTTATTCCCAAAATGGTCGTGAAAAAATACTGAAAATAGAACTGCGAATGTCGTCCATTCGGGAGATTTTCAATAACCTGAATTTGCAGGGAAGTCTCTTTCTGCTGAACGAACGAGGGGAAATCGAATATACAACGGACCCCAAAGTGGATATAAACCACAAACATGTAGCCTATAACACTCTCAAGCTGCCCGAGGACACCATGGAGTTCAAGACGAATTATGTGCTTACGAGCAATCTGAATGGCTGGAGCATTGTGGCTGCGGTATCGAGAGATGCAGTGCTGTATGAAATGCAGGAATCTCGCAATTTTGTGCTCTTGTTAACCTGTGTAAATATGCTGCTGCCTACATTAATCATTATTTGGATTACACGTTCGTTGAACGTGAGGATTCATCGTATTTTAAAGCACATGAAGAAGGTGAAAAACCAGCATTTTGAGCTGATTCGCGGCACAGAGTCGAGAGATGAGATCGGGCAATTAACAGGTGAGTTTAATCGGATGACGCTGAAAATAAAGCGACTGATTAACGATGTCTATATGGCCGATATACAGCGAAAAAATCTGGAAATTCAGCGCAGGCATGCCCAGTTGAATGCACTTCACAGTCAGATCAACCCACATTTTCTGTTCAATGCACTGGAGACGATTCGCATGCGGAGCTTGATGAAGCATGAGGATGAGACGGCGCGCATTATTCATAACATGGCACGGATTTTCCGCAATTCGCTGGTGTGGAACAAGGATCGGGTTACTTTGCGGGAGGAGCTGGAGCTGATCCGTTGTTTTCTGGAAATTCAGCAATATCGCTTTGGTGAGCGAATACAGTACGAAGTGCAGGCGCGCTCTGAAGACTTGGACAATATGCTTCCCAAAATGGTCGCGCTGACACTGGTTGAAAATGCAAGTATCCACGGCATTGAGCCGCTAAAGCATGGAGGACGCATTGAGATTCATTTTGAGCATGAGGAAGGACAACTGATTCTAACGGTTCTGGATGATGGGGTGGGCATGTCTGAGGAACAGGTACATCGCTTGTATGGTTACATGCAAAGGCAGGAAGAAATGGGTGAGCGTATAGGTCTACAAAATGTCATATATCGTCTTAAACTTTACTACGGAAGCCGCTTTGAGCTTGCCATTCGCAGTGCACCCGGCGAGGGTACGGAGATTCGAATTAGGATTCCTGCGGATCGAGTATAGAACCCTCAAAAGTGTAAAAAAAGCTAAATAAATAATTTATCTACAGAATATTTCATTTTTCGCTATATACTTCCTTTCTATTATATGGTAAATATGAATATATACTAAATTAATTATAAGAAATAGTCTTTGGATATCTTAACACCAATGAAGTTTTGAATAGCTGGCCAGCTTTCAAATATAACTAATTTTTTATTGGAGGAAGAGATGAAGTTTACTAAAAAGTTAATTAAGTCCCTAGCGGTTGTTGCTATTATTGGTTCAATTTCCGCCTCTGCTTATGCTTCTAGCACCATTGAAGGAGGTTGGATTGAAGGGGAGGGTAATTTTTCTAATAATATTTCTCATCAAGAGCTTTCCTTACGTGCTGCGAAAAGTGTTCCAGATCACCAAGGTTATACGGAAGCTAAGCCAGGAAATTCAGATTTAGAAAGAGCCGTTGCTATAACAAAGTGGGAGGGTGAATATCACTATTCCAGAGCACAATTAACTTGGGCAGGAAGTGTACGTCTTGATAGCGATAGACAATGGGGGTGGGATCGTACCAGGGCTGTCACTGGTTATGGTGAAGCTATTCTTGTAGCGAGAACTTTTTACGGCGGTAGCCAAGAATAATTAAAAACTAAAGAAGGTGAGATTGTTAGTTTCTTTAACAATTTCACCTTTTATTACGAGAGGTATTTGAAATGAAAAGTAAGCTGAAGGAAATTTCTAGAAATGGACTAATACCAATATTCGTACTGTATTTTTTATTGAGCATGATTATGATCTCTGTGAGTTATTACATGGTACAACAAAAAGAATTAGACTCCTTGTCCAGAGGTCTTTACCAAGAAAATAGTTTATTCTTTATGGTAGATCAAAATACTGCTCACGAATGGGACTGGCGTAAGCTCCGAACAACGTACCCATTTACCATATTCAAGGAGCTTGAAACTGGGGAAATGAATGTGCGAGCTCTTTATTATAAAGAGGATACATATAAGCCACCAATGGTTGCAGGGAGATTTTTTAATGAGGACGATTTTTATAGTGATCATAAGTATGCTGTAATTGGACAACGTATTGCTGAATCAGCACTTACTTCTCTTGACGGCAGACGGTATTATCTGTTCCAAGGAGAAAAATTTGAAGTCATAGGTTCTATGGGGGCGGCCTATCCATCAACTCTGGATACAACGGTGCTACTAAACTTGGATGCCCTTGGTCAACAAACTCACCTAAATAATATCTATGTACTAAATTCTCCCGCAGTGTCCTCTGTTCTCAAAAATGGCTATTTAATTTTTGAAAACTTAAGCGTTAAGGTGAATGTATTTGACCGCGGTGATGCTGGAGCACAGAGATATGTGGGCATAGATATATATCGTAATACGATCATAATTACCGTATTTCTGTTGTTAGTTTGCTCCAGTGTTATATTTACTATGAATTGGTACGATAAAAAGAAAACTGAAATAAATTGGTTATGGATTATGGGAATTAAGTCAGAGAAAGTGATAGCGAAATTCTCCAAACGATATTATGTAGCCGTCTCCCTGTCTTATTTGCTTATATGTACAATAAGCCTTTTCTTATTTTTGATCGCTCGGGCTTCAACAGAAAATATTGAACTGTACGTACAATATTTGCTTATAGGCTACGTATTAATTCTCTTATCTTCTTATCTTTCCATATCCGTTACTGTCAAAAAGATAGGTAGATCAGGAAAGGACTTAAGTTTAAATGAGAATGGTATACAGTGAAGTTTTAGAAAGCGTACAAAAGAACAAAAGTACAACGATATTTATTCTCCTTCAAATTACTATTTTGTTTTTTTTAGTTACTGTTTTATTTTTGAATTTTAATCATTTAGTTACGAAATCAAGTAAAACAGCAGCCTTAGGGGCACAAGACAGTTTCCAGTTATCAGACACTCTAACGAATAGTGATGAATTAAAAAAACTTATGAATAAACCGATGTTCTTAACCAAAATTAAAAATTTTTATAATTATGTAGAGAAACATATAGGTGAGAAGTATATCTACATTTTTACGCAGCCTGTTGACCTCATTCATTTTGAAGGAGCGGACAAGGCGAAATTTTCACAGGATTATGAACAAGGATTTGAACCGAATGTCTTTACTATCAATAACAAAGGCCCTTATGTTTCTATAAAAGCTTTACAAATTAATAAACAAGGACTAGATCAGTTTTCCATTGAAACAGATGAGGGGGAGAACTTGACCGCACATGATTTTAATCATGTGGGTCATACAAGCATTCCTGTACTCCTAGGAGCAGAATATAAGCAACTATATAAAGCAGGAGATATTTTAAAAGGAAAATATTTGTTTAAAGATTTTGAGTTTTATGTAAAAGGGTTTGTTAAAAAGGATTCACTTGTTTTTAATGCTAATAACCCGGAAATATATCTTGATCGGTATATTATTATGCCCGCACAACAGTTTACAAGTGTCCCAGATACTAAGGAAGACTTTAACTTTCAACAGAAACACTATCTCCAATTGATTAATGGGGACATTTGGAGTTCAGAAACCGAGTACTTTGTAAGGAGCAAGGTAGAAGAAGCCCAAAAAAAGACTGGTTTTTATGATACCCAAGTTCTTGGAGCAAACAGCCCACCATTAAATTTTATTTTTTCAGCGCTACACGAGAACATCATGGTACTCAGTGTTATAGCTATAACTATATTTGTAGTGTGTATTCTTAGCATTTCGATTTTAATGGTAACTAAATTAGAGAAAAATATGAAAAACTTATCTATTCACTTGATCTCTGGAGCAACGATAATGAATATACTTTTCTATTTTATTGCAGAGATAGCATTTTTGGTGATAGTACCAGGTTTAATTAGTCTATTTCTGTATACTTATTTTATTAACTTTAAAATGGGGAGTTACTTCATTACGATATTGCTGAGCATGCTAATTATATTTGCGTTGTCTACACTTCTACTTTACTACAAGATCAGGAAGTTACAGGTTAGTATGTTTTTAAAACGAATGGAGTGATTGGTTTTAATGATTACAATAAATAATCTTCACAAAGCTTTTAAGGTGGGAGAGAGGGTTTTGGAAGTATTAAAGGGTGTAGATTTGAGTATTAAAAGGGGCTCTATGACAGCAATTATGGGTAGGAGCGGTTCAGGGAAATCCACTTTGCTAAATATAATTGCTGGATTAGACAAACCGGACAGTGGAACTTACATGTATGAGCAAGAAGATCTGACAACTAAAACTCTAAATCAATTAGCAGATTTCAGAAGAGAAAAAATAGGATTTATTTTACAAAATTATGCTCTGATTGATACCAAAAATGTGTTCGATAATGTGGCTTTACCCCTAAAATATAGTAAATACCCTAAAGCAAAGATAAGTCATATGGTGGAAGATGTTTTAGAAGCATTAGAGTTAGAAAAATTAGGTTTTCATTCTGTTGATATGTTGTCTGGTGGTGAAATGCAGCGGGTGGCGATAGCAAGAGCTCTTGTTCAAGAACCAGAAATTATACTGGCTGACGAACCGACAGGTTCCCTTGACGAACACTCTGAACGGAATATTTTGGGTATTTTCAAGGATTTAAATATACGGGGGAAAACTATTGTAGTCGTAACGCATGACCAGCAAGTCGCCGATGCATGTGATGAAACGATTTATATCAAAGAAGGGAAAATACGTTATTACTAATTTGTTTTTTCATGGACGCCGATGCTGGATTGGCGTCCATTTGCGTTGAAGGACCTCTACCTATAGTTTTCTAAGTAACACCTTTAGATTGACAGGTGAACGAAATGAACAGCATTTTATAAAATGAAAGTGCTTACAATTTAGAGTGTGCGGGATTCTCAGCGCTTGAGGTACGTGCGCACGATATTCACACACAATCGACAAAAGAGGGCGAAAGGGGAGGGTCTGGCATGACAAGCAAAAGGTTCGGAATCATCAGTCTGGTAATGGTTATGATGGCGTCTATGATCGCTGCTTGCTCAGGGAGCTCGGGCAAGGAGCCGGCGTCAGGAGATAGCAAGGAGAAGGTCACATTCACGTATTTTAATGCCACTGCGGGGAGGGACACTAATACCAATGAAACGCGGATCGGCAAAATCCTGGAGGATCAGACGGGGGTAAACTGGAAGCTGGAGCATTTGGTGGGTGATTCCAATACGAAGATCGGTACATTTATTGCCAGTAACGATTACCCGGATGTGATAGTACCGGATGGCACGATCGATAAGCTGCTGGATGCCGGGGCTTTTATTCCCCTGAATGATTTGATCGACAAATATGGACCAAATATTAAGCGTGTATATGGACCGTACTACAACTTGATGAAGGCGGAGGATGGGAACATTTACTTTCTGCCGCTAAGTGCGGTGGTAGGCGATTATTTACCTGCGCCTAACTTAGAGCAAGGAGCCTTTTGGGTGCAACGCAGGGTATTAAAAGAAGCGGGATATCCAAAAATCAAAACACTTGACGAGTATTTAGCCCTGATTCGTAACTATGCGAAAAAGCATGCAGATGAGGGCTTGACTGGGTACCTGGCGTTAACCACGCAGGATAGGTTTTATGCTCTTACGAACGCGCCAATGCATCTGGCAGGCTATCCGAATGATGGCGGCACGATTATTGATATGAAAACACACCGGGCCACGGATTATGGAGATATGGAAATCACAAAGCGGTATCTGAAAGAGCTAAATCAGCTCAATGTAGAGGGCCTATTTGATAAATCGTCCTTTGTGGACAATTACGATCAATATTTGGCGAAGCTGACCTCGGGTAAGGTACTGGGCTTTTTCGACTACCGCTGGCAGGCGGGGCAGGCCCTGAATAATCTGCAGGAGGCTTCCAAGCAATCGGGCAATGATGATATGGAGTATATAGGGCTGCCTGTTGTATACGACCAGAATATAAAGGATCAGTACATTGATCCTTCGTCATTTGTTAATAACCGAGGCATAGGAATTACGGTCAGTGCCAAGGACCCGGTGCGTATCATCAAATTTTTTGACAACCTGCTGACGGACGAAAACCAGATATTATCCAACTGGGGAATCAAGGGAGAAACCTATGATGTAGATAAAAAAGGACGCTTTTACCGAACTGAGGAGCAAATTAAGCAGACTGGTCAGGACGCGTTCCGCGAATCATTTGGGTTCAAATATTTTGAATACAGTTGGCCGCGATACGGTAGCGGTTCTACCCTGCCTGACGGCAACTCGGTTGGCCCCGGACGGCAGCCTGAGGTTGCGCGTATGTCCTACACCGAGGGAGATAAAAAGCTACTAAAAGTCTATGGTGTAGAGTCCTTCTCGCAAATGTTTTCCGCACCTGACGAGCGCCCATGGTATCCGGCCTGGAGTATTCCGATTGCTCAAGGCTCAACTGCACAGCTCTTCCAGCAAAAGAAGGGGGACCTACAGCGCAAATATTTCCCGCGTTTGGTGCTGTCTGCACCGGAGCAGTTTGATGCGATTTGGAATGAATACACCACTGAATTCAACAAGCTGGATGTAAAGGCGTATGAGGAGCTGATCACGAAGGAGGTTGCCAAAAAAATCGAAAATCCCGGTAAAAAATAAAGGAGGAAGCAGCTATGGGCCACTCGTCACCACCACCTGTCACGATCTCCTTGGATCATTTGCCGCCCTCGCGGCGAACCGACTTTAGGGGATTTATGCACAAGCTGAATCAGCAACGGGCACTGGTATGGATGTCCGTCCCTTTTTTAATCTGGCTGTTCATCTTCAAGTATTTGCCCATCTGGGGTTGGACGATTGCCTTTCAGGATTTTAAGCCTGCCCGCAAGTTGCTCGATCAGCAATGGGTCGGATTAAAACATTTCCATTTTCTATTTCAGGATGAACACTTTCTG
Organism: Paenibacillus sp. Lou8.1; assembly: GCF_024213565.1. NCBI lineage: Bacteria > Bacillati > Bacillota > Bacilli > Caryophanales > Paenibacillaceae > Paenibacillus > Paenibacillus sp. Lou8.1. The sequence goes on from NZ_JANAVN010000003.1 coordinate 287,917, forward strand.
CGGGTCATGCGCAATACGCTGGCGATGAGCTTTATTAATCTGGTGCTGGGCTTTGTCACCGCTATAACATTAGCGATTTTGCTGAATGAGCTTCGTCAGATCATGTTCAAGCGGGTCGTGCAGACGGTCAGCTATCTGCCACATTTTATTTCGTGGGTGGTCGCGGCTAGCATCATCAGTACGGCGCTGTCTGCGGATGGCGGCATCATCAATGAGGTGCTGATGTGGCTGGGGTTGATTAAGGAGCCTATTCTGTGGCTGGGCGAGGGAAGCTATTTTTGGGGCATTCTCGGTGCATCGGAGGTATGGAAAAATGTCGGCTGGAACACCATCATTTATTTGGCCGCGATGACGATGATTGATCCCTCGCAGTATGAGGCAGCCGAGATGGACGGAGCAGGGCGTTTTCAGCGGATTTGGCATGTGACATTACCGGGGTTGAAGCCTGTATTTATCATCCTGCTCATTATGAACATTGGCAATTTACTGGAATCCGGCTTTGAGCCGCAATACTTACTGGGCAACGGCATGAACGTGGATTACTCGGAGAATCTGGATATTTTCGTGCTGAAATATGGTATTCAGATGGGTAATTTCTCGCTTTCCATTGCTGCTGGGATGTTCAAAACGGTGGTCAGCTTCATCTTACTGTTTAGCGCCAATCATATTGCGAAGCGGTTAGGGGAGGAGAGGCTGTTCTAGAATAAAGGGAGTTATGGGGGGAGAAGGCCGCTCCGCGTGCGGATTGTTCTTCCGATCGCTGTTATCCCCGTATTTTCTTATTGGAATAAAGATCATAGGTTAAAATCCGGGGATAAAGGCGAACGCTCCGCTTCTTCAGAACAATTCCGCCCGCTCCGCTGCTACCCGCCGTAAAGTCACTTTTTTTGAGAACTGAGGGTAGTGGCAAGGGGAGAGTTTAAGGAAGGCGCGTGACTCGCGCTTCCTTGGGTAAATGTGCCATCATGGTTGGCTCAGCTTCGCTATCGGCCATTAGAGGCTGTTTTTTAGGACTGTGCTATTCGAAGGAGATAGCAGAGGGTGCGCGATCCAAATGCCTAAACTATTTTTTAGAAAGGAGCGGAAGTCATGGGCAAAGGGAAGGCCGTACACGGGCGATTTCGGGCGCCCTCGGATCGAATTTTTGATGCGTGCAATATCGTGTTTATGCTCTGCCTGATGGTGTTCACGCTGTATCCGTTTTTAAATACGCTGGCGGTTTCGTTAAATGAAGCGAATGATTCGATTCGGGGCGGGATCTATTTGTGGCCGCGTGAATTTACGTGGAGTAATTATGAATTTGTATTCAAGGAAGCGACGATTTTCCATGCTACGCTGATTTCTGTATTACGTACAGTTGTGGGTACAGTGACTTCGGTGTTTTGCTGCGCGATGGTGGCTTACACGATCAGCCGGCCGGAATATGTGCTGCGCAAATTTGTTTCGATTGCTTTTATTTTAACGATGTATTTTAGCGGTGGATTGATTCCGAACTTTCTCCTGATTCGTGAGCTTGGGATGCTGGGGACTTTCTGGGTGTATGTCGTGCCGGGATTGATCGGGGTGTTTAATGTGATTGTCATTCGCTCCTTTATTGAGGGATTGCCGGAAGGGATTTTGGAGTCGGCGCGTATTGACGGGGCTGGGGAGTTTGCCACTTTTATGCGCATCGTTTTGCCGCTGTGTGTTCCCGTACTGGCGACGGTGTCGCTGTTTACAGCGGTGGCACAATGGAATTCCTGGTTCGATGTGTTTTTGTACAATTCATCATATGAGCAATGGAGCACTCTTCAATATGAGCTGATGAAAATACTGCAAAATTCTAACACGTCTGTTAACGGTCAGGACTATGCGAGCCAATTCGCTGGTTCGGAAAATCTGGCGAAGTCGGTCACGCCTACCTCGATTCGGGCCACGATGACGATTGTCGCTTCAGTGCCTATTATTTTAGTGTATCCCTTTTTGCAAAAATACTTTGTGAAGGGTATGACCTTGGGCGGTGTCAAAGGATAGTAAATGAAAACCAATGGTGCCAAATACCAATTCCAAAAAATTGGAGTACGGGGGGGATTGCTTTGCGGTCATGTTGGGTTAAGCCTTTTTGTCTGGTACTGGCTGGAGCGCTGTTGTTATCGCCTGTCGGTTGGTGGGGAACGTCTGTGGCGAAGGCAGCTCCGTCTATAGAACATTCCCCGCCCGTTTCGGATATGGTGCTATCGGCGGGTAGTATCCATAAGACCATTGGAACGTATGGATTTGAGCAAGGAAACAGCGACGGCTGGAAGCCTCGAGGAACTTATACCCAAATTGCATCCGTCACGGAAGCAGCATATGGCGGCACGCACAGTCTGAAGGCAACCGCTCGTACAGCGGCTTGGAACGGGGCGGAGCTGGATGTGAAGTCGCTGTTGCAGCCGGATGTGGAGTATGAAATTAGTGGCTATGTGAAGCTGGATGGTCATTCTGCGGTTCCGAGCATGGTTAAACTTACAGTGGAGCAGCAGCCCACAGGCGGGACTACGACATGGAAGACGGTAGCGCAGACGGAGACGGCGGATACATCGTGGATCAAACTTCAGGGGAAATATACTTTTACCGGGGGGATGGATGCATTGAAGCTGTATGTGGAAAGCTCTAATCCCGCGCAGGCCTACTATGTGGATGAGATAGAAATAACACAGGTATCGAAGACGCCAACGGAGCCGGCCAATGGTATCGTATCCGGGTTTGAAGATGGTACGGCTCAAGGATGGGTGTCCCGTATGGGAGCCGAGACCGTACAGGTTTCGGACGCCGATGCACGAAGCGGCTCATACAGTCTGCTGACAACAGGCAGACAAAAGACATATGCCGGACCCAAGCTGGATGTGACTGCTACGATGCAAAAGGGCAGCCGATATACGGTCAGTGCCTGGGTGAAGCTGGCGCCGGGTGAGCAGCCTGCCAAGGTGAGGCTCAGCGTACAGCGTGATCATCAAGGGGATAGTGCGTATGAAACTGTTGTAGGCGACACGGCTACTACGACAGGGGGATGGATGCATTTGTCTGGTACGTATACGCTTGCGCATGATGCAGACACTGTTTCTATGTATTTGGAAACGGCAGAAGGAACGTCTTCCTTTTATATGGATGATTTCGAGCTGTCACTTGTACCACCGCTGGCTATTGAAAAGGACATTCCTTCTTTGTATGGATTATATGGGGGACAGTTTAGCATTGGCACGGCGATTGAAGCCTTCCAGACCGAAGGGGCTTACGGAGAGTTGGTACAGAAGCATTTTAACAGCGTCGTTGCAGGGAATGCGATGAAGCCGACCTCCTTACAACCGTCCGAGGGACAGTTCCATTGGGAGGAAGCAGACCAAATTGTGCAGTTTGCTAGACAGCATGGACTGGCAATTCGCTTCCATACTTTGGTGTGGCATAACCAAACTGGGGATTGGATGTTCAAGGATAAGAATGGACAGCCGATGACGCCGACTGCTGAAAATAAAAAGCTTTTGCTGGATCGGCTGGAGACGCATATTCGAGCTGTTGCAGCCCGGTATAAAAATGTCATCACCGATTGGGATGTGGTGAATGAGGTCATTGATCCTGATCAGCCGGACGGCATGCGCCGCAGCAAATGGTATCAGATTACCGGTACGGATTATATTGAAAAAGCATTCCGTGTCACGAGGGAAGTGACGGGCCCGAACGCACGGCTATTCATTAACGATTACAACACGCATGAGCCGAAGAAACGGGATTTTCTGTACAATTTGGTACGTGATCTGCTCGCTAAAGGTGTACCGATTGACGGGGTAGGCCACCAATCGCATATCCGCCTGGAGTTTCCCGCTATTAGCGAGATTGAGCAGTCCATAGAGAAGTTTGCTTCGCTTGGTCTGGATAATCAAATTACCGAGCTGGATATGGGGCTTTATTCCAATGACACAGATCGCTATGAAACGATTCCAGAATCTATGCTCATCCGGCAGGCTCATCGCTATCGGGCGCTGTTCGATATGTTTTCAAGACAGCAGGAACATATCAGCAATGTGACGATTTGGGGTACGGATGATGGAAATACGTGGCTCAGCACGTTTCCGATAGCCCGGTTGGATAAGCCGCTACTATTCGACGAACGGTTAAAGGCCAAATATGCCTATTGGGCACTTGCTGATCCGTCCAAAGTCCCGTCGTTGCCAGCAGGGAACAGCGAATAAATGGTTTGAATACATGCCGGGCTTGTTTTGTCTTATTCTATGCTGTATCGAACGTCGCCTTATACAAGCATAAAAGCAGGCTGTTCTTCACATGTGACATGTAAAGAACAGCCTGCTTTGCTATCGTAAAGGAATGCATTTTTATTCCAAATTGGCGTGTTGGCCAAACATAGATTCGGAGGTCAGCTTGCGCAGATCCATCGTTCTGAGTACCAATGCGTCACCGTACAACAGCAGGGTTTGCTCAAACAATGAGCCCATGGGCTGGATCGTCTGGTAGTCCTTGTTGGACGGGTCCTTGGCCGCACCAGGCAGCTTGACGATGATATCGGCCAGTTTGCCAATGGTGGAACCGGGAGAAGTGGTTAGTAGCGCCAGAGAGGCTCCGAGTTTCTTTGCTTTTTCTGCCATGGAGATCAGGCTTTTGGTTTCACCAGAGCCTGAACCGATAATGAGCAGGTCGCCCTCGCCCAAACCGGGAGTTACGGTTTCCCCGACTACGTAAGCTTGAATCCCCATATGCATCAGCCGCATTGCCAGCGAGCGAATCATGAACCCTGAGCGGCCCGCACCTGCCACGAATACCTTATTGGCAACGGCGATGGAATGGATCAGCTGTTCCGATTCCGTATCACTGATCAATTGTGGAACCAATTGTAGCTCCTTGAGTACCTCAGATAAATATTGAGAGGTTTCCATTGGGGTTAACCTTGTTTGATGAGCTGTTGCATTTGGGAAGCTACAGCCTTTTTGTCGTCCTCGCCAGTGATACCACCACCGACGATAACCAGATCCGGTTGAGCCTTCACGACTTCAGCCAATGTGCTCAGCTTAATACCGCCAGCCACGGCAGTTTTGGAGTTTTTCACGACTTTTTTGACGGTTTGCAGTGCTTCGAACGGGCTTTGTCCTTCAGCTTGCAGATCGTAGCCTGTATGCACACAGATGTAGTCAACGCCCAGAGCGTCAATTTCTTTCGCACGTTGCTCCAGGTTTTTAACACCGATCATATCCACCAGGATTTTTTTGCCGCCTTGTTTTTTCGCTTCTTCTACGGCGCCTTTGATTGTTGCATCTTCAGCTACAGCCAAAATCGTAACGATATCTGCACCAGCCTCGGAAGCTTTTAGCACTTCATAGCCCCCTGCATCCATAACCTTCAGGTCAGCCAGCACTTTCAGATTAGGGAATGCTTCTTTCATTGCTTTTACTGCATGAAGTCCTTCATTGATGACAATCGGCGTACCGATTTCTACGATATCAATATACGACTCTACTTCTTTTACCAATGCAATCCCTTGCGGGATATCTACTAAGTCTAAAGCCAATTGAAGTTCCATGTTATTAACTTCACTCCTTAAGTGAATTTATATTTTGATGAACAGGTACATGCTCTGTTGAGTATCAATCTATACTTTAGTTTCATGCACAGGTTTGATTGTAAGGCCCAGCTACCCGGTTGAAAAGTACGCACTAATTCGTAACGTAGTTACCCCCACGATACTATAGCATCATAAAAACCATCCATGAGAGAGCCTACATTTTGTCTTCTTTAGCATTATTTCTATAAGGGGAGTCGACTATTCATAACCGATAACCGTACACAGCAATGTAAGGTTGCAAAAAAAAGAAGATAGCGATGATTGAATTGACTTCAAGTTAGGTTTTGACTATATTTGTAATATAATGGTATGCAAAAAATGGAGGCTAATAGCATGACTCCTCTGAAGAGTAGCCGCTGTGCTAAGGGGTAATCGCAATTTTCAGGATAGGGAGGCAGGTTTTAGTGGAAGAGGTCCTGAACCAAAGGGAAGCCATTTATTTGTTGTCGGACAGCCACGAACTCGATAAAGCTTGTGAGTTGTTTAGAATCAGCTACACACATAATGATTGGGATGAAGCGAACAAAGTAGCAGACTATCTGCATACGTTGGCTGAAAACCTGTATCACACCCAACTGAGAAATGCTGCAGACGGCAAGTATGAGACATTGGACACCAAACACCCGCTAGTGTTTTATTATGCTTACAGTTATTTGGCGAAATCTATTTACTATCAGAATATGGGCAAGTATGAGGAAGCCAGAAACTATATTATGAAGTATAGCGAAATGGGTTGGTTTATGGGGCTGGATCAGAGCGGTCACGAAGAAGTAGAGAGATTCCGTTTCCTCGCCAAGGCCAATTTATTTACGATTGAATTACTTTCGGGGAGAAGGGAACTTTTGCCTGAGTACGTTCAATTTCTTCACGAAAATGACGAGGAGCTACTTCCAGGATTGGTTGGTATTGCCGAAGCAGCTAACCTGAATAATTGGAATATAGACGACCTGCTGAACGATTTTGCCGATGATATTAAGATATTTGAAGGTTATGAAGATAGAGCAAACCGCGTATATTATTTAAAACTGGTCAACCAATTGGCCATTTACCATTTCAAGAAGAAGCAGTACTCCGTTGCCTTAAATTATGTCCTTGATTCTCTGCAATTCTCTGTCAGTGTAGAATCGGATGCCGATTTCAGGACACTGGTTGCTCTGTTTGAGACTTATCGAGATTTGGCAACACCATCACAGCAAGAGCAATACCAAACCATTTTATTAAGGGGGCTTCATAATGAAAAAGGCATTAATCTCTGTAACTATGGTCTTGGCGTTTCTTAGTATTGCTCTTCCGTTGGGAAATATTTTGGGAGGGTTAGACCCTGTGATTCCTTCAAATCATGGTGTTTTTTCTTATACTGCTTGAGTTTCGGATTTAGACCTTCAAGCCCGATAGGGCTTTTGTACATAAAAGGAGTACACTTTTACGCATTTTGCGATCAGTGTGCTCCCCTTTTTTATGCCGAGATTTATTTTACGACATACGAAGTCAGGTCATTGGCCAGATGTTGCATCGTTTCACTCGCCTTTTGCATACGCTCCATCACTTCAGTGAAAGAGCCTACCAGAGTCGCCTGCTCCTGAGAAGAAGAAACAATTTGCTCAATTTCCTGCTCCATTTGACGAATGGAGTTCTGTACATCCTTAAGGGCTCCTTCAATATCGACCGTCGCCTTTTTGGATTCTACGGATAGCTTGCGCACCTCTTGAGCGACGATACCAAAGCCTGCACCTGCTTCTCCGACACGCGCGGCCTCGATCGCTGCATTCAATCCAAGCAGGTTGGTTTGATCGGAAATTTCCTTGATGAACACAGCTACCTGATTGATTTTACCCGAGTTTTGTACGGCGATTTGGGTGTTTTTCAAAATCTGTTCACTGGTTGCCTGAAGCTCCTCGGAATGAGCCGCCACATGCTGCACCATATCAATGAGCTGCTCAGTGATGGAGAGGTTCTCGGATACGATTTGATCCAGTTGATTTTTGTTAGTCAAATTATAAGAGGCCGCAAATGCTGCGATGACTTCACCTTTCTCGTCAAATACAGGAATACTGATCATATCAAGAGGAAGCCCTAGAATTTCAGCAGGGATGTGGGTCAGGCTGGGCTCACGTCCATTTTTAAGCATGGCAAAATCTTTATAGTCTTCGAGCAGCTCCGAGCCCGTTTCAAAGCCGAGGTCCATACCCTCAGATTGGGTATACATAAGGACATGAGTGCGGTCGAAGAGAGCGAGGGTCACTTTCTCACGCATAATCTGTTGTATGTAGGGAATGGCTGCAATTAATGCATCTATTGTATTCAAATAGATAACCTACCTTTCTTTACTAGATATATTTTTTATAGTCTCGTATATAGTTGTCGGTCTAAAGACGGATAAAAGTTATAAAGATATTGAAAATTTAAAGGGAAATGAAAGCTTCAGAAAAAAAGGCATACCGTTTCCATTAAGGAACGATATGCCTTCTATTTAATCTTAACGTGTCAGTGCTGTGTATAGGTAGTTCACTTGCCGCGTTGCTCGAATAGTTGTGCGATTTCCACAATAACCTTGGTAGCAAGTACCATGTTGTCCACCGACACGTATTCAAACTTACCGTGGTAGTTCTCCCCACCTGTAAAAATATTCGGGGTAGGCAGTCCCATGTAGGATAGCTGTGAACCGTCTGTACCGCCACGAATCGGCTTAATAATGGGTTCGATATTCAGCTTTGTCATTGCTTCATAAGCGACATCGACGATATGCTTGACTGGCTCTATTTTCTCTTTCATGTTGTAATACTGATCTCTCAATTCCAGCGCAATACGGTTTTCTCCATATGCGGCCTGCAGCTCTTTGACTACATTTGTTAAATAAGCTTTCCGGTTTTCAAAGCTCTCGCGGTCAAAATCACGGATAATATAGTATAGCTTAGCTTGTTCTGCCGTGCCTGTAGACTCCAAGAGATGATAGAAGCCATCATATCCGTCTGTATATTCTGGGGCTTCGTTTGCAGGTAACCGACTGTGCAGCTCCATAGCGATTTTGGCAGCGTGGATCATTTTGTTTTTAGCCGTACCGGGATGCACGTTCACACCGTGAATGGTAATATGGGCGGCTGCGGCGTTAAAGCTCTCATACTCCAGTTCTCCGAGCGGTCCGCCGTCTACCGTATAGGCATATTCAGCGCCAAAAGCGGCTACATCAAAGCGTTCCGGTCCTCTTCCAATCTCTTCGTCCGGTGTAAAGGCAACACGAATTTTGCCATGTTGAATTTCTGGATGGTCAATCAGGTAGTGGATAGCTGTCATGATTTCTGCGATCCCGGCTTTGTTGTCTGCACCGAGCAGGGTGGTACCATCTGTTGTGATCAGGGTGTGGCCTTTATATTGAGTCAGTTCGGGAAACTCACGTGGAGAAAGAACCACACCAAGCGAAGCATTCAGCGTGATATCGCCCCCATCATAGTTCTCCGTCAATTGCGGCTTTACCCCTGCGCCAGTCAGTTCGGTAGCCGTATCGAGGTGGGCGAGAAAACCGATGACGGGAACCTCTTTATCCGTATTGGAAGGAAGGGTCGCCATCACATAACCATTATCATCAATAGTTACGTCTGTCATACCAATGGCTTTCAATTCGCCCACCAAGAGGTTGCCCAATGTGAGCTGTCCGGGTGTAGTGGGGCAAGTGTGGCTGCTTTCATCAGATTGGGTATCTACCTGAACATATGTAGTCAGGCGGTCAATCAGTTCCTGTTTCATGTGTGTATCCTCCTTAGTGTCATTTCTATTATGGTACGTATTTTATCATGATTAGGCTTATAATATGAAAAAAATGGTTGACCCTTTTAGGAATGACGGGTTGTGTTGCACAGGGGAGACGAGTAAGATAATAGTAAAATAAAAGTAAAAATAGAGTAAAACGATTAAAGGAGTCTGCAATGCCTACGTTAAAAGATATCGCCCAGGAGGCAGAGGTTTCGATATCCACGGTCTCCCGAGTGCTGAATTATGATGAAACACTGTCTGTATCAGAGGAAACGCGGCGTAAAATTTTTGAGGTTGCCGAGCGCATGAAATATACGACGGTTAAACGTAAAAATGGCGGTATTGGTCGTCAGCCCCGCAAGAAGGCAGAGGGACCCATCCGGTTAGGTATGGTGCACTGGTTTAGTGCGTACGAGGAACTGGAAGACCCTTATTATTTATCTATTCGGTTTGGCGTGGAAAAAGAGTGCCGCCAAAGTGGGGCGCAGCTGGAGCGTATTTTCAGACGAGAAGACCTGACTGCGCTGAAGACTTCGTCCGAAGGGCTACATGGACTAATCGTGCTGGGGCATTTTAGCAGCGAAGAGGTAGAACGTATGCTGGAACTTCCCATTCCTTGCGTCTTTCTGGATCATCCGGTAGAGCGTACAGGGGCAGACTATGTGGTCATTGACCTTGCTCACGCTGCGGCTGATGCACTGGATTATTTGATGGGCGCGGGCCATCGTCACATCGGATATATAGGTATGGGTAAGGATGAGCAGTCCCATGATTCCGAACAAGTCGAGCTAGATGCCCGCTATGAGACGTTTTTGCGGTATCAGGAACAGCATAGGCTATGCACGTCGGATGATATTCATATGTGCGGAGGAACAGCGGCAGACGGCTTCCGTGCGATGGAAGCGGCTATTCTGGCAGGACCAGAAAACCTGCCTACAGCCTTCTTTGTCGCGAGCGATTCGGTGGCTATTGGGGTGTTGAAGGCGCTGGAGCAGCATCACCTTGCGGTGCCGGAACGTATCTCCATTGTTGGCTTCAATGATATTCCGACAGCGGAATATTTGACCCCATCTCTGTCAACAGTCAAAACGCATACCGAACTGATGGGAGAAACGGGCGTTCAGCTCTTGCTGCATACGGTACGCAACGGTGCAAACGAGGTGGGGCGCAAGGTCATCATTCCGACCGAGCTAATGATTCGCAACAGCAGTGCGCCGCTGCATACCGATGCCAAATAAAATCGACGCTATGGATTTGGACAGCCCCGCCTTCTGGGGCTGTTTTTTTTGATTATAAAAAGATATAAAAATGGATTGACAATTGTCTTGGAAATGCTTACATTGAACATATATTTATTTTACTAAGTTTTACTCGTTATTTTTACTTAAATATTTTACTATGGTATAAGAGTGGAAAATAAAAGGTTGAGGTGACTGCCCATGCGTACCATTTTGCCGTTGAATGATCAATGGTTTTACCTTCCTGAATATGTCGAGAGCGAAGTAAGCGCAGGCATTGATGCAAGTCGGTATGAGCCAATTCAGCTGCCGCACACCAATGTAGAGCTTCCGTATAATTATTTTGACGACAAGGCATTTCAGTTTATTTCTACGTATAAAAGAGAGCTGAACATTCCGGCAGATGCCAAAGGTAAGCGAGTGTATGTTGATTTTGAAGGAGTCATGACCTATGCCCAGGTATATCTAAACGGGGTAAAAGCGGGGGAGCATAAAGGTGGATATACACCGTTCAGCGTTGAATTGACCGAACTTGCCGAGTATGGCGGCTCCAATGTGCTCACAGTCATTGTCGATTCCACGGAACGGGACGACATCCCTCCCTTTGGGGCAGTCATTGACTATCTGACCTATGGCGGTATTTACCGCGAAGTGCAGCTGCGAATAGTGGAGCCTGTACACCTTGGAACGATATTCATTCAGACACCGGAGCCGCTTGCGGCAAATAAGGCGGTGCGCGTGGTCGTGGAGCTGGAGGGCATCGGCGATCAGCAGGACGACTTGACGGTCGCGCTGCAATTGCTGGACGGAGCGAGCGTGAAGGCGGAGACCGAGCTGGCAGCGGTGACGGCGGCGGAAGTAACGCTGGAGCTGAAAGAGCTGGGCGGCCTGCGGCTTTGGGATATAGATGATCCCAAGCTGTATGAAGCGAAGCTGACGCTGCTACGAGGCGGAGAAGAACTGGATCAGGTGACCGTGCGCTTTGGCTTCCGCGAGGCTGAATTTCAGCCGGACGGTTTTTACTTGAACGGGCGGAAGATCAAGCTGCTTGGCCTGAACCGTCACCAGTCCTATCCGTACGTTGGTTATGCTATGCCCAAAAGAGCGCAGCGTCGTGATGCAGATGTGCTCAAGGAGGAGCTGGGGCTGAATATGGTACGGACATCCCACTACCCACAGTCCCGTCATTTTCTAAACCGCTGTGATGAGATTGGATTGCTCGTTTTCGAAGAGATTCCGGGTTGGCAGCATATTGGCGGTGAAGCGTGGAAGGAGCAGGCGGTGAGGGACGTAGAGGACATGATTATCCGTGATCGTAATCATCCCTCCATTGTAATCTGGGGCGTACGAATTAATGAGTCGCAGGATGACCATGATCTGTACACGCGTACCAATGAGCTGGCACGAAAGCTAGATCCGACCCGTGCTACGGGTGGTGTGCGTTATATTGTAGGCAGTGAGCTGCTGGAAGATGTATATACGATAAATGATTTTGTTCATGATGGTGGGCACAAAAAATATTTGGCGAAGGAAATCCGCAATTTTGATACGTATGACGATACAGAAGGCGTAGATGGCGAAACGACAGGCTTGCGCCAGCCGTCTCTCGTTACAAAGCTGGATCATCCGGTCCCTTATCTGGTAACGGAATATAACGGGCATATGTACCCGACGAAACGTTTTGACCAGGAGGAACGGGTAATGGAGCATGCACTGCGCCATACGCGGGTCCAAAATGCTTCCTATGCCGATGAGGGCATTGCCGGAGCGATTGGCTGGTGTGCTTTTGACTATAACACGCATGCTGATTTTGGTTCCGGTGATAAAATCTGCTACCACGGTGTCATGGATATGTTCCGCCTGCCTAAATTTGCAGCGAGCGTGTACCGGAGCCAGAAGAACGTCGAACAGGAAATCGTTATGGAGCCGGTCACTTACTGGTCTCGTGGCGAGCGAAATATCGGGGGCATCGTGCCGCTGGTCGTGTTCACCAATTGCGATGAGGTGGAGTTCATCTACGGTCATGAGCGCAAAGGTATTTATCGTCCGAACCGAGAGAAGTACCCGGCGCTTCCTCACCCCCCTGTCGTGATCGACGAGCTGACAGGCCACTGGGGCATGAAGTGGGAAGACGCTGTATTCATTGGGTACGTAGACGGGCAAGAAGTGATCCGCAAATACTATTCACGTAATCCGGTGCTGACAGAGCTACGGGTAGCTGCAGATGATATGGTACTGGAAGCTGGCGATTGGGACGTAACCCGAGTAGTAGTGGATGCTCTGGACGAATACGGCAATGCCCTGCCGTTCTATGCAGATCCTGTTTCGGTGGAGGTCGAGGGAGTGGGTGAATTGATCGGTCCTTCAAGCTTATCCCTAATTGGTGGACGCATTGCATTCTGGATTCGTACAAAGGGTGAGGCTGGCAATATCCGCGTGAAGGTTTCAGCGCCTTCTCGTTTCGGTTTGCAGGAATTGAGCATTGACGTGCAATAAGGAAGCAAAGGCAACATACAATCCTGCTAACTGCTAATATACTGTCTGATACTTCTATTATTTAGTAAGGAGTTGTCCGCAGATTCTGCAAAGAATCTGAGAGGGCAACTCCTTTTTAGCATAGGTTAGGGTACGTTAATCTATAAGTCTTTCGAATTGTGTCTTATTACTGAGTCACTTAACGTTACGCTCGTAGATTGGAAGCATAGAATACACTATCAAACGCAAGGGAGGTGAAAACTATGGCGATTCTTTTACCTCAACAAAACTTTACGATAGCGGCTGGTATCGGCAAATCGTATTATGAAAATTTGCGTGGTGGTGCAGATGCAGCAGTAACCGTTAATAATAACGGTCCCTTTCCGATTGATCTTGTCCTTACTGTTGTCAATGCGCCTGTGATTACCTATACGATCCCTGCATTCACTAGTCTTACGGTGGAAGTTGCCTTATTGCTGGTAGCTGGTTTATTGACTAGCGCGGCCGGAGGCACATTTGGTACGATTCAGATTGCGACAGCTGATCTTTAACCTGTAACGACCTGATCCTCTAACTCTAGCTTTGCCATGTGGCAAGGTTAGAGTTTTTTTGAAATTTTCTGAAACTTTTTTCATATTGTGCCGATATATACATATAGCATAGCAAACAACAACATCGAAAAGGAGTACCCTGTATGAGCTTTAGCAATCCGGTTTTACGTGATGACATCTTTTTGCGCGAAGATGAAAGAGAAGCAAGTGAACAACGCATGACCATCGGAGGAACGGTGAACAAAACGTTGCTTCTGCTGGTTCTGCTCATCGTCTCTGGAAGTATTACCTGGTACATGACCTACGAAGGAACCGTAGAGGTGCTATCCTTGCTGACGGCAGGCTTTATTGGTATGGCAGGCGTAGCACTTGCGATATCCTTTTTTCCCAAAACGGCTCCATTACTCTCTCCTGTATATGCGATTCTGAGTGGTTTTGCTTTGGGTGGCGTTTCAGCTTTTATGGAGTATGAGTACCCTGGAATTGTAGCCAATGCCATTTTACTGACCGTGGGTATCTTGTTCTTGATGCTCTTTATGTACACACAGCGAATCATCAAGGTGACACGCGGCTTTATCTCATTCGTGGTCCTGTGTACGATGGCGATATTTCTGGTGACGCTGGTTGATTTTATTTTGAACTTTTTCGGTATGAATGTTCCCTATATCCATGAAACAGGTTGGCTGGGTATTGGCATTAGTTTATTTATCGTGATCATTGCGGCTTTGAATCTGCTGGTTGATTTCAATTTTATTGAAGAGCAAGCAGATCAAGGTGCACCCAAATATATGGAATGGTATGGTGCTTTTGCATTACTGGTAACTCTAGTATGGCTGTATGTACGGATTTTGGATCTGTTGGCCAAATTCAGTAAGAGGGACTAAGTGCAGGGTAAGAAGAAAAGGATGGCTGAATGCCGTCCTTTTTTGTATTAAATAGACGGTTTAAAAATTGCATTTTACGTTAAATACATAGAAGTTGGGTAAAACATAAAGACAGACAGGAGAGGAGTGAGTGCATGTATCAAGTGGTGCTGGTTAGGCATGGACAGAGCGTGTATAACCGACAAAACCTGTTTACGGGCTGGACGGACGTGGACCTGACTGAACAGGGGACTCATGAGGCCGTTGAGGCGGGACGCATTCTCAAGGAGGCTGGATATACGTTTGATTTGGCATTTGCCTCTGTGCTAAAACGTTCTATCCGCACGCTGTATCATATCTTGGATGAGCTGGATCATCTGTGGATACCTGTGCAGAAGTCATGGAAGTTGAATGAACGCCATTACGGTGCCCTTCAGGGGCTTAGCAAGCTGGATTCCGCCGTGCAATACGGCGAGGAGCAGGTTCATATCTGGCGGCGTAGTCTGACGGTGCGGCCCCCCATGCTGGATGAGCAGGACGAGCGGAGTCCGCATCGGGAAGAACGTTATCGTAATATTAAGCCAGAAGAGCTGCCGCTTGGGGAAAGCCTGGAGGACACCGTGCATCGGGTCGGTGAGTTTTGGAAGCAGCGGATTGTCCCTTTGATTCTCAAAAAGGATCGAGTTATCATTTCTGCACATGGTAACACTTTGCGGGCCTTAATCAAGTATATGGAGAATCTGGACGAAACCGCATTGCTGGATTTGAATATTCCGACAGGCATTCCACTGGTGTACGAGCTGGATGAGCATATAGATCCCATCCGGCGTTTTTATCTCGGTGATCCGAGTCATGTAGAGGCTAAGAAGCAGGCCGTGGCCAACCAAAGCAAGGTAACGGAGTGACTTTCCATACACAAAGAGGACAGGGCGCTTCCTCGCATCCTGTCCTCTTTGTGTTGGGTATAGATTAAGCGTTCGCTTCCTCTTCTTCTGTTTCCTGGCTGTCTTCCTCTGCGGGAAGTGCCCACACCGATACACTGCCGGCACGAACGGGAAATATGCCGTAGCCATCCTGCTCAATTTTTACGGTATGATCGTGATGTCCGGTCAAATCCATCCATTCTTCCCCTGCACGTTGTTTGCCTACGAACATGCGCTTTTCTCCGTCATTTGCGTTGGTGATCACCACAGCACATCCGGAGCCTTCCAGCTCAGGCACGCCTTGACGAACCCATCCAATCGTATGGGGATCATCGAAATAATCTTTTTGCTCACCATAAGCTTTATGGTACCGGGCATATAGAAGCGGGTCTAGCTCAGCCTGCTTGCCTTTCACGGGCGTTTGCCCCTGGATACCGTAGTAATCGCCGTAGAACACACAGGGATAACCGTCCTTGCGCAGCAAGATGAGTGCATAGGCGCTAGGCTTGAACCAGTCCTCCACCCAGGATTCGAGCGCTTCATGCGGCTGTGAATCATGATTATCGACAAAAGTAACCGAGTTCAGGGGATGGGTATGAACAAGCGTATCCTCGAAAATGGTGCTTAAATCGAAATCCTTGCCACCCAAGGAAGCGCTATGTAGTTTGTAGTGGAGGGATACGTCAAACAGGTCGATTTTATAATCAATGGTATCCAGGAACTTTTGACACGATTCCAGATCCGGTTTCCAAAACTCGCCTACCATATAAAAATCCTGCCCGCGTTTTTTAATCATTTCTGTAGCAAACTCTCGTACAAATTCATGATTAATATGCTTGATTGCATCCAGACGGAATCCGTTGCATTGCAGAGTATCTACCAGCCATTTCCCCCAACGGATCATCTCTTTGCGCACATCCTGATGATTATAGTCAATATTGGCGAACATTAAATAATCATAATTGCCGAATTCATCATCTACATTTTCGCTCCAGCTTTTATTTTTACCTAAAATACGATAGATTCCTGTCCGGTCCTGGCTTGCATCGTAATCGGTTCCGTTAAAATGTTCAAAGTTCCATTGAAATGTGGAATACTGACCTTGACGGCCGGGGAACGTAAATTTAGTCCAGCCTTCGATATCAAAGGGCTCAGAAATGACTTCATTGCGGTTATCCGGGTTGACCTCGACGACCTTGAATACTTCAGTTTCATCCGCGCCGGCCTTATGATTCATGACCAGATCGACATAGACGGACACGCCGTGGCGAACACAGGCGGCAACAGCCTCCAGCAGGTCTTCCCTGGTTCCGTATTTGGTGCGCACCGCACCTTTTTGGTCAAATTCGCCCAGGTCATAAAGGTCATAGACGCCGTATCCCGTATCCTCGGGCGATTGGCCTTTGGTGACAGGTGGAATCCATATCGCGTCAATTCCTTTGGCCTTCAGTTCCGGCGCCAGGCGGGTAAGCTTTTTCCAGTGAGAACCGTCAGCTTCGACATTCCACTCGAAAAATTGCATCATCGTATGGTTCCTTTTCATGTACGTCCCTCCTTCATATATAACAAGTTACCCACCAAGTGAGGGGGGCTAAACGTCAGACGGTCAATATGATGCTGAATGAAGAACAAGGATCGCTGTATAACGTATGCTGAATCATTAAAATTTGTTATACCTGAGTGTTCACAACGACTCGGGTAGCTAGAAAAGAGAACGTGAAAACGGTAAAATGAATCTAACTTTAACAATAGTTCGGGTTTCGGGCAAACTGTGAAGAGTGAGCAACAGAGGAAAGGAGGGGTGGACGTGACAGAAACGCAGCAGAACAAGGATGAAGCGAGCAAACCGCTGATTAAAAAATGTACGTATTGTCAGGAGATGAAACCTTTAACGGACTTTCAGCGCAGAACGGGTCGCCGGGCTGGTCCTTATTCCCGGCGTGGTCCTTGCCGTTCCTGCCGAGGATTGGCCCCACAAGAACGTGCGGCTACGTCCGCTCCCTCCGGCGAGGAAACGAACCCCTCGGCTGCTCCCGTGACACAGCATAGCCTTGAAGCCAATACGGCTGCGCACAGCCTGGAGGCGTCGCTACCTATGGAGGCACAACGCCCCTGCAGGAAGCCGGTCACGGACAAAGCGCGTGAGCGCCACCGGCAACGGGTTCGGCATCTGCTTAGCAGGCTGAAGCCTGCGGATACCCGGGCGTTGCGGCTCAATCGCAATGGCATGATTCGGCTAAGAGGCAAAACCGACCAGGGGAGACGCTGGCATCAAGAGATTGAGCTTGATCTGGCCATGACCCTGGTCAGAGAGCGTATGGCGGTGATTGTTAATCCATACACCGTGCGTAGACTGTATAGCAACAAGGAATTTCGTCAATATGTGCTTAATCGTGACCGTTATACTTGCTTTTTTTGCGGGGGCTACGGTGACACGATTGATCATTTACTGCCTCGGGCAAAAGGGGGGCACACGACGCCGGTCAATTGTGTATGTGCTTGCAATGAATGCAATCAAGTTAAGGCTGCCCGCGATGTAGATGAGTTCATTGAGTCTGGTGTACCGCAGCCGTCTCCTGATGATTTCGAGGCACCTGATAATCCTGACGCTTCTGAAGGCACCCTACATACGTAGGGCGACACTTGGAGCGTAGATCCCTTAGTACAGTTCTACTTCAAAGCCGGATTCCTTCCAGGCTGTTGTTCCGCCTTCGATAAAAGCTACATTGGTAAAGCCCATCTGTTGGAGTGTATAAGCTGCCAATGCAGCTTGTCCGCCTGCCCCACAAGTGGTGATAATCGGGCGGTTGCGGTCACGTAGACGTTCGTCACGCAAATCCTGTGGAACCTCCAAGTCAGCGCGGATGGGCAGCATGCCCAATGAAATATTGGCGCTTCCGCGAATCAGACCGCAAGCGCCTGCATCATGGGAGTCCTGTACATCGATAACGAATGTATCTGGATTTGCCTCCATTCGCTGACGTGCCTCCTGTGAATCAATGCCCTGAACGTGCTGCCTCGCTTCTTGAACCATATCTCCAAATGTTTTAGCCATCATTTAAAACCTCCGTATGAATATATTTTGTGTTATTTTCATATGATCGAACTAAAACGCACTCTCTTTATTACCCTCCTCTAGCATAAGATGACCCTTCTTTTAAGTGAAACTTGGACAAAAATCGAGCTTATTCTAATTTTTATCTAAAATAACAATAAAAATTTTGCAGAAATTTGTGCAAATTTAAAATTTCTTCGACGATTGTGTCGTGAAAGGTGTAATATAGAGGTATAGGGTTCCGTTTCGGCCTGTTGTAGTCACGAAGGAGCGCTTCGTGGAATATTCCGCAGCAGTAACAACAGAATACCGTCTGAGCAATATACAATTGGCATCTGCGATAAATCAGTCTTGCCCTGTAGGGTATAGGCCGGTTTTAGCTGTGCTTCTTGCATGTTTAAGGGCGTGAATTCGATGAACGTTTTATTGCTAGAGTTTATGGATACAGGTTACGAGAAAGGAATGGACTTCTATTTTCACAGTAAAGGAGGACGTTCACGCATGTCTGAAAACCAACAAGAGGTGGCAGTAACACAGGAAGCTACCAAAGAGTCTCGGGATGTATTGGACCAATTGATGAAACCGGAGGTTCAGCAATCGCTGACCGTGCTGGTAGAAAATCTGCCCAAGTTGACTGAGATGGTTACTTTGATGACCGACGCTTATGATGTAGCTCGCAGTCTGGCGACTGACCCTGTCTTTATCGGAGATATGAAAAGCTCCATGGGAGAGTTTGTGAAGCCTGTTACAGATTCGGCTAAAGGATTGGCTTCTGCTGCAATTGAAGCAAATGACCGTGTACAAACTACGGACGGCAGTGTAGGTCTGTTTGGCCTGCTCAAAATGCTTAAAGATCCGAATGTACAAAAAACGCTGCGTTTCAGCCAGGCTTTCCTGGATATTCTGAATGAGCGCCAACGCGAAAGCAAATAATTACCTGATCGAGAACGGAGGATGGACATGTCGAAGCAAATTTTGATCTTGGGCGGCGGGTACGGCGGATTGCTAGCCGCTCTTACAGCACGCCAGCATATGGACGCTAGCCAAGCAACCATTACAGTGGTTAACCGCTTTGCGTCGCACCAAATTATTACGGAACTGCACCGTTTGGCGGCAGGTACAATTGCCGAAAAAGCTGTTGCGCTTCCTTTGGAAAAACTGCTGCGTAACAAAGAAATTATCCTGAAAGTGGATACTGTTTCCGAAATCAAGCCTGACGATAAAAAAGTAACCTTGGCCAGTGGCGCTACGTTGAGCTATGACGCTCTCGTTATTTCCCTGGGCAGCGAAACGGCTTACTTCGGTATTCCAGGACTGCAAGAGCATAGCTTCACGCTGAAATCAGTGGCAGAAGCCAATCGCATTCGCGCACATGTGGAAGCTCGTCTGGATGCTTACAAGCAATCCGGTAACCAAGCAGACGCTACAATCGTTATCGGTGGTGGCGGTCTGACAGGCGTGGAGCTGGTGGGTGAATATGCTGACAAATTGCCTGTAATTTGTCGCGAAAAAGGTATTAACTACGAAGATATCAACTTGTATTGCGTAGAAGCTGGACCATCTATTTTGGCAGGCTTCCCTCAACCACTGGTTGATCGTGCAGTAACAAGCCTTGAAAAACGTGGCGTTCAAATCGTAGCGGGTGTTCCGATTACAGAAATGAAAGCTGACGAAGTTCTCTTGAAAGACGGACGTTCGATCAAAACGAACACACTGATCTGGACAGGCGGCGTACAAGGTAATGCACTGGTTGGCGCATCTGGTATCGAAGTAAACCGTGGTCGCGCTACTGTGAATGGTGCACTGCAATCGACTTCTCACGAAGACATCTTCCTCGCTGGCGACAGCGCAGTGGTGTTCCCGGGTGAAGGCGAGCGTCCATACCCTCCAACTGCACAGTTGGCTTGGCAAATGGGCGAATTAGTTGGTTACAACATCTTTGCTTATTTCAACGGAGCGAAAATGGAACGCTTTACACCAGTATTCTCCGGTACACTGGGCAGCTTGGGCAGAACAGACGCGATCGGTACTGTAGGCGCGAATGGCACCCAACTGAAAGGCGCTGTAGCTACTTTGATGAAGGAAGGCAGTAACATCCGTTACTTGTCCCACATCAAAGGACTTTTTGCATTGGCCTATTAATATTCCTTATATTATATATGTTTCATTGGAAGAGAGCGCTATTCAGTGCTCTCTTTTTTTGTAGTTTTTCTTTTCGACACTAGAGTTGCTTACGATTCATTAGTCTTAATTCACTTCATCTTCGCTAACTCTGCCACCTGTACAGGGGGGAGCGCACCTTCAAATATACTCAGCTCATCAATAGATCCTTTGAACGCAGGGTCCCACCAGTTGACACCTAAGCTGAATGTTCCAGATTTGGAGGTAAAGACATCTGGGAATCCTGAGCCGGTAAATTGAAGCTTGCCATTCACATACACGGCTAACACCCCACGTTCTACAGTGAAGGCGAGATGGGTCCATTCATTTGTTTTGATCTTTAGGCCAGTACTGCCGGTATACCAAAGTGAGCTGCCGGACCAGACCATTGTATTATCCTTCTCGGGTCCTCTGGGCAGAAGGCTAATCCAGTGGTTACTATCCATAGCTCCAAAGAAAGTTGGTGTATGCAGCGTCAAATCGCTTGGTTTTACCCACAGTGACACGGAATATGCTGAGCTGGATATGAGTCCTTCAGGTAGAGCAATGCCTGACTTTCCATCAAGGACTATAGCTTGGCCCTTTACGCCTTCAGCGTAGGATACACTTCCTCCCTGGCGATCGATTCGGTCACCGATAACTTCGCCATTAGCAAAAGCATCTTGCTGATCCTCTAGATTATTTTCAAATGTGTATGACGCAGTCAATGTTACCTTCTCATAAGGGGATACCGTGATGTTAAAAACTTTGTCCCGACTACGTTCTCCTTTGGTAATGGTAGCCGTCAAAGTGGCAGATGCAGCCTTTTCTCCGATTCCTGGACGCTTGATTTCACCTGTATCCGTAATGACGCTTTGGTCTGAAGTTTTCCAGGTAATCCGGGTTTGCCGACTGCCTTCCTTCGGAAGATTCAGGCTAGTCGTCACCCGACTTGTATCGCCAAGATCTAACTCACGATACACACTATCCACTACTGTCGTATCGGTCATATCAGGGAGCTTACTGCCCCAAGCCATCTCACCTTTATTCGATAAAACTGTAAACGCCACGATGTATTGATTCGTAACCTGATCCCATTGTCTTAAAAACACCCCATCCAACACAGCACCATCCAGTGTTAATTGGATATTCGCATCCCCCGACTTGCGCCATGTTCCTTGCACATCGCCTTCGATGGTATGATCTGCTCTAAGCTGAATGAATTGTGTACTCTTGATCGTAGCCGAAGAATCACTGCCATGATTAATATATTGATAATCGCCAATGAATTGTTTCTCATCCAGCTTTGTAAGCGTCTCGCCACCGTAACGGTAAGGAGCTACGACAGGCCAGTCATCCTGATTCATAAACATTTGGTGTACACGCAGCTCATGTGTCTCCCCCTGCTGAGGGAATCGGGTATGAAAGACGACAAACATTTGTCCAGTAGCAGGATCGGTGTATACAGAATTGTGTCCAGGGGAAACATAGCCGTAGCCAGTGCCTGTACCGGGGTCGCCTATTTTACTATCGAACAAGAAATTACCTATCAACTTGTTGCCATAAGTTGTATTTTTGGTGTTTGCCGGCAAAACAGCATTCTGTCCTTTGGCATCTTTATAAGGTCCTGTCGGACTCTTGGAACGGAATAACCTCATGTTATACCCTCCGTCGGCTGCAAGACCGCCGTAGGTTACATACAAATAGTAATAACCCGTTTTTGGGTGGTATTCAATATACGGACCTTCCCCGGACTCACCGTATCCACCTGCGATCTTGGTGCCAAAATAACGATCAATCAGACGGCCGTCCTCCGTAGTTCCATCTTGACCTGGATACATGGGTTTGCCAGTTGCCTTATCCAGCTCCAGTAAAAATATTCCCCCGGACCATGATCCATACGTCATCCACAAGCGCCCGTTTGCATCGTAAAAAACGCTTGCATCGATTGCATTTGGGAACATCCGGTTCGCATAAGAACCATCGGTATTAAACCATCCCGGTCTGGGACCCTCAAGCTTGCCTTCCTTAATGAGTTGTTGAATTGGCGTATTTGTCCACTTTTTATCTACCTTGCTATCTTTATCGAATGCAGTCTCTTTCGTAAAACCAGTGTGTATAATTGTATCCACATATTGATATGGACCCTCGATTTTGGGTGCGACTGCAATGCCGATCGCGGAACGAATGTAGGTGGAAGATGCGCTATAATAAATCATATATGCCCCTTTTGTCCCATCCTCATTGACATAATGCTCATTCCAAAATACATCGGGCGCCCATACCGAGAATCCTCCCTTACTGTCCGCATCATTCTCACCCGCCCAAGCGAAAGATCCAGCTAGATTCTTCGATAAGTCCCCGTAAAGTGTGTTCCCAGGCGTAGTGTAACCGTTTGCAAAAGAAGTCCAGTTTGTAAGATCTTTTGACTTCGCCGCAGAGATGTGTGACCCAAATACATAATAAGTGTCACCGTCTTTGACAATGGAAGGGTCATGAACCGATACATTAGAGAAGGTTGGCGCATCCTGCTTATTGTTCTGGTCTGGCACCGTTACCGCCGCGTCCATTGTACCTACTGGTGCGCTTGCGATTGCTAATAATAATGTTAGTGTTATTGCAATACTTTTCCTGACCTTACGTTTAACAAAACTTCTCATCATACACATTTGCCCCTTTCTAAATTGGAATACAGTGATATATTCTGCTTTCATTGCTAAATACCTTTATATTTATGAGTATTATTAATGTATTTATGAATTATATGGCTGTTAGGTAAAAATTATAAATTATGGTTGACGTTGTGATTTTGTGAGGGTAAGCTAGTTATAAAAAATAAGTCGTAAGAACTGTTACTTGAACAAATTGTTGTTTTAACCTAAACGCTAACAAAGGAGAGCATTATGAATGAAAATCAGACTGTTGGTCTGCCTTATGATTGTACTAAGTTTTGCTACTGCACACTCCAATTCGACATCAGCTCAAGCTCATACCCCCATACACTTGAAGGTCAATGATCATTACGTTTTATACACCTACCCTGCATCCCCCTTTGTGGATAAGAAGGGAAGGCTGCTTATACCGCTCCAAGTGGCTGAAGATATACTGGGTGGCAAAGTAACTTATAATGCAGCGAACAAAACCGCTTCTGTTGATCTGTTGGACCGTAATGTAGCGGCAACGATTGGATCACCCGAAATATCGGTTAACGGCGAACCGGTGACGATGGATACAGTCCCCATCATGAAAAGCAACGCGATGTTTTTGCCGGTATCCATTTTGTTGAAGGATACAGATGCGAAGATGGAATGGGATCCCAAACGTGGCTTATTGAAACTAAGACATGATAGCTTTACGGAAAGTCCAGTTCTTATGAGGTTTAAGGGACAAGACTTGGCCCAAGTCATTGATGCGAATGCGTTTGATCTTATTTCCTTTGACTGGGATCAAAGGCAAGGTGTATTGAATATTCATGCTATGTACGAGAGCAGCTTATCACCTGCTTCCAGGCAAATCGACTTTAATCCTCTGATTGTGTATAGCAAAGGGACCTATAGTGTAAATCCTTATTCTAAACCCAGTATGTTTTACAAAGTTAAAATAACCAGTCCCGGTAATCTGGTTTATACGAGAAATATCGATACAATCGATGCGGATAAAGACTATATAATATATATTACTTCTGTTGGCAGATTAATTAAGTAGTGGAATGTAGGTTGCTTGTACATCATAAAAAAGCGACAAAGGCTTAAGGGCCTTTGTCGCTTTTTTTGAAAGATTAATCTTAGAAGGTAATGATTTGACTATTGTTTCCTTTATTACGTACATATCCAACGACTTTGGATACAGACTGTTTATCTTTAAGATAATCAGTAACGCCGTCTGTCAGGTTGTTTTTTTGATTGTTTGACAATTTATTCCAGTCATCCGAATTTACATAAACTTCGACGATAGCTTCACTGCTGTCGCCTCTTACTGTGAAATCAAAGCCGACCCCATTATAGGTGCCATATCTATCGGACAAGTTACGTTGGATCGTACTTGCATCCAGAGAAGAAGCTACATCCCTCAAAGAAACCTTGCCTCTGCTGTTGATTGTAAAAGTTGCCATTTTATCCCTATTACTGGAGTTTTTAACCGTACCCTCTATATCGGCATCTTTATACTCTTTCAAAATATCTTCACCGATGTCTTCCAGGTAGCTTTCCTTTCTGCTGTCGGTGAGGTCAGTCCATCTGGATTTCGTCATTTCGATGGTCACCGTAATATCGCTTTTGTTACCATCCAACGTGATATCAGAGTTGGTGCTATAGGCATCGCTGTGATCATCGTTCAGCTTCTTTTGAAGATCCTTCAAGGAGCTAGAGCTATTTTTGCTTGCTTCATCTTTTAGCGTCTGGTTGTCTTTTTGCAATTGAGCGATGGTAGCGTCTTTCGTCGTGTTCGCTGCTTTCGCTGTGTTGAGCTCTTGAGTCAGCGTCGTAATCTGGTTGTTCAACGCAGTAACTGTAGACTGATCAATGGGAACGCCGTTGTCGGCAATGACTACGCGTTTGTTTGTTCCATCCCATGTTACTTTTTTATCCAAAGCTGTACCTGCCAGCTTCAGTGGGATATACGTCACGCCATCCAGCAGAAATGGTTCTGTTTTAGCATCAGCAGGAACCTCGGTTCCGTTGTAGATAATTTTAATATTGTTATATACTGCTTGGATCGGCTTAGTTACTTGTGCAGCATATGTAGATTGGCTGAACAGAGCCCCGGAGATGGCCAAGGCCGATACGGCAGTAATGATGACAGGTTTCTTCATGGACTTCAATGATTTCATTCGTCGGTCTACCCCTTTATTTAAGAATTATAGCGTGATACATAGACTAGAGTAACATTAATACATGCAAAATCCAACAGGTTGGAAGGGTTGTTATTGGTTGTGCCTATATTAGTTAGACGCAAAGGTGCCTGCAAAAGTTGCCCTGTTTGCGAAAATATTTTTCCAAAAGTATCCGAACAAAAATTAAACAAGCCCGCTGCAAAAGCAGCGAAACTTGTTTGTAGGACAACCCATTACAGTCTCAAGAGTTGGATTATTTGCCGTCCTTCAGTTTGCCTGCTGTTTCCTGAAGATGGCCTTTGGCCTTATCCAGTTTGCCTTCGGCTTGAAGGGACTTATTATCGGTAGCGTTCCCGATTTGGTCCTTGATTTCACCTTTGGCTTTGTTCACATTACCTTTGATTTTATCGCTAGTTCCGTTATCCTTCATGTTATAGCCCTCCTTATGTGATCGAACTTTCATTCAGCATGCTGTAGTTAGTCATTACCCGAGCGAGGGTAATACGAAACCAGAGGCTGTATATCACAGACGGGGGTATAATGTTGGATACGGATTAAATCAGAACGTGAAGTGGGGAGTGAGCGCATGCTCAAAATTTTATTGTTTATTCTCGTTATTCAAATTATTTACGTATCGGCGTATACACTGCGCATGATTCTGACGCTGAAAGGACAGAAGTACATTGCTGCGCTCATTAGCACCGTGGAAGTTACGGTCTATGTATTGGGCTTGAATGTTGTGCTTAAGTACCTGGATCAAGTGGCAAGTCTTGCAGTATACGCCATTGGCTATGCATTGGGCATTCTTATTGGAGCATGGATTGAGGAAAAAATAGCGCTCGGTTATGTCACCGTTAAGGTGATCAGCAATGAGATCAATGGAGGAATTGCCAATGCGCTGCGGGACAAAGGATACGGCGTCACAGCCTGGCTGGGCAGTGGACGTGATGGAGAGCGCCTGGTAATGGAAATTTTGGCTAAACGAAAAAACCAGAATAAGCTGTATCAGTCCATTCTGGAGCTGGACCCTAAGGCTTTTGTCATTACGGTAGAGCCGAAGCAGTTTCATGGCGGCTTCTGGACCAAGGCTATCCGTAAATAAACATTTTGGTAAATTGCGCATATTTTTTGGAGGTTGGAGCATATTAATACCCGCACAGGTGGGAATTAACAGTAAGTCGACAGGGGATATTACCCTATAAAAACCGAGGGGGGATATAGATGTACAGACGCCAGGCCCCGGAAATCATTCCAGAGGAAAATACGGCTATTTGGTCGTGTACAAACGAGGGTTGCAACGGTTGGATGCGAACGGATTTCACCTTTTTGAACGAGCCAGCTTGTCCATTTTGCGAAGCCTCAATGGGGCAGGAAATGCGGATGCTGCCGATTCTCAATCGGGCGGGCAATTCCTTTGTCGCCCAGCGCTCCTAATCCAGGATTTTGCAAAATCCACCATTGAAAGTGAGTACGATGATCACACTGCAGAATTTATGAACGTCAAAAGCCGCTCCAGCGACATGCTGAGCGGCTTTTGGTTGTGGAAATTGGGGTAGGGGTGACCTGTCCCCAAGTAAGGTATGCGTTGATTATGGTCTCTGGATGGGCTGTACGGAATCACGATATACAATATGACCCTGCACGAGGACTCGACCAAAGCGGCCGCCGGGATGGCTTATTTTTTTCATCATCGAATCAATCGCGGTACGTGCCATCTGCTCGATGTCTACGCCGACCGTGGTCAGTTGCGGAACAATAAGAGTGGCGTATACATCGTTGTCAAATCCGACCACAGAGCAGTCCTCAGGCACGCGGTATCCTAGACCAATGAGCTTGTGTACCAGATTGTGAGCGACCTGATCGCAGTTACATACAAAGGCAGTCGGTAGCGGCTGAGGCAGCTCCATTTCAACAAAAGCACCTTCGTCGTCCCGGTCACTGAGCACCCACTCGTTACGGAGGGGCAGTCTGTGCTCCAGCAAGGATTTATAGTAGCCGAGGAAACGATCCTGAATACTACTGGTGGAATAGATATTGCCTACATATGCAATATCACGATGCCCCTGGGCGATCAAATAGTTGGTCAGCTCATATGCTCCGTAGAAATTATCCGTCACCACGGAGTCGATATCGGCATGTTCATCATAAAAATCGAGAAACATTTTGGGTAGATCCATGGTTTGTACCAGCTCGATATATGGCTTGCTCACTTGACCCAGGAGAATGAAGCCGTCCACCTTGCGGTCGTAATAGATACGTGGCAGATTAAGCTGTTCTTCGTCTTCGCGATGAAGGATGTGAAGGATGCCATAGTAGCCGTATGGCTCCAGTGCCCGTGAAATTTGCTGGTAGATGTGCAGATAAAACGATTGGCCGGGGCCAGTAAATCGTTCAGGAATGACAACACCTATGTTATAGGTGAGGCCCTCCTTCATGGACTTGGCAACGGTATTGAAACGATAACCCATTTCGCCCGCGAGCGTCTTAATACGCTCTTTTAGCTCCTCGCTAACCCCATCCTTGTCATTGAGCGCCTTCGACACGGTCACGCTGCTTACTCCCAGCTTATCTGCAATATCCCGCATCGTTACGTTGCTCTTCATTCCTGTTCCGCCTTCCAATTTTAAAAAGATAAGCATTTTGCCTAATCCAGAGAATGGATGCAAAATGCTGGGGAATATATCAGTAGCTTAGCCGCCTGTGAAATCCAAAAAAACCCAGCAGCGTAGCTGCCCATAGAATAACTATTAGCCTGCGGGTAACAGTTGTTCTATGGATAGTATACATGGTTCCGCAAGCAGGATAAAGCCTGCGGCTTATGTCCGCTGGGAAGGACGGGAGTGTGCTTGCAATAGCGCTTCATTGTGATGAATTAGCTCGCGGCGAACAGCGGCGCTGCCGAGAGAGCGCAAGGGATCGGATGGTGTATTGAAGGTGTAGTCCTCCAGTCGAGCGATGGTGGTCGTCGCTACGTGAATACGGGTATCGCTGGACGCGTAGTAAATAAAGACTTCATCTTGCTCGTTAACAACAGCCCCGTTGCAAAAAATAACATTCGAAACGTCGCCCACGCGTTCCTCATCATAAGGAGCCAGAAAGTGCCCGCCGGGCTTGGCAATGACGCGAGTTGGGTCTTCCAGACTGGTGGCAAAGGTATATAGCACATACCGCAGCCCGGCGGCTGTATTACGTACCCCGTGAGCGATATGAATCCAGCCGCGACTGGTCTTGATCGGGGCAGGACCCTGCCCGTTCTTGGCTTCGTACACCGTATGATAACAACGCTCATCAATGACGGTTTCGTGTTCAATCACGGGTTGTGTAATATCTTTGCACAGGCCGAAGGCGATGCCTCCGCCTGAACCGGTGGAAATAAACCCGTCCTGGGGACGAGTATAGAAGGCATATTGACCGTCCACAAATTCAGGGTGCAGGACAACGTTGCGCTGCTGGGGGGACTGGGTAGTGATGTTGGGAAGCCGGGTCCATGTACGAAGATCACGAGTGCGGACCAGTCCGGCCTGAGCGACAGCACTGGAGGTATCGTGGGGTGGCGCGTCAGGGTCTTTTTTCTCTGAGCAATAAATACCGTAAATCCAGCCGTCCTCATGCTTTACCAATCGCATATCGTACATATTTGTTTCTTCCGGGTCGATATCCTCCCATACGAGGGGAGCGTCAATGAATCGAAATTGATCAATGCCGTTATCGCTCTCTGCCAAAGCAAAAAATGACTTTCGATCCAGTCCTTCTGTGCGCGAAACAAGAATGTATTTTCCTTCATGATAGATCGCCCCTGGATTCAATGCCGCATTTACACCCAGCCGCTCCATGAAAAAGGGATTGGTTTGCGCATCTAGATCAAACCGCCAGTGAAGTGGAACGTGATGGCGTGTGAGCACGGGGTAGATGTAGCGTTCGTAGATACCATTATAAAAGGTAGTTTTAACCTCATTGGGGCGTGTAATCAGTTCCTCTTGCTGCAACCGCAGCTCATTATATTTGCTATGGATCATTGGTTTTCCATCCTTTCTAGCATTTCTATGCAAAATCGGCTGTTGTGATAAGGGCACTTCCAAGGTCCTGCAACCTCTCTCGCAACAGGCTTACCATCCGCTTGAACGGACCAGAACCATTCGCCTCCGGGGCGCGGATCGATGATATGTTGCCGGGTATAGGACCATAGATTTTTCACAATTTGCAAAAAACGTTCGTCTTTTGTACGTTGAAACGCATTATAAAAACCAACCATCCCCTCGGCCTGTACCCACCAGATACGTGAGGTGTCTACCCGCTCTCCTTCCCGCTCATTGATGAGCGATCCGTCCAGCTGAACAGCGCGCTCTGCTACCGCATTGGCAATATCTATCACCATATCCACGTATTCTGACGGGTAATAACCCAACACACTCATAGCGTCCTCAATCAACCAGCTGGCTTCGATGTCGTGACCATATGAGGTTAGGTCAAGCAGAGAGCGCCATTCACGGTCGAAAAATACCCCCAGTCGTCGGGCAGAAGGATCGTAAACACGATGATATAAAATATCCAGTACGTTCGTCAGTGCCTCTCGAACCTCTTCATTTGGCCAGACGCGCAGCAATTGGGTGTACGCCTCCAAAACATGAATATGCGTATTCATGGTGATATGCGCGGTAACCCCATTTTCGCTGAGTAGCTCATTAGGCTGCGTGTTCCACGAGCGGTCATATTGTTCGCCGTATGCCTGCCGGGTGGGATCATATCCTTTTTGCTCCAGCAGGTGGAACAGCTCCATAGCTAGTGGTAATGCATTCGGGTCGTCTGTGGCACGTGCATACTCTGCTATCGCATAGATCGCGAATGCCTGCGCGTATACATGCTTGCACGTGTCCACGGGTTGCCCGGTGTAGTCCACCATCCAGTACATTCCTCCATGTAATGGATCAAGCAGGTGATCTCGCAGGAATGTGAATGCATGTCGTGCGGCTTCTGCATAGGTATCTTCCCCTGTTACACGGGCAGCCGCCGAGAATGACCAGAGTAGCCGTGCAGTGGCAATCCCTCCTTTGTCGGCTTGGTTATGAATGTGCAGATCCACGTCCACCTCGCCGTAAAACCCACCGTGTGTCTCATCCTTCAGTCCAAGCCAGAATGGGAGTATGTGTTCCTTCCATTCCTGTCTAATTTCGTCCAGTAATGTTTCCAAGAGACAAAGCCTCCTTCGGAAAATAAATTATTAAGTTATCGTTAACTTTACAGTAGTATCATATCTAGCTGTTTGTAAACTGTCAACCATGCTAAATTGGTGTTTTTTCATAAGGTGTGACCCATTCCACTTTACAAAAATAATATTGTAATTGACATAGTAAGCGCTAACATAATAGAATGATTTTGTTAGCTTAACGATAACCTTATTCGAAAACAACAGGAGGAGTCGTCTCATGAAGTTGTCCAAGGTTTTGATGTCATTACTATCCGTGGTTTTGTTAGCGGGGCTGTTTGCTGGCTGTACCTCAAAGAAGGATGAGCCAGCTGCCAGCTCTGATCCAAAGGATGTGGAAGGTGAAATTACGGTTATCACACAGCGGACAGATATTGTGGATACGGTGTTTCAGGACTACGCCAAGGAATTTAACAAGCTTTATCCGAACGTGAAGGTCAATTTTCAGGCATTGGCCGATTATGAGGGTCAAATTAAAATTCGGATGGGGACCAGGGATTACGGGGATGTTTTGCTGATCCCTGGCAGTATTCCAGTTGAAGAGCTGCCCAATTTTTTCGAGCCGCTGGGTACTTATGAGGAGATGAAAAACAAGTATACCGGCCTTGAAGAACGTACGGTGGATCATAACAGCTACGGTATTCCGATTGCGATGGTTTACTCTGGTGTGATTTATAACAAAAAGGTGTTCAAGGACGCAGGAATCACGCAGCTTCCCAAAACACCGGACCAATTCCTGACAGCGTTACAGCAGATTAAGGACAAAACCAAGGCAGTGCCGCTGTTTACGAACTATGCCTCTGGTTGGGCACTGACCCAGTGGGAGTCTAGTCTGGCAACATTGGCGGGTACAAAGGAATACGTGAATGTCACACAACCGAATACAGATGACAATTTCACAAAGGGCCAGCCTCACTATGAACTGTATAAGGTCCTATACGATGCAGCTAAAAAAGGCCTGATTGAAAAAGATCCAACGACTACGGATTGGGAGACCTCCAAGGCGGATCTCGCTCAAGGCAAAATCGGTACGATGGTGCTTGGCTCTTGGGCGATTGACCAGATCAAAAGCACAGCTTCTAACAAGGATGATATCGGTTTTATGCCTTTCCCGACGAATGCCTCCAAGGTACTTGTGCCTCTGGCTGGTGATTTTAACCTCGGTATTAACGTAAATAGTGAAAATAAACCGGCGGCCCGTGCCTGGGTGGATTGGTTTACCGAAAAGTCCAACTATGCCGTAGAGCAGGCAGGTAGCATTAGTCCGCTGAAGGGTGCCCCAATGCCTAGCATTTTGAAGCAATACGAAGATCAGGGAGTCGTTTTTGAAACGCTCACTCCGTCTCCAAAAGGACAGGAAGGGATTGTCGATAAAATCGACAAAAAGGGAGAAATCGGCTTGTGGCAGCCTGACTTCAAAAAACGCATTATTGAGGCAGCGGTCGGTAACCGCCCGGAATCGTATGACACCATTATGAAGGATCTGAACGACGCATGGGTGAAGGCGCGTGCTGAAGTGGCTGCAAAGGAAGCAAAATAGCCATCTGAACAGACGAAAAGAAAGGATCGACGTAGCAGTCGATGGACGGATAGCCAGGAGGTGCAGCATGTTAAAATTTTCGAATCTCAGCTACTCCAAACAAAGATTGGCGATTATTGTTGCCTTTTCAATTATTCCGCTAGCGCTGCTGATCACTTTTGCGTACTTGCCAGTGATCAATATGTTTAAGTACAGCTTTTCGGACTGGAACGGTTATAGTAAGCGTCTGGAATATGTGGGTTTTGAAAACTATATCAAAATCTTTACCGACCCCGAGTATTTCTCGGTGTTTAAGGTCAGTCTGTATTACTTTGTAGCCACGTTTGTACAGATGGGGCTGGCCCTTTATTTTGCAACCATTCTCAGCTTTCAAACCTGGTTTAAAAATTTCTTTAAAGGCGTTTTGTTTTTTCCTTCCTTGATGAACGGGGTAGCTATTGGTTTTATTTTCCTATTCTTTTTTAAGCCAGACGGTACCCTTGATACACTGCTTCAGGCAGTGGGGCTGGGTTCGTATGTCAAGCTGTGGCTGGGCAACCCGGAGATTATCAATATTTCGCTGGCTGGCACGTCGATCTGGAGATACATGGGCTTTAACTTTATCGTGTTTCTCGGTGCGATTTCCTCCATATCTAGTGATCTGTATGAAGCGTCTGATATAGACGGGGCTAACCGCTGGCATCAGTTCCGCTCTATTATTTTGCCGAGTATCAAGCGGATTTTGCAGTTGAATCTCATCTTGGCGATTAGCGGGGCGATCAGTGCGTTCGACATCCCGTATATTATGACCGGTGGCTCCAACGGCAGTGAAACATTCGTCATTCAGACGCTTGATGTGGCATTCAAATACAGCAAGGTCGGTTTGGCCTCAGCGATGGCGGTCGTTCTGCTGCTGATCGTGATTGCTGTTACGCTGCTTCAACGGTTGCTAATTCGGGGAGAGGAGGACTAATCATGTATAAGCTGAAAAGAATACTGGGTAGCAGCATCAAGTATGCCGCGCTACTACTAGGTGCGTTCATTGCACTGCTGCCGATTGTCGTAATTTTGTTTGCATCTTTGAAGACGAAGGCTGAATATGCGGCAACCAGTCCTCTGACTCCCCCTGTGAACTGGCTGAATTGGGCTAACTATACCAAAGCCTTTATCAACGGAAATATGCTGACCGGATTTGCGAACACAGCTTTTATCCTGTTGATTTCGATCATCGGAGCTACGTTGACGGGTTCCATGATCGCGTATATTTTGAACCGTTTTAAATTTAAGGGCAAAAGTCTCATGCTGGGTGCGTTCTTGCTCGCCACGCTCATTCCGGGGGTGACGACACAGGTGTCGACATTCCAAATAATCAACAAGCTGGAGCTGTTTAACACGCCTTGGGCGGCGATCTTGCTGTATTTGGGAACGGATATTATTGCGGTGTATATTTTTCTGCAATTTCTGGATTCCATCGCGGTGGCGCTGGATGAATCGGCCATGCTGGATGGTGCCTCCTATCTGACGATCTACTGGCGCATTATCTTGCCCCTGCTGAAGCCTGCCATTGTGACGGTGATCATTATCAAGGGCGTTAATATTTACAACGACTTTTACACCCCGTTCCTGTATATGCCCAAAACAAGCCTTCAGGTCATATCGACGGCGCTGTTCAAGTTTAAAGGGCCATATGGCTCGCAATGGGAAGTCATTAGCGCGGGCATAATCATTGCCATTATTCCGACGCTGATTGCGTTTTTATCATTACAAAAATATATCTATAACGGTTTCGCGCAGGGTTCGGTGAAATAGAACAATGGCGAAACAGAAAATTTGGTGAATCAAATATCTCGGTGAGAGGGGAATACACGTATGAATAAATTGAATGTGGATTTGGGAGTAGATAGCGTACGAATTGTGGGAGGTAGTCTGCCGGAAATGCCGTGGCAGGATAAGCCTGAAGGCAGTGAGGCTCCGGTATGGAGACATAGTGAGAATCCGGTCATTGGACGGAATCCGGTACCGGGCATTGCCCGTATTTTCAACAGTGCAGTAGCTCCGTATGAGGGACGGTTTGTAGGAGTATTCCGGGCTGAAACGATTAATGGACGTCCGCATTTGCACCTAGGCTGGAGTGACGACGGGTTGGCTTGGGACATTGAGACAGAACGTTTGCATTTGGTTGATGAGGAAGGGAACGATTACCAGCCTAATTATGCTTACGATCCGCGTCTGGTTCGCGTGGAGGACACGTATTATATCATCTGGTGTACAGATTTTTACGGTGCAGCATTGGGGATAGCACAAACGAAGGATTTTAAAAGCTTTGTACGATTGGAAAATCCGTTCCTGCCGTTTAATCGTAATGGTGTGCTGTTGCCCCGCAAGCTAAACGGAAACTTTATGTTGCTATCCCGTCCGAGCGACAGCGGACATACACCATTTGGCGACATTTTTCTGAGTGAAAGTCCTGACTTGGTCTATTGGGGCAAGCACCGTCATGTCATGAGCAAGGGCGGACAGGGCTGGTGGCAATCGGTAAAGATTGGCGGCGGACCGGCTCCGATTGAGACGACAGAGGGCTGGCTGATGTTCTACCACGGGGTGACAGGCACGTGCAATGGGCTGGTATACAGTATGGGCGTAGCCGTTCTTGACCTGGATGATCCGTCTAAAGTTAAATATCGTTCCTCGAATTTCGTGCTGACCCCGGAGGAATGGTACGAAGAGCGGGGGTTTGTGCCGAATGTGGTGTTCCCGTGTGCTACGCTGCATGATGCGGACACCGGGCGGATTGCGATTTATTATGGAGCCGCTGACACGTATGTAGGTATTGCATACACGACAGTGTCTGACATTATGAAGTATGTCATCGCAACGGATGAAGTGGTCGCAGACGACCGTGAGTCAGGTCGGATGTAGGAGGAACTTGAATGCCGGAGGATATGTCTTTACAGCAATTGCAGTCATATATGGGGAGTAACCCGAAGCCGCCGGATTTTGACGCATACTGGGAACGGGCATTACAGGAGCTGGAGCGGCAGCCGCTTGATTATACACTGGAGCCTGCTGATTTTGTCTCTCCGATGGTGGAGTGTTACCATCTATATTTTACTGGAGTGGGCGGAGCAAAGGTTCATGGGAAGCTGGCTCGTCCCAAGCACCTTACGGAACAAGGGCCAGCTTTGGCCATGTTTCATGGATATTCCTGCGACAGTGGCGACTGGTTCGACAAGGTAAGCTATGCGGCACACGGATTCACTGTGCTGGCCATGGATTGCCGGGGGCAAGGTGGGCTGTCCGAGGACAATTTGCAGGTTCAGGGAACGACGGTACGCGGCCATATCATCCGAGGGATTGACGACCCGGACCCGGATCGGTTGTATTACCGCAATGTATTTTTGGATACCGTGCAGACGGTGCGCATTCTGATGTCTATGGAGCAGGTCGATCCTGAACGGATCGGCGCATTTGGCTGCTCCCAGGGAGGGGCTCTGACGGTTGCCTGCGCTGCATTGGAGCCGCGTGTCCGTATGGCAGTTCCGGTATATCCGTTTCTGTCGGACTATAAAAGAGCCTGGATGCTGGATGCCACTACATCTGCATATGAAGAACTAGTTTATTATTTTCGTTGGTTTGATCCGAACCATCTGCGCGAGGAGGAGCTCTTTCACCGACTAGGCTACATCGATATTCAACATTTGGCAGATCGTATTCGTGGTCGTGTGTTGTTTGTGACAGGACTGTCGGACATCATCTGTCCGCCTTCCACGCAGTTTGCGGTGTACAATAAAATCGTATCAGACAAGGAAATACTCCTGTATCACGAATACGGTCATGAGTACCTACCTTATCTGTCGGATCGTGCTATGAGCGAATTTTTGCGGCTGTAGGGGGTTGAACTTAGCCACAGGCTCCTTTATAGTAATAGCTATAACCTTCGTGAATGCGTAATAAATGAATGCCCCATTTGTATAACCTCAATAATATGGTTTGAGGGTCTCTACCAGGAACCGATAAATCCTGATTACAAAAAGTGTACGTCTTGTACATTTCTTGTGGTCAGGATTTTTTTGCGTAATACGAGGGAATTTACATGACAGCAAAGGAGCTAATGTAATGAACTTCAAAGTAGTTATTTTAACGATTGCGACCTTTACGGTGGGGCTGGTGGAGCTGATTATCGGTGGCGTGCTACCCCAAATTGCACAGGATTTGAATGTCTCCGTAAGCACGGCAGGACAGCTTATCATGATCTATGCGCTCGTGTATGCTATTGCTGGGCCAACTCTGTTGGCGTTGACAGCCAAAATTGAACGAAAACGACTGTACCTGTGGTCGATGTTTATTTTTATTCTGGGAAGTCTGCTGGCCTTCTGGAGTCCGAATTATGCAGTCTTGTTTGTATCCCGTATCATTACCGCTGCAAGCGGGTCGCTGATCGTGACATTGTCACTGACCATTGCAGTCAAAGTGGTGTCCAAGGCTTATCAAGCTCGTGTCCTCGGTGTCATCTCCATGGGGGTTAGCTCCTCCATCGTTCTAGGTATTCCAGCCGGGGTGCTGATTGGAAATGCATTTGGCTGGCGGGTGCTTTTCCTGATCATTGCTTTGTTGACGGTCGTTGCTATGATCGTTATCAACTTGTTTATGGAGCGGATTCCGACAGAACATGTTGTACCTATGCGTGATCAGTTGAAATCCTTAAAAAATGTTAAAGTCATCAGTGCTCATTTGGTGACCACGCTGACACTGGCGGGCCATTACACGTTATATGCGTATTTCACTCCGTTTTTAGAAAATATGATGGGCTTGAACGCTTCATGGGTTAGTGTGGCCTATTTTGTCTTTGGGCTGGCGGCAGTGAGCGGTGGTTTTATTGGCGGCTCTTTGGCAGATCGGTTCGGCACGGCGAAAAGTATTCTAGTCGTCGTAGGCGTGTTTATCGCCGTGATGTTCTTGCTGCCATTCTCAATTCACTCGATTTATGTATTTGCGCCACTACTGATTATCTGGGGCATACTGAGTTGGGCCTTGTCGCCCCCGATGCAAAGTTATCTTATTGAAAATGCACCCGAATCGGGTAGTATTCAGCAAAGCTTTAATTTCTCCGCGCTCCAGGTCGGGATCGCTCTCGGTTCTGCCTTGGGAGGAGTAGTGATTGAGAATAGTGAATCTGTTGCCACGAACGCTTGGGTGGGTGGGGCATTTGTGATTGTTGCTTTTGTCTGCGGCGTATTTTCGATTACCAGAGCCGGGACTTCGCAGGCTGTCAGAGGACACCACTCTGTTTCATAGTTCGATGGACCATCGTCCTCTTTCATAATACGAGCAAACATGTTATACTACACACAATTATGAAGAAGGAGGTGAGGTAGGTGAATCACGAGATGCTGAACAACCGTATTAGCCAGCTGCCGATTGCTATGGCTGGCATTGTTCATGCTTTTCCATACAACGGGAGAAGTCTGTCCAATTTTAATCATACGGTTGTAAACATCGCGAGAAGACGCCTACCTTAACTCGAACGGATTTCTGTATCTTCCGAAGAGTCGCAGGGTTGCTCCTGCGGCTCTTTTTGTGTTACCAGGGTAAGGGTCTTCCTAAATAAAGGAGAGCCTGAACATGTATATAGTAAACGGTCAACAATTGAAAAAATACCACGCTGCCAATCTGATTTTGGATGGTGCATCGTTTGATATCCATACGGGAGAAAAGGTGGGGCTCATCGGCCGCAACGGAAGCGGTAAAACCACCCTATTACGCCTAATCGCACGTTTGTCCCGCCCGGATGAAGGGCAGCTCGTCATCGCCAAGGATACGAAAATCGGCTATTTACCGCAAATTCCGGCGGAGTTTGAGAGCTTCACCGTGTATGAAACGCTGGCTTACGCCTATCGTGAGCTGAAGGATTGCCGCAAACAGATGAGCACACTGGAACGGGAAATGTCAGATCCGGTTGTGGCAGCGGATGCGAGCCTTCTGGAGAAGCTACTGCAATCGTATGCTGCCTTGCAGGAACGGTTTGAACGCAATGGCGGCTATGAAATGGATGCAAACATTGACCAGGTAGCGGATGGGCTGCGTATTCCCAAAGGTATGTATACGCGCAGCTTCGGCTCGCTGTCGGGTGGAGAGAAAACAAAAATAGCGCTGGCATCACAACTCATCGGACGACCGGATTTGCTGCTGCTGGATGAGCCGACCAACCATCTGGATTTGAAAGGGCTGGAATGGCTGGAGCAATTTTTGCAGGGCTATACAGGTGCGTGTGTGGTTGTATCTCATGATCGTTATTTTCTGGATCGGGTCGCCGTTAAAATGATTGAGCTCGAGGATGGCGAGGCGTTTACGTATTATACGAACTACAGCGGCTATGTTAAGGAAAAGGAAGAACGATTGCTACTACAATTTGAAGATTATAAGGAACAGCAAAAGCGGATCAAAAAGATGAAAGAGGCCATTCGGCGTTTTGAAGAGTGGGGTCGCAATGGCGATAACGAAAAGTTTTTCAAAAAAGCAGCATCCATTCGTAAGGCGTTGGAGCGCATGGAACTGGTGAAGCGGCCTGTATTGGACCCGCAGGGGGCGGAATTTCACTTAAAGCTGGAGGATCGTTCCGGTCGCCGGGTGCTGCAGTTTGAAGAAATTGTTAAAGCCTATGGAGAGCGCCAGATATTAAACGGGGCAACGGGTAGTTTGGAATTCGGCGAAAAGGTGGCCTTGCTGGGTGATAATGGGTCAGGCAAAACGACGTTGCTCAAGCTTCTGCTTGGTCAGGAAAGCGCAGATGCAGGCACGGTCCAGTGGGGTGCGCGCGTGGAGTACGGATATTTGGCGCAGCAAGAGAGAGAACGGAATAGCCGGGCGACTGTGCTTGCTTACTTCAAGGAGGAAGCAGGGGTGGAAGAAGGCGAGGCACGCGGGTTGCTAGCGAAGTATTTATTTTACGGTGCCGATGTGTTTAAGCCCGTGAGCATGCTGTCCGGTGGCGAATGGTCCCGCTTGCGGCTGGCGTTGCTGGTCATGAAAAAGCCAAATTTGTTGGTGCTGGATGAGCCGACGAACCATCTGGACATTGACTCACGCGAGGCACTGGAGGAAGCGCTGGACACCTACACGGGAACGGTGCTGGCGATTTCACATGACCGCTACTTTGTGAACAAGCTGGCAGGGCGCGTGTGGGAGCTGGAGGCTGGAAAGCTGACCTTTTATCTAGGCAGCTTTGATGAGTACCGAGCGAAGAAGCGGGAGCTGGAGAACGCTCGTCTACAGAGCGAGGGGGATACCGGGACACGCCCGACATCTGCAAGCAGAGCCGCATCGGGTGGCGGCTCAGGCTCGGGCACAGCTGTACATTCCAGTGTAGCGAGCAATGGCATGGGGGCGGCTGCGCATACGGGAGCGACTACGGAAGACGATGCGAGCCGTGCACGCTCAGGTCGCTTGGGC
The DNA here is from genome assembly GCF_024213565.1 of Paenibacillus sp. Lou8.1. Taxonomy (NCBI): domain Bacteria; kingdom Bacillati; phylum Bacillota; class Bacilli; order Caryophanales; family Paenibacillaceae; genus Paenibacillus; species Paenibacillus sp. Lou8.1. The sequence goes on from NZ_JANAVN010000003.1 coordinate 327,500, forward strand.
TCGCCCGCTGCCGGGTCTGGGGCACGCGAAGCGAAGGCCGCGAAGCCATCACGCACGCCCGCTGCATCCAGCGAGCGGTTGGAGCGGGCCATCGCCGCCAAAGAAGCAGAATTGGCGGCGGCGGATGCCGAGCTGGAGCTGCTCGGCACAAGCGACGACACGATATACATGGCGGAGCTGTGGGACGCGCGTGAGCGACTGCAAGCGGAGCTGGACACGTTGCTCGGCGAGTGGGTTGAACTGGAGTAGGTGACAGGTTAGTAGTTACTGGATAGAAAACAGTTTGTTTTATAGAGGGTAGCCCTGAGGTAGAACGTTTACTAAAGGGCTACCTTTTTTGCAGTGTAAAGACAAAGAGATCATCACGAAAATTAATGACCATTAATTAAGATAAATGGTATTGATGTGTCATTATCATTATATTTTACATATAAAGTGAGTTGTTTGCATTTCGCAACATGTGATATTTTTTAAATTGAATAAATAATTTGTTTCATTGTTAAGCGAAGTCTGTGTTGTCCATCATGATCTTACATATCAAATGCACGCGTTGGCTATGTTGTGATTTGTTATGGATGGAGGGAATAGTATGTCAGACTCCTTGCTGGAGGTCAGTCAGGTAACGAAAAGAATGGGGAAAAGGCATTTGTTAGACCGTGTTTCCTTTAAGCTTCAGAAAGGGAAGATATATGGATTCATCGGACCTAATGGAGCTGGTAAAACTACAATGATGCGAATCATGACCGGATTAATGCAGCCAACCAGCGGCTCTGTAAAGATAGCTTCATATGATGTACAGACGGATCGGGAAAAGGCGCTGTCCAAGGTGGGGGCTATCATTGAATCTCCGGTCTTTTTTGATTATATGACAGGCAGACAGGTTTTGCGCAATTTGTCACGGTTACACTCTGAGATTGTGCCCTCAGATCGGGAGATACATATTGAAGAGTTGCTTACAAAGGTGAGACTGGAAACACGGGGAGATGACAAGGTGAAGACCTATTCGCTGGGAATGAAGCAAAGGCTAGGTATTGCGCAGTCCATGCTGGGTGCTCCTGAGCTTTTATTGCTGGATGAACCGTCTAATGGGCTTGATCCTATGGGAATGCGGGAGCTGAGAGATATCGTGCTTCAGCTACGTGATTCAGCGAATTATGCCTTTTTTATCTCCAGTCATCTGTTGGATGAACTGCAACAGATGTGTGACGAACTCATTGTTATCAAAGAGGGCAGGCTAGTTTGGCAGGGACCTGCTGATCAACTAGTAGAGGACGGCCAACGGCTAGAGGATGCTTTCATGGGATTGATGGGACTATGAAATCATTAATATACAGTGAGTTCGAGCGATTATGGAGACGAAAGTGGTTCTGGCTCATGGTGTTATGTACGCCGCTGCTTGCTTGTTCGACAGGAGTATATTTTTTGCGCACGATGAAGGTTCCTGTTGAGGTATTATCTTTAAACTTTGTCGTTACTGGTCTGCGTGAGAATTTGTTTTTAGTATGCAACATAGCTGTAGCTGCTTTAGCTGCTGCTGTATATACAGAGGAATTTCGAAGCGGGCAACTGCGGTTGTTATTTATGCGCCGATTTACCCGCGGACAGATTTTCTGGAGTAAACTGCTGGTTTTAAATGCTACTATTTTGTTTCTTCTCATTGTATTTGCAGTATCATCGCAGGTGATCGTTGAAGTATGGACTCTTTCATATGATGTAAGTGATGCGGGGTTGTCCGAATCTCAAGGACTGCAGATGCTTAAATACTATGGTTGGGCGCTTGCCTCATTATTAGCAATATGCTCCTTCTATTGTTTCGTCGCTATGTATAGCAAAAGTGTAACGTATGCCATCGGTGTTTGTATGGTATACAATCTGGGTTCTCTATTGTTTGATTCATTATATTTAAAATTGGCCTCTTTTGTTTCCCATATCCCATACCTATACAATGTGATCGCATTTATGATTATTCCATATATGCAGCATACAGGATTAGATAGGTCCTTAATGGGCAATTCGTCTGTGAATGGGGCGATTATCACTGTTGTTAGTCTATATCTGATCTTGTTTACTTGGGGCGCATACCGCCGTTTTGTGACTGATGATTATCTGTATTAGGGGGGGATTTCCTCATGCTGGCAATCTGGCGAAGTGAAATGGAACGAATTTGGAATCGCAAATCCACTCTTTTATTATATATAGCCTATATATTCATCGTGGTTGCAATTATATGGAGCCATAAAGTAACGGGTACGAAGGTCTTACGTTTTGGTGAAGGAACTGTGGTCGTAAATAATCTGAACCTGCCGTGGCTGATGATGAGTGAGGTTGCCTTATTTCTAGTTACAGCAATCCTGCCCATTCTGTACGTGGATCAGTTAAGCGGCGATCTCTATTCTGGAGCATATAGGCTATATATGCTACGACCGTATCGACGTTTTCATTTTTGGTTTGCCAAGTTGCTCGCACTATCAGTCTCAACGGCCATTTTTATGGGGACAAGCTTGCTTATAGGTGTATTCGCTGGATGGTTGTTTTTCCCACACAGCTCTACTTTTTTTAAATATGGTTCATCCGTCGCCTCTTCCCCATCAGATGCCGTACCCTACATACTTTCGTTTTATTTGGTATTAACGCTGGTTTGCTTGGTAAAGCTCATGTTGAGTAGCACTGTATGTTTGTTCGTGTCACGGCCACTATTTGCTTATATAGTGATTCTTATCTTATCCGTATTTCTCTTTGAGTTGTTTAGGCCCCTCATTATGTTAATGGACCCATTTCAGCAAATAATGCTTGCTTTAAGAGTAGACAGTTCTTTTAATTTTTGGATGTGTGCAGGTGGATTGATTCTGGTAAGTATCATTATTAGTTTTACACGATGGGAAAAAAAGATTGTTTAGAAATAAGACTTGTAACCTGAACATCATAAAAGTAAAAGAAAGATCCAACCGACCGTTTGAGGGTCAATTGGATCTTTTTTAACATTGGTTCCTCCTGTTATCAGATTGTTGTAGCAGTATCGTTTCTTTTCCATAAGGGACGGGTATTAATTGTCTAGTCTCGCATAGATTGACATAGGGGAAGAGGAGGTATGAGTATGTGGTGTTGGGTCAAAAAGCTGTCTACACTGGCGGCGATCCTTTTATTGGCTTTTTTTGTAAGCGCATGCAACAAGGACGATGCTTCGGGTAAGGTGAAAATTGAGTTTTTTCAAAACAAGCCGGAGGCCAAGGGTTCATTCGATAAGCTAATCTCTCAATTCAATCAGGAACATCCCGGTATTGAAGTGACACAGGTCAACCCGCCAGAGGCAGAGACTGTATTATTTACCCGGGTTGTCAAAAACGATGTACCTGACATTGTAGGGCTTGGGGCCACCGATACCTACTCCATTTTGGCGCAAAGTGGTATTTTTACGGACCTGTCGAATACAGAATTGCCACGTACGATTGATCCGATTTACCTCAAAATGCTTAAGGATGTAACCGGGGTCGATCCCGTGTATGGAATTCCTTATGCTGCGAATGCGAATGGTGTGATGTATAACAAAACGCTTTTTAAGGAAATGGGATTACGGGTGCCCAAAACGTGGGATGAGCTGATTGCAACGGCGCAAAAGATCAAGGCTGCTGGAAAAATCCCGTTCTATTTTACATATAAAGATGATTGGCAAACGAACCTCCCCTTTAATGCGCTGGGCCCGAATCTGGTGGGCATTGATTTTTTCCTGCAACGGCGTGAAAATCAGGTCACTTTTCAGGACAAGTACCGCGAGGTTGCGGAAAAGCAGCTGGAGCTATTGAAATACGGACATGGTGATAATTTTGGCAAAAACTATGCCGACGGTAACCGTGCCTTCGCTAACGGGCAGGGATTGATGTACATTCAGGGCTCGTGGGCCATATCTGAAATTCGCAAAGCCAATCCGAAAGTGGAGCTTGGATTCTTCCCATTACCGACAGGGAATGACGAAAAGGCAGTCAAGCTGGTGTCCGGTATAGATACGCTATTAGCCGTATCGGAGAGCACTCCGCATAAAAAGGAAGCCGAGGAGTTCATTGCCTTCTTGTTGAAGCCGGAGAACAGCAAGCAATACATTACAGAGCAAACGCTGTTTTCGGCGGTGAAGGGAGTCACGCAGGATGATCCGAGTGTGGCAGAGCTGTTGCCGTATTTTAAATCGGGCCGCGTCGTTGATTTTGCCGATCACTATATTCCCAAGGCGGTCCAATTGAATTCGATTGTGCAGGCCTTCCTGCAAAACAGAGACATCGACGCTTATCTGGCCAAGCTGGACCGAGAATGGGATAAGGTAGCTAACCGCCGATAGGAGAGGAGGAGGAGACATGAATAAGCGACTAACGACTTTTTACTGGATGACGGTGCCAGCGGTGCTATTGTTTTTTGTATTTTTGACCTTGCCTGCCTTGCAGGGCTTTTATTATTCGCTTACGAACTGGAACGGCTTTGGTCATCAGTATCACTTTGTCGGGTTTAAGAACTATATTAATTTGTTTCAGGACGACAATGTGGGGAACGCATACTGGTTTACTTTCAAATTTGCGATTGTGGTTACCATTGCGACTAATATCCTTAGTTTGCTGATTGCGCTAGGGCTGAATGCTAAAATACGGTTTCGTAACTTTTTCCGCGGTATTTATTTTCTGCCTAATATTTTGAGCGTGCTAATCGTGGGTTACATATTCAATTATTTGTTCTCGAACGTATTTACGATTTGGGGGAAAAATTTAGGTATTACCTCATTGTCGACGAACATTTTGGGCAGCGAACAACTGGCTTGGGTGGGGGTTGTCATCGTAGCTGTATGGCAGGGGATTGCCTTTAATACGATTCTCTATCTGGCCGGGCTGCAAACCATTCCGACAAGTCTGTATGAGGCGTCCAACCTGGACGGCGCGGGTAAATGGCGCGAATTCTGGAGCATTACCTTTCCGTTAATTGCACCGTTTTTCACGATTAATATGGTATTGGCGATGAAAAATTCCCTGATGGTGTTCGATCAGATCGTGGCTTTGACGAATGGCGGGCCGGGACGAGCCACCCAGTCGATTTCCCACCTGATATACACAGGGGGATTTAAAGGCGGAGAATTTGCTTATCAGTCGGCTAACTCTGTTATTTACTTTATTGTGATCGCGATCATTTCCATCTTACAGCTGCGATTCCTCCAGAGAAGGGAGATGGATAACTGATGAAAACAAGCAGACGTACCAACTGGCCTGTGCTGCTTCTGGTAGCGTTGGGGACAATATTTATCCTGTTTCCCCTCTATATGACGGTAACGATAGCACTTAAAAATCCCGAACAGATGGCGCATTCCGCCTTTGCCTTTCCGACCGAGCTGCATTGGGAAAATTTTAGTCGTGCCGTAGAAATGACCAACTTCTTCAGCGCTTTTCAGAACAGTGTGATGGTCACGACATCGACGGTCATATTAACTTTGCTAACCAATTCGATGGTCGCTTATGCGATTGCCCGTAATATGCAGCGACGCTTTTTTAAGGGATTATATTTTTACTTTGTGAGCGCCATGTTTATACCGTTCCCGATCATCATGCTGCCGATTGTAAAACTGGCCTCGGGCCTTCATATGACTAATCTGTTGGGTCTCATTATGCTGCATACGGTGTATGGTTTGGCGTTTAATGTTTTCGTGTATGTTGGCTATATCCGTTCCATTCCGGTGGCGCTGGAAGAGGCGGCTACGGTAGACGGGGCGACGACATGGGGCACGTTCTGGCAAATTATTTTTCCGTTGATGGCGCCGATTAGTGCTACGGTGGGAATTCTCACTTGTCTGTCCACCTATAACGACTTCCTGCTGCCGCTCATTATTATTAGCGATGCGGAGCAATATACGCTACCGCTCGTCCAGTATGTATTTCAGGGGCAGTTCAATACCGACTTTAATTTGGCCTTTGCCTCGTATCTAATGGCCTTGCTACCAATGATTATTGTCTATCTGATTGCACAAAAATGGATTATCAATGGCGTTACGCAAGGTTCTGTAAAGTAGGACGGGAGTCAATCGTTCCAGGCAGACTGTGCCTTCATAGGAAAATAAAAAGGGGTTCCCTATACCACGGTTCACACAGGTATAGAGGACCCTCTTTTTATAGCATTGCTATTTGGATGCTTTGCTGTTGCTTGTCAGAGGCTGCAAGGGTACGGTTGTCTCTGCTTCCGGGTCGTCCGTTGTATAGTAGAACATATAGATAGAAGCTTCCTTCTTTTTGAAGTTCTTGTAGACATCCACTGCCTTGTTATTGCCGTCTCCGGCAAAATTGGCTGTGATCGGCTTGCCGATAATCCGTTCTTTACCCAGGCCAATATGCGTCTGGTTAATCCCTCCAAAGTGAGCATCCTCGCTTTCGGTTTCTACGAATAAGTCTGATCCTTGTTTGTAGTAGGTCCACTTCACAGGATAGCCACCGACTTGCGTCGTTAGTGTCTGTTTTTGCTCAGAAATATCAGTTAAACGCTGTGGCGTTTTGTCATCCGAATGGGTCGTAACCTTGTATTTGCCTGTAAAAGTAATAGGAGTGTCCTTGGTAATCACAAGATTGGAAGGTCGTTCAAAACGGATCGTGTTCAGATCGTGTTCCTGATCAGGTGAAGACCAACGACTACCTTCTAATGTTGTGCCGTTCACAGAAAGAAAGTACTTTTGATAAGGTAACATGGCGAATTTCTCCTTGCTTCTGATCGTGACACGGATTTGCGTAGGTGTGACAATCATTTGTTCTAGCAAAACATTTGGATTGCCTTTCTCCAGTGGGATATTCAGCGCACTTTTAATCGTCCCGCTTTCCATTTTCTTCTTGCTTAGCTGCAGATCAAAGTTTATGGGTTCATGTATACTTTTCTCAGTTTGTGCATATTGCAGTTTGAAAGCAGTCTGTCCTTCCGGTATATCTGCTTTAGTAAAATATTGTTGTGCGGTATACTCCCCGTTATCACCGGGTTTGCCAAAAGCCCCTCCAGGCTGCGACATCACAGGCTCGTCGCCTTTGTAGGCAATAATTTGTGGATTGTCCCATCTCTTTGGTATGGACGAATCGAAGGTAATCGCTGAGGACAGCATCAGTTTGTCCTTACCTTGTTCGAATACCTGTACCTTCATATCTTGTAAGCCGCTACGATCCAGCTTGAACGTCTGTATTTGAGGCGACCGAATATCGAGCGGCAAATCCAGTTCCTGAACGCTGGTGAGCTCTATATGATCTATGGTCAGCTGCACGTTCTCTGTTTCTTGCTGCGGTGTCCAGTCACTTTCAAAGTACCCGTTGTACCGTTGATTTTTCGGGTCCCATTGCTGAAAGTTATATTCCCCTGCACTGCTTTCCCCCGCGGCACTTTTTAGCGATACGCCTTTGACATTCCAAAACTCGTTGTCTGCTCGTTTTCCGACCTCCAAGCTGTACAGAATCACGGTCCGGTTTTCATCAACAATAGCGGTATGCAGCGTCAGCTTCACTCCGTCTCTGGTCACGGACTGCTCCAACGGTTGCCCGAGGTTTTGCTTTAATGCTGTCTGGATGCCACTTCTTCCGCGTAGCAGATTGTCCCAGTTGTAGTGGATGGCGGCATAGACAGGAACTGCAACCAGAAGTGCGCTTAGAGAGGCGGCAATAGCTATTTTGCGCCAGTTTCTGTGTCGGTGGGGAGTGAATGAATCGGAAGTGTCGGTTAGCGTAGGGGCAGTATGCCCTGTCTGTTCCATCCGGTTCCACATCTCATCGAAGTCAGGATAGGCCATTTCCGAATCATCATTTAACTTGCGCTTCAATGCCTTTTCTATGTTGTTCATAGTTCTCTCCTTCCATCTCGGGAATTTGTACCCCTGCATCCCGCAATATTTGCTCCAATAACTTTAGTCCTTTGTGAGTCCTCGATTTGACGGTTCCCAGCGGAATTTCCAGCAGTTTTGATATTTCCGCCAGCGTGAAATCATGCATATAGCGGAGTGTCAGCACAGCGCGGATTTTGGCCGGAAGGCGATTCATATAAACGGCCCATTCCTCTGCCGATTCGCGTTCTTCCACCAGCCTGTCTACAGGTTTACCTTCCGCCCCGCTAAATAGATAGGGATTAGCCGATACCTTCAAATGCAGGCTTTTCTGGCGTTTAAGGTAATTCAGACAATGATTGACCGTAATCTTCATAATCCAGGCTTTTAGTTGTTCGATCTGTTCACGATTGCTGCGAAACAGGATGATAAACACTTCCTGCGTTAAATCCTCTGCATCCGATGCATTATGTACCATGTAGTAGCAGGTTCGGTATACATCTCGTTGATACAAATCAAACAACTCTCGATTGCTCTCCAATGATGTGCTCTCCTTTCTCGTGCAGTTTATCTATATAACAACTGAGGTTCTCAAAAGGTTCATTTGGTTGCGAAAAGTAAACCGTCTGCTTCAAATGTACCACACGAAAAAAGAAGCCTGTAAATCTCAAAATTGCAGATTTACAGGCTTCTTACATGTTCCTAAGCTAGACCCTAAGGGATGACACTTCTTCACGCGAAAACACGTCAATGGATAGCTTGCGGACTACTCCGCTTAGTCAACCAGCCGTACTAGCGTTCTTCCTTGCGAGCGGGCTGCAAGTATGTCTTCGAGCGCGCTTGGCAGGTCGGCCAATCCGACTTCGCGCTCAACGAGCTGCTCCAGCTGTTCCGGCTTCCATTCGCTGCCGAGCCGCTTCCAGATTGCTACGCGAGTGTCGTATGGGCAGAAGACAGAGTCTATGCCCAGCAGACTTACGCCGCGCAAAATAAACGGCAGCACCGTCGTAGGCAGCTTGGTGCCTGCCGTCAGGCCGCTCACGGCAACGGAGCCGTTGTAGGCGATCTGGCTGAGCAGCGAAGCGAGCGGCTTTCCGCCTACAGGATCAACAGCTGCTTGCCAAAGCTGCTTGCCCAGCGGGCGGATGCTCTCCGCACCGTCGTAGACCTCCTCGCGGGAAATAACCTCGGCTGCTCCGAGCGCCTTGAGGTAATCGAGCGCATCGGCCTTGCCACTGCTGGCTACGACATGGTAGCCTCTCTTGTTCAGCAAGGCAATGGCTGCCCCGCCTACGCCGCCCGTCGCTCCGGTGACGAGTACCTTGCCCTGCTCGGGAGTAACGCCGTTTTGTTCCAGTCGATATAACGACAGGGCTGCGGTGAATCCGGCTGTCCCGAAAATCATTGCCTCTCTCGGCGTGAGTCCGTTCGGAAGTGGAACCACCCAGTCCGCAGGCACACGTGCATATTGGCTGAATCCCCCGAATTGAGACACACCCAGCCCATATCCGGTAACGAGCACCGCTTGTCCTTCGCTAAAGCGGCTATCCTCCGAAGAGACGACGGTTCCCGAGCAATCTATGCCTGGTACGAACGGATAGGCTTTGACAATATTGCCATCCTTGCGGGCAGCAAGCCCATCTTTATAATTGATGCTGGAATAAGCGACACGAATCAATACTTCTCCAGCAGGTAAACTGCTAGCTTCCAGAGAACGTACCTCTGCTTGAACTTCACCGTCCTGTGTCTGATCGACGACAAGAGCTTGAAATGATTGAGTCATCTGTAAAAGCCTCCTTTATTACCTTTTAACCCTATGAATGTCCTATATATTCCATCTTTAATTCGCAAATTATGCTTAGGAAGCATACAACAATCTGCACAACCTGTCAGCGGCAATGCTCACAGGCTCGTATTCTATTATACTCTTTAGCTCATAATTGCGTCGAAAAGACCAGACTACTGATATATTCTTGCAATATCCTGTTTCAATAAAGTTCGATAATCAATTATAAAGAGGGTGATAAATGAATTCTTACGCATTTTGCAAATCATTTTACGTAAACGGGATGTATTTTCAGAATGACTGTGCTAACATACCTTTTGATCGTTAAATAAATCTATGAAGAAAGGTGAATGAATGACAACCAGAGCACTAAAAAAAGGTTCGGTATTGTCCGAAGCTAAGGAACTGAATTTGTTCCGTTTAACATGGCCTATTTTCCTTGAATTGTTTCTGTTTATGCTAATGGGGAGCGTCGACACATTCATGATCAGTTCTGTATCTGATAATGCGGTGTCGGGTGTGGGCGCGTCCAATCAAATTATTTCAATTGCTATCCTTGTACTGGAGGTTATCGGCAACGGCGCTGCTATCGTCGTAGCTCAATATATCGGTTCTAAGAAACTAGTCGAAGCGGCCCAGGTTACAGGTACGGCCATTACGTTGAATTTGATGGTAGGTCTTTTGCTTAGCGTAATTTTTCTCGTATTTGGTACGCACATGTTGCAATGGCTGAATGTCCAGGGTGAGATTCTGGCTTACGCGGAGTCTTATATGAGCATCGTCGGAGGTGCCATTTTTCTTCAAGCATTGATTAATGCGCTGGCGGCGACTATTCGTACACATGGTTTTACCAAAGAAACAATGTATGTATCGGTTTTTATGAACGTGATCCACGTGGTCGGCAACTATGTTTTGATTTTTGGGCATTGGGGAATGCCTGCACTTGGAGTAGAAGGTGCTGCTATTTCTACAGTAGGTAGCCGCTTTATTTGTCTCCTGATCTTCTTCTGGCTGATGTACCGGGTCACTGAGGTTCGTGTCGAGTGGAAATATTACGTCCAATTGTCCAAAAAGTTCATCTCTAAAATATTGCGCATCGGTGTACCATCCGCGCTGGAGTCCATTATGTATCAGTCGTGTCAGCTCATCTTCACACTGTACGTGACTTATCTGGGCGCAGAAGCAATGGCGACACGTCAATATGCAAATAATATTTCAAGCTATATTTACTTGTTCAGTATGGCAGTCGGTATGGGTACGGCTATTGTGGTAGGAAGGCTCGTGGGAGCCAGACAGAAGGATACTGCCTATAAACGTGTACTGACCAGTGTGAAATGGGCGCTACTCGTGACCGTGATTATTGATGCGGTGGTCATCTTTTTCCGTGTTCCCTTGCTTGGTTTGTTCACGGAAAACCCTGAAATTATTCGTTTGGGGGCACAGGTCATTTTACTTAGCATTCTGCTAGAAACTGGCCGGACCACGAATATCGTCATTATTAACTCGTTACGTGCTGCTGGAGATGCGAAGTTCCCGGTCTTTATGGGTCTGATCTCCATGGTCTGTATGAGCTTGCCGCTTGGTTATCTGCTTGTGTTCAAGCTGGACATGGGGCTCGCCGGTGTGTGGCTGGCCATTGCTGCTGATGAATGGACTCGTGCTGTCATCATGTATGCCCGCTGGAAAAGCCGTTTATGGGAAAAGCATGCGCTGGTCGAGCACGATACACCAGATCAGTCTGCAACGCCCGTTCCGGCACATTGATGTCGAGCAGCATTTAGGGCCAGCTGGAACCTAGCTTTTCGATAAAGTTGTGTACGCGGAGGCAGTTCAAGAGAACATCTTGAACTGCCTCTTTTTGCTGCTGAAGAACTATACTTCTACACGGGGGCACGATAGGCAACTTTGAAGTTCGACTTATATCATAATGGTATTCATAAATAGAAGTATGGTAAATTTACTAAAAAAAAGATATACTTTTGTTGCACTAACGCAGTACATGAAAGACAAGGAGTGTACCGATGAAGAAGCCGACGATTGAAGATGTTGCCCAGAAGGCAGGAGTGTCTAAAAGCACTGTCTCGCAATTTCTGAACAAACGATATAAATATATGAGCGACCAGACCAGAGACCGGATTGCCGAGGTTATTCAAGAGCTGAACTATCAGCCTAACGGGCTGGCCCGCAGCTTGAAGCAAAACCGGACGTTTATGGTGGGAGTTATTGTAGCCAACATTGATTATACGCTGTCGATCCAATCTATCCGTGCGATTGAGGAGGAATTGCAGCGCTTCGGCATTCAGGTGATCATTTGCAACGCCGATGAAAATCCCGACAAGGAGGGCCAGTATATTGAGATGCTCAAGGCTCGGCAGGTGGACGGCCTGATCATCTTTCCGACAGGCAAGCATGCAGATATTTACAACCAGCTCATTCGTGAAAAGTATCCGTTAGTGTTTTTGGACCGTTTGGTAGATGGGGTAAATACGCGCAGCCTGCTACTGGATAACGAAATGGCGATTAAGCTGGCGATTCAGGAACTTGTGGCTCACAAGCATGAGCGAATTGCGCTGATTACTTTGCCCCTTGGCTTGAATCGGATTACTCCACGAGTGGAACGGCTCAGCGGATACAAAAAGGCGCTGGAGGAGCACGGCTTGCCATCTCGTGAAGAATATATGCACAGTGTGCCGAGAGAAGAAATCCAGCAGACGCTGAAGGAGCTGTTCCAACTGCCGGAGCCGCCGACTGCGCTGTTGGCCGGGAATGATATCGTGTTGGCTGAGGTGTTGAAGTATGTGAATGCCCGCCGTATACGTATTCCGGCAGAGCTGTCCATTATCGGGATTGACGATGCGGAGTTTGCCCATATTTACAATCCGCCGATTACGACCATTACACAACCCATTGCGGATATGGGGAAGCAGGCGGCAAAAACACTGCTGTCCAGCATTGAGGAAGGCGGCGAATCAGTCCCGATTATTTACCGATTTGTGCCGGATATCAATCGGGGAGAATCCGTCAAAACGCTGTAGACGAGCAATGTGTCATATATTATAAAAATAGCCCGTATTCCTTTGTACGATCTGAGTATGCGTATGCTGCTCAGATCGTACAAACGCGAATACGGGCTATTGGAAGTTAAGGCTGACTTTGGATTCGGCCTTGTTGAGCTTGCGCTTATAGCGGTGAAGGTTATGCGGGGAATAAACCCGGACTAATTTGTGCTGGCGCTGAGCAAAAATGATTCCAGTTCGGCTCGCGTCGGATAGCCATCCATATCTCCGGCTGACATGACAGCCAGCGCACCAAGTGCATTCCCGCGCTTGACCGCTTCAGCCAGGGGTAAGCCCTCCAGCAGCGCACTAATCACACCTGCGGCAAATCCGTCACCGGCACCGACGGTATCCACGACATGCTCTACGCGGAAGCGTTTGACGTATCCCTCAGCATCTGCGGATTTGTAATAGGCGCCTTCGGTTCCCAGCTTGATGATGACCAGCGAGGTACCTCGGTCAAGATAGAAGGAAGCGATATCCTCTGGTGAGGTGTAGCCTGTCAATATTTTACCTTCATGAATGCCGGGTAGAAGCCAGTCGCACCCCTCAGATGCCTCATTAATCGCCTCCACCATCGTTTTCGTGTCAGGCCATAACTTAGGTCTGAGGTTCGGATCAAAGGATACGGTTTTGCCAGCCTTTTTCATAAATTGCCGCGCATGACGTGCGAAATCACGGCACTCAGGGGAGAGGGCGACAGAAATACCTGTAAAATGCAGATGGCGAGCTCCGGAAAAGTAAGCCTCGTTAAAATCAGCGATGCTTAATGTAGAAGCGGCGGAATGTTTGCGGAAATATTCCACCTCGGGGTCCCCACTTGTAACTTTGGATTTAATCAGCATCCCGGTAGAGTGGTCTTTGGTAAACATGACGTTCTGTGTGTCGATCCCTTCCTGACGTAGCGCACTGGCAATGAACTTGCCGAACGTATCCTCGCCGAGTTTGGTCACGAGTCCCGCCCGTAGACCCAAACGCGCCAAACCGGCTGAAACATTCGTCTCTGCCCCGGCCAACGCTTTGGTGAATGAACGCACCTCATCCAGAGAGCCTGCTTCATTGGCATAAAACATGGCCATCGGTTCTCCGAAGGTAACAGCATCCAATGTTGCGGTCATTTGTATTCCTCCTTATGTTTAGTAAACTTAATCTGTAAGCGCATGCACCAACTGAATAAATTGAAATTATCACATAAATCGGTTTTTCACAATGATGAAGTTGATATATTGGCTAAAAACTTTTTAGGTAATACAGATAAAAAAATGTGGTTTTGTTTATCAAAAGGTAAAAAGTGTGTAAAACTTCGTATGTACTAAGGGTTTTTCTAGGAATAGTGAAGTTTTGGGTTGACACCCTCTTAGATAATTATTACAATTCTAGCTAAGAAGTAGAGTTAGAAACCGCTTTTATAACAATTCCGTTGATAAAAAAGTTTATCTAAACAGGAGGAATGTTTTTATGGAAATGCGTTATTCAACTCATCCCGAACATGCCAAGCATTTTACGACTGAAGAGTTGCGTCAGCACTATTTGATCCAGGAGCTGTTTGTGCCTGAGGAGGTAAAGCTGGTCTATACGCATGAAGATCGTGTCATTATCGGGGGCATTTATCCCGTGAATAAATCTGTTGCGCTGGAAGGTAACGATCAAATCAAAGCAGAAACTTTCCTGGAGCGCCGCGAACTGGGCATTTTTAATGTCGGCGGCAGCGGTACGGTCAAGGTGGACGGTGAAACTTACGAGCTGGCCACAAAAGACTGTCTCTATGTAGGCAGAGGGGGCAAGGAGTTGATCTTTGAAAGCGATTCCAGTGAAAAGCCGGCGAAATTTTATATCGTTTCGGCCCTGGCTCATACCACGTATCCGACGACGAAGCAGTCTTTTGCCGATGTACCGTCTGAAAGTTTGGGTTCGCAGGAAACAGCCAACAACCGTACGTTGCGTCGCTTTATCCATGATGAAGGCATTCAAAGTTGCCAATTGGTTATGGGGATGACGACGTTGGAGAACGGCAGTGTGTGGAACTCCATGCCGACACATGTTCATGACCGTCGTATGGAAGTGTATTTCTACTTTGAACTGGATGAGAATGCGAGAATGTTCCACCTGATGGGTGAACCGAACGAAACGCGCCATCTGGTGATGAAAAATGATGAAGCCGTTATTTCTCCACCTTGGTCTATCCACTGCGGTGCGGCTACGGGTAGCTATACCTTCATTTGGGGCATGGCCGGTGAAAATAAAACATACAAAGACATGGATCAGGTTGCCATGAGCGAGTTGCGTTAATCCAATCAGTGTATTGGGGCGTGAATCTGCAAGTGGCTGAGGGTACATGGTCATCCCATTCGTGGAAAGGATCAGGAACATGACGAAAAAGAAAGTTTTGGAACATATCACTTCAGTAGGTGTCGTCGCAGTCATTCGGGGAAACACGGCGGAGGAAGCATATCTAATGTCTAAAGCCTGCATTGAAGGCGGCTTGGATAATATTGAGCTTACATTTACGACGCCGGATGCAGATCAGGTCATTCGAAGATTGAGAGACGAATTTAAGGATCAGGCAGTGATTGGTGCAGGAACGGTACTGGAGTCACTGACGGCAAGAATTGCTATTCTCGCCGGAGCAGAGTTTGTCGTGAGTCCTTCTTTTGAAGAAGAAACAGCGAAGCTATGCAATTTGTACGCGATTCCTTATATGCCAGGCTGTATGACGCTGAATGAGATCAAGGAAGCCATGAAATTGGGTAGCGATGTCGTGAAGTTGTTCCCAGGCAGTGCGATGGGGGCGGACTTTGTGAAGGCCGTCAGAGGTCCAATGCCTCATGTACAGATTATGCCAACTGGTGGCGTTGATCTGGACAATATGGAAACCTGGCTGCGTAACGGATGTGTAGCCGTGGGAATTGGGGGTAATTTGACGGCTCCAGCCAAGGAAGGTCGTTATGACTTGATCACAGAAAATGCAGCACGTTATGTAGCTAAATATAAGGAAGTACGCGCAGCGCTGTAGGCTTCAGGAATTATAGGTTTTAAACTAATTTGTGATGGAGGCGTAGGCATGGGTCTGGACAATTTTTCATTGGATTTTTTCAGTCTAAAAGGTAAAACGGCGATTGTAACAGGAGGCAACACTGGTTTGGGTCAAGGATATTCCGTAGCTTTGGCCAAAGCAGGTGCAAATCTGTTCATTGTAGCTAACAATGATGAATATGAAGAAACAAGACGTTTGCTGGAGCCAACGGGTGTGAAGGTTGCCTTTTATCAGGCTGATCTGACAGAGAAAGAATCCATTAAAAAAATTGTAGAAGAATGCGTCAATGAATTCGGTAAAATTGATATCCTTGTAAACAATGCAGGTACGATTCGTCGCGCCCCTCTGCTGGAGTATAAAGATGAGGATTGGGACGCTGTTATGGAGATTAACCTGAATGCCGTATATCACCTGAGCCAGGAAGTGGCAAAAGTGATGGTAGAGCAAAAAAGCGGGAAGATTATCAATGTCGCTTCTATGCTTGCTTTTCAGGGTGGCAAGTTCGTTCCGCCGTATACAGCGAGCAAGCATGCGGTAGCTGGTTTGACCAAGGCATTTGCGAATGAGCTGGCGGTTCATAACGTTCAGATTAATGCGATTGCGCCGGGTTATATTGCTACGGCAAATACAGCTCCAATCCGTGCGGATGAAAGTCGCAATCAAGAAATCCTGTCGCGTATTCCTGCGGGTCGTTGGGGCGATCCGTCTGATTTGATGGGAGTTGTGGTTTTCCTCGCTAGTCAGGGTTCCGACTACATGAACGGTCATATCTTGGCGGTGGACGGCGGCTGGCTGGTACGTTAAGCAGCGCTGGTCGCATCGAAGTTTATGAACTGAAAGCTGCCTCAAAAGGAAACTATCCTTTCAGGCAGCTTTTATTTTTTAATGAAGCTATATGCTGAACTTGAAGACTTGGAGCGCTGTTTCGATCCGTCCTATGCATATGGCACGAATGCCTTTATAATTTAATGAGATAAAAATTGCTAGGCTCCAGCCGTACACTTGGTTGGAGCCTTTGAGCATAACACAGATAGATAGGAGAATGGAGAGATGAGTTCACAGCAACACCAACGAGCTTTGGTATACAAATCTTTGTGGCATGCCGGTCCTTGGGTGCTTGCCATAGGGATCATTCTGGTAGGTGCCAATCTGCGCGCCTCGATTACCTCGGTAGGACCTCTTATCGGTTTGATTAAGGATTCTTTGCATATTTCGAATACACTGAGTGGCCTATTAACGACATTGCCGTTGCTGGCTTTTGCTCTGTTGTCGCCTTTTGTAGCCAAACTGTCGCGCCGCTTCGGGTCATCTCTTATTATTTTTGCAGCCTTGCTGCTGTTGACCGCAGGTATTGTGGTGCGCTCAACGCTGGGGGTGACCGCATTATTTGTCGGGACCGCCATGCTGGGACTGGCTATTGCCGTGTGTAATGTGTTGCTGCCCAGTCTGATCAAAGAGGAGTTTCCTCGCAACAGCGGACTGATGACCGGCGTATACTCCGTATCCATGAATGTGGTTGCTGCAACAGCATCCGGGCTGAGTATACCGCTGGCTCTGAACGGAGGTATGGGCTGGCGCGGTGCTTTGGGAATATGGGCAATTGTAGGTGTCGTAGGAATCTTACTCTGGGTGCCCCAACTCCTTAAGGCCCGCAAAACAGCCAATAAAGCGGCAGTGTCTGCCCGAACTGTGAATGTGTATACATCGTCTTTGGCTTGGAAGGTGACGCTGTTTATGGGGCTGCAATCTGCCCTGTTCTATGTTCCTGCCGCTTGGTTTCCCGAAATGATGAGCGGACAGGGGATGGATTCAGAGACTGCGGGATGGATGCTGTCCGTGCTGCAGTTTTCACAAATGCCATTTACTTTTATTGTGCCTATTTGGGCAGCGCGGGTGAAGGACCAGCGGGTATTGGTTCTAATTATGGCTGCGCTGTATTTTGTCGGTTTGGGTGGATTTCTGCTTGGGGCTACACAGTGGAGTGTGATTTGGGTCATTTGTATCGGTATAGCGGGTGGTTTTGCTTTCCCGTTAGTGATGATGTTCTTTAATTTGCGGACGCGGACACCGCAGCAGGCAGCAGAGCTGTCTGGTATGGCGCAATCCTTTGGTTATTTGCTAGCAGCAACAGGACCGACACTGTTTGGTTATTTGCATGATGCGACGCAAGGCTGGACAATCCCGCTGCTGCTGCTCTTGTGTCTGAGTGTGTTGCTTATGTTTATAGGGCTGGGTGCAGCTAAGAAACGATATGTCGGAGGCGAGATGGATGATCAGGCTGCAATTTGATGCAGATGGCTACAGTGTGGTCTGTAATGCAGATTGTGTTATGTTGTTGGCTAAAGAATTTGCGCTGTTGCGCTTTCTGTACGATAACCGGAATCAGGTGTTCACCCGGGAACAACTGCTGGATCGTGTGTGGCCGCTGGAGTATCCGGTAGAGCGTACGGTGGATGATCATATCTATAGATTGCGCAAAAAACTGAAGTCATGGGATGGGCTCCGTATTCATACGGTTAGAGGGTATGGCTACAGCTTGACCTTGACTGACGTGCAGCCACAGAATCATCCGTCCTTGTTCGATCAGGAGGTGCAGGACGCCGTACATGGACTATTCCGGAAATACCAGCTGTTGGGGCAGGGGAATTCCATCGTAGCGCTGGCTGCCCAGCAGGAGCAGATGGGTTTTCAAATGTCCGCCTTTTATCAAATGTATACCCGTTTTGTACAGGCGGATGTGTCCTGGTTCTTGAAGCGGGAGGATTTTGCCCTTGTAGACCGATTGTATTGGATGTTGCTGCTATTTACGGGCACAGCAGGGGTAACGAATGAGGAGATTGCTCTATGTGAGTGTGCGCTTTCCAGCAGGCTGCTGTCCAGTGAACAGGAACGGGAATTACGCATTCTCAACATTTTGGAGGCTTATGTGGAAAATGGAGAACCTGAACGCGCACAGGAAGGTCTACCACTAACCTTGAGGGTAATGGAACGGGATAATCTCGATAAATTTGTGATGCCTGTTGCACTGATGGAGATGTACATGCATCTGGTTTCCAATCATATGGAAAAGGCTGCGGAACTGTCTGATCGTCTGGAAGGCATGCTGTCGGAGGCTCCATATTTACGCGAACTGGGCCGTTATCGCATGATGCGCGGACTTATGCTTTTGCGTACTGGAGATGTGAACAACGCCGAGCGGCTTATGGATGAAGGGCTGGATACCCTTGATATGGCTAAACAGGAATTGCTAAAAATCAAAGCGGTCTGCCAAATCCGCGGTTTTTTGAAGCTCTGTGGCACCTATCCCACGCTGGAAGAGAAATATGCGGCTCAATATGATCGGCTTGACCGGGACAACAGTTTAACACTGCATCGTCAGGCGCTAAGGCACTGGTTGGAGCAAACACTTTCTGTGGTCTGATGTTTTTAGCTGTCTGATTTTCCTCTGATATAGACCCGCTAGAATGTTCTTATTGCTAAAAGAAGCTGAAAATGAGAGCAGGGTGAGTAGATAATGAAGGAAAAGAAAGAACTGCAATCCACGCCTAGCATTTGGCGCAATGGCCGTTTTCGGCGGATGTTTGCGGCGCACACGGCTGCCTCCTTTGGCGATTGGTTTGATGCTATCGCCATTCAGGTGCTTGTTGCCTATCGCTGGGAAGCCGACCCTATGATGATTGCGCTGATTCCGGTAGTGATGGCCCTACCGGGTCTGCTGCTGGGTTCCATCGCGGGCACATTAGCCGACCGGGTGCACAAGGCCAGGCTGATGATCGTCTGCGATGCAGCTATCGCCTTATTGACGCTGGCGATCCTCGCCGTCCCGGGCCCGGCGTGGCTGCTGCCTTTGCTCGGTCTGCGCGCGGCGGCTGGCGTATTCCAAATGCCTTCACAGCAAGGCTTGACCCGCACGGTAGTCGCAAGCGACGACCTGTTTCGGGCGACCTCGCTGAATGGGCTGGTCAATCAGGCCTCCAAAGTAGTAGGGCCATTACTGGGCGCTATGACCTTGACTGTGTTGTCCCCTCAGGCATGCATTATTCTCAATGCATTGCTGCGTCTCTGTTCCGGCCTGCTGCTGTGGCCGTTGCGCGGAATCGGTCCGGCGCTGGTCAGTACAGACCAACAAGCTGTTGCAGCCGTGCAGCAAGGAAAGTCGGCTGCGCATACAGCACCTGAGGCTGATGAAGACAAAATGCAGGAGGATCATGTCCGCGCATCTCGTTTTTTCAACCAATGGCGCGAGGGCTGGGCGTTCTTATGGCGCAGTCGAATGCTTTTGCATACGCTCATATTCGGACTTTTCGGTTTGATCGCCATTCTCATGATCGACTACCAGTTCCCTACATTGCTGCGAGTGCTCGCTCCGGGTAATGAATCACTGCTTGGCTGGCTGGTTTCAGCCATTGGGGCTGGCGCCGTCGGCTGCATGCTTGTGCTTAATCGCTTGAATCGCATAAGCGCAGGCTGGGGGCTCGGTGGTGGATATGTGCTGGTTGGCGGAGCTATTGCTGCTTTAGGCTGGGCACAACCCGGAACAGGATTGCCTGGACTGCTTATGATTGGGGCCGTGCTGGGCGTGGGCAACGGCCTGTACATTATCACCCAGAATTATATATTACAAGCCAAAACCCCTGCTGATATGGTGGGGCGCGTCTTTGGTATCCAAAGTACCGTGATTGGAGCAATCATGGTCGTTTCCCCGCTTGCAGGGGGAGTATTGATCCGAATAGCAGGGGCGGGAACGGCTTTTGTCTGGATCGGGATGACTGTTGGAATCTTGGGTTTGGCAGGCCTGCTGCTTCAATCCGTAATTTGGCGCGAGTCCCTCGCTGATTCTAGCCTGACTACGGAGCAAAATGCAGACCTTGCGTAGTCGAACTTGCGCAATAATTTGCTTTGATTTTCGTCATTTATATTATTAGCATGGGAGAGATCATGATGACTCAACAAACTTCAGCCTCAGAGCCTGTAGCACGGTTACTTGAAGGATCACGGGTGTACTTGCGTCCCGTTAACGTAGAGGACACCGAGCTATACTATAATACATTGTTCCATCAGGATGTGCGGAGGCTGACAGGCACACAACGCAGCTTTACCAAGGATCAAATTGCCCGTTATATTGAAGCTAAAGGACAGGACACCTCAAGCCTGCTGCTGTTGATTGCGCTTCGCGAAGATGATCGTGTCATTGGGGATATAGCCCTGCAGGATATGGACAGCCTGAACCGCAGTGCCAACATCCGTATTGCGATCAATGAGCAGGGAAATCAGGGGAAAGGCTACGGCACCGAAGCGCTTGTACTTATGCTGGATTACGGATTCGGTATCTGTAATCTGCATCGGATTGAGCTGAATGTATTTGATTTTAATGAACGTGCCATTCGTTGCTATGAGAAAGTAGGCTTTCAGCGCGAAGGTGTGCAGCGGGATGCTTTATTCTACAATTATGAATACCATGATTCGATTCTGATGAGTATGCTGGACCACGAATACCGCGACCGCTATGTGAAAAAAGCAGAAAATTGATTCAACACGTTTACACGGGTTTGCAGAAGAGATATAATTAAAAGATAAAATTGCTCGTTTGCGCAAGTATGACCGACAACATCAAATGAATATATGAATTTACCGGAGGAGCCTGTCACCAAGGCTCCTTTATGTCTTTTTTAGGGGAACCTGTGCTGTATTGCGGGTTTCCCTTTTTATTTTGCGAGCTGGTTGTTTCAGGTCAGACACATATTTTGCACGTTTGTTTAGCATTTTATGATTATCAGTATCTTCAATATTGTGGGTTATGCGCAAATGAGTTTAAGGATTAAATAAAAAGGAGGTTATCAGCCTATGCAATTTATACTATATCTTCTGCTGATTCTACTGTTCACAAAAGTCGCGGGTCATTTGTCCGTCAAGCTCGGTCAACCAGCGGTGTTGGGAAAGCTGATCGCAGGAATTGTCCTGGGCCCAGCCGTATTAGGATGGGTTCAGAATGATTCGCTGATTCATGATATGTCTGAAATCGGCGTGCTGCTGCTGATGTTCATTGCTGGACTGGAGACGGATCTGGATCAACTTCGACGTAACTGGAAGCCTGCGGTAGCTGTGGCGGTTGGAGGTATTATTTTACCGCTAATTTGCGGTTTTGGTGTAGGGGAAGCCTTTGGATTCTCGGTGCATGAAGGCTGGTTTCTAGGAATTATTCTGAGTGCTACCTCGGTAAGCATTACGGTACAGGTACTCAAGGATATGAATAAGCTGAATACCCGGGAAGGCTCGACCATTTTGGGTGCGGCAGTGCTGGATGATGTGCTTGTCGTGGTGCTGCTAGCGGTAGTAATGAGTATATTCGGTATGGGTGGAGAAACTTCGTTGGGACTTCTTGTTGGCAAAAAGCTAGTTTTCTTCGTCGTAGCTATTCTGGGGGGCTGGTTCGTTGTTCCAAGGGTTATGAAAATACTTGCTCCACTCAAGGTGACTGAAGCAGTCATCACGACTGCGTTGATTATTTGCTTTGGGTTTGCGTATTTTGCGGATATGTTGGGGATGGCAGGGATTATCGGAGCCTTTGCGGCCGGGATTGCCATTGCACAAACCAGCTTTAAGCACGTTGTAGAAGAAAAGGTGGAACCCATCGCTTATTCCATCTTTGTTCCTGTATTTTTTGTCAGCATCGGATTAAATGTTTCCTTTGAGGGAGTAGGGCAGCAGCTCGGATTTGTTGTTGTTTTGACACTGATTGCGCTGGTGACAAAGCTAATCGGGGGAGGACTGGGGGCGCGGCTGACGGGCTTCGATAACCGTTCTGCCCTTGCGATCGGCTCCGGGATGATATCTCGCGGCGAGGTCGCACTTATTATTGCAGCTACCGGTCTACAGTCGGGTCTGTTGGCACAGCAATATTTTACATCGGTGATCATTGCCATCATTCTGACGACCTTGGCTTCGCCCCCGATTCTCAAGCTGTGTTTTAGCGATAAGAGGGAAACTTCCGCTCACGATACAGAAAAGAAGGTCAGCACGGACAAGTCATAACGAGAGTATCAACAGGTCATAACAAAAAGACCCTTCGGGTTCAATTTCTCATAGCGTGCAGCATGAGAGAATGGGCGAAGGGTCTTTTTTATGCTAAATGTGCTGCGAGAATACAGTAATTAGGACTCGGATACGACAGTGAAACGTTGGTTCAGATGTTGTGGTTTTTCGATTTCGTCCACTACGGCAACTGCATAATCTTCGTAGCTGACATAGCTTGCACCTTTGGAATTAACCAACAGCGTGTCTTTTCCCACTTGGTAAGAGCCTGTGCGTTTACCCAGAGCAAATTCCGCAGAAGGACTAATGAAAGTCCAGTTCAGGTCGCTGGTACCACGCAAAATTTCCAGGTTTTTTCCTTGGTTATTTGCTGTTGGATATACGAAATCAGGGAAGCCGGGAGCATCTTTTACCAAAAGTGTTTGGGATTCGTCAGTGAACAAGCTGCCTGCACCACCTACGACAATCAGGCGAGTACCGGATACATTACGCAGGCCTTCAATTAGTACGTTACCTGCATCGACATGCAGATGCTCTTGTCCGAGTGGAGCGGCAAATGCATTAACGACTACGTCAAAGCCTTTCAGATCATCTGTTTTCAGATCAAAAACGTCTTTTTGTACTACAGTAGCACGACTTTCTGTTACTTTAGCCGAGTCACGGACGATGGCGGTTACTTCATGCCCTCTGTCTAATGCTTCTTTTACGATATTACTTCCTGCTTTACCGGTTGCACCAATAACTGCAATTTTCATAATAGATAGCCTCCTATAAATATGATGTGGATGATTCATTCGTTTGATCGTAAGTGTACCCAGTGCATTTACGAACTTTAATGTGTAACTATTATAGTTACAATACAAAATAAAAGTCAAGCTCTTCTATTGGGCAAACTAAAGTCCTCCGATTGGAAAGAGAGGAACTCGTTTAAATATATAAGGTGAACCTGAATGAGCAAACTTAAGCCATATTGGATATATGTAGACCACAGATAAGAAGGGAAGAGTGAATCGATATGAGTAAAAAAGTACAGCTTGAACCCGCAGCACAGAAATTTGCAGACGATAATGCCAAACCTCCGTTTCTATATGATTTGGGTCCTGAAAAAGGACGTGAAACGGTCAATGAGGTTCAATCCGGTCCAGCAGACAAACCTGCCGCAGATGTAGAAGATCTAACTATTCCAGGTGGGCCTGGCGGTGAGGTGAAGGTCAGAATTGTTCGTCCACAACAAGTGACAAGCGATCTGCCGGTCATTGTATATATTCACGGAGCAGGCTGGGTATTCGGTAATGCCCACACGCATGATCGTCTGATTCGTGAATTGGCAGTCGGCTCACAGGCAGCCGTTGTATTCCCGGAATACAGCTTGTCACCTGAAGCTAAATATCCGACGGCGATTGAGGAAATTTACGCGGTCGTTCAATGGGTGGCACAGCATGGGCGCGAGCATGGACTGAAGCCCGATATGCTGACGATAGCCGGAGACAGTGTCGGCGGTAACATGACCGCAGCCGTAACGCTGCTGGCCAAAGAACGCAGTGGTCCTGCCATCCGGCAGCAGTTGTTATTTTATCCGGTGACGGACGCTTCCTTTGACACAGAATCCTACCAGGAGTTCGCCACAGGATATTTCCTGAGCCGCGAAGGAATGCAATGGTTTTGGGATCAATATACGACAGATCCCAATGAACGAGCGCAGATTACGGCGTCCCCGTTACGTGCCACCACAGAACAGCTCAACGGGCTACCGCGTGCGCTGGTCATTACAGGCGAGGCCGATGTGCTGCGCGATGAAGGTGAGGCCTATGCGAACAAGCTGCGTGAAGCAGGGGTAGAGGTAACCGCTGCACGCTTTCAGGGCATCATCCACGACTTTGTGATGCTGAACCCATTGTCGGAAACCGCGGCCAAGCGCGGTGCGATCACGCTTGCTACCTCATGGCTGCGCCAAGGGTTTGAGGGCTAGTACACTATAGAGCGTTTTAAGGGTGCCGTCGTGTGATTTGATCCAGTTCCTTTGAACGATTAGGCTGTCTTCTTCCTGCTGACATCTATTGCAGGGAAGGCAGCCTTTATACATATCTGCAATGAAACCGCTTCACGTTCGTCGAACAGAGTGATAATATAAAATTTGAACGAGTTTGACCGACATTCAGCCTAAGGGGGATATCCATGCCATTTCAGGGACAACGCATTTTACCTGCAGCTAAGCATATGAAGCAGCTGGAGGGTATTTTGGACAGTTCTTATGAGTATGCTGTTTTTCTGGATACGCATGTAGCGCAGCTGCGCAACCTGTACCAGATGGCTAGAAGTCGCAGCAAGCAAATGCTTCTGCATGCTGACCTGGTGCAAGGCTTGAAGAATGACGAGTATGCGGCTGAATATTTGTGTCAGGAAATTAAGCCATTTGGGATCATTTCGACCCGGTCCGGGGTGATCGCAACCGCTAAAAAGAAGGGGATTCTTGCTGTACAGCGGGTGTTCCTGCTCGATACGATTGCGCTGGAAAAAAGCTACGCGCTGGTGGAAAAAACACGCCCCGATTATATTGAGGTGCTGCCCGGTGTTGTTCCACCGATGATTAAGGAGGTCAGCGAACGCACGGGCATTCCCATTTTGGCGGGCGGGCTTATTCGCACCCCTGAGGATGTGGAAGCGGCGTTGGCTGCGGGAGCTACAGCAGTTACGACCTCCAATAAACAACTGTTCGAGCATTATAAGTAATAGCTTTTATTTGAATCAAGTGGGCAACAATACATAAATATGCAAGGAGGCTGGAAAACGATGGAGCAATACATTCTTGCCTTGGATCAGGGCACAACCAGTTCGCGGGCCATCTTGTTTGATCGGCAGGGAAAAGTGGTATACAAGGCACAACGGGAGTTCCCACAGTATTTTCCCCAGCCGGGGTGGGTAGAGCAAAATGCAAATGAGATATGGAGCTCTATTTTGGCCGTCATCGCCTCCTGCTTGTCGGAATCAGGTGTGAAAGCCAGCCAAATTGCCGGGATTGGTATTACGAATCAACGGGAAACCGTAGTGGTGTGGGATAAACATACGGGTCTGCCTGTATATCATGCACTGGTATGGCAGTCACGGCAAACAGCCGGGATCTGCGAGGAATTGAAAAGCCGTGGATTTGATCATATTTTTCATAGCAAAACGGGACTGCTCATTGATCCCTACTTTTCTGGCACCAAGATCAAATGGATACTCGACAACGTCGAAGGGGCACGAGCTCAAGCGGAGCGCGGGGATTTGCTGTTGGGTACGATTGATACCTGGCTAATCTGGAGATTGTCTGGTGGTAAAGCACATGTAACGGACTACTCCAATGCGGCCCGCACACTCATGTACAACATTTATGAGCTAAAATGGGATGAGGAGCTGCTGGATATTCTCGGCGTTCCGGCGTCTATGCTACCAGAGGTGAAATCATCTTCTGAGATATATGCGCATACGGTGGATTATCACTTTTTTGGACAGGAAATTCCTATTGCCGGAGCGGCGGGTGATCAGCAAGCAGCTCTGTTCGGTCAGGGATGCTTTGACAAGGGCATGATTAAAAATACTTACGGTACGGGATGCTTTATGCTGATGAATACCGGAGATGAACCCTGTGACTCGGAGCATGGACTGATTACGACGATTGCATGGGGGCTGAATGGTCAGGTGAAGTATGCGCTGGAGGGCAGCATTTTTGTAGCCGGATCTGCTATTCAGTGGCTGCGTGATGGGTTGCGTATGTTCCGCGAAGCCAAAGATAGTGAAGCGTATGCGGCGCGTGTGACCTCGACGGAAGGGGTATATTTTGTCCCGGCCTTTGTGGGTCTGGGCAGCCCGTATTGGGACAGTGACGTGCGCGGTGCGACATTTGGTTTGACGCGGGGAACGACCAAGGAGCACTTTATACGAGCGGTACTGGAATCGCTGGCCTACCAGACTAAAGATGTCCTAACTGCCATGGCGAGCGATTCGGGTGTACCTGTGCGTTCAATGCGTGTAGATGGAGGTGCAGTGATGAACGAGTTCCTGATGCAGTTCCAGAGCGATATTCTCGATCTGCCTGTAGAACGACCTGCTGTAAACGAGACAACTGCACTCGGTGCGGCGTATTTAGCGGGACTGGCAGTTGGGTTTTGGAGCAGTCTGGATGAAGTCCGGGGATATGCTCAGAGCGATCATACCTTTACTCCGTCCATGAGTGAGGACGTGCGGACTGGGCTTTATGGTGGCTGGAAAAAGGCAGTTCATGCCGCAATGGCGTTCAAGTAGGGATGGTTTTACGATAGAAGGCAGCCATCTGGCAACAGGCAGATTTCCCTTTTCATAGCGTATCGTGTGTGCTACGATATAGATAAGTTAATACTCGTCAGGAGACTTGGAGAGACCATGAACCGCTCGGCATCCGCCGTAGCGATGTTCGTGGTCTTTTTT
Organism: Paenibacillus sp. Lou8.1; assembly: GCF_024213565.1. NCBI lineage: Bacteria > Bacillati > Bacillota > Bacilli > Caryophanales > Paenibacillaceae > Paenibacillus > Paenibacillus sp. Lou8.1. The sequence goes on from NZ_JANAVN010000003.1 coordinate 354,658, forward strand.
TGTACCTTATGATGATTCGGTTGGCAGATTGCATCGTGAATATATACAAAGCTGGAGGGATACATGATGGGAGAACAGGGATTTGCTGCGCAGGAGAGAACCGCTGTTTTGGAACGTATGGGAGATGAGCATTTTGATATTTTAATTATTGGCGGCGGCATTACAGGGGCGGGGATTGCGCTGGATGCGGCGGATCGTGGTTTGAAGACAGCACTGGTGGAGATGCAGGATTTTGCAGCAGGTACGTCCAGCCGCTCGACCAAGCTAGTGCATGGTGGTCTTCGTTATTTGAAGCAGTTTGAAGTTAAGATGGTAGCCGAGGTCGGGAAGGAGCGGGCCATCGTATTCGAAAATGGCCCACATGTGACCATACCGGAGCGTATGCTGCTTCCTTTTCACAAGGGCGGCACGTTTAACGCATTCACCACCTCTGTCGGGCTGCTGGTATATGATTTCCTTGCTGGCGTTAAGCGTAGTGAGCGCCGTCGTATGCTGGACATCCAGGCTACGCTAGAGCGCGAGCCTTTGCTGAAGCGTGATGGACTGAAGGGAAGCGGCAGCTATGTGGAGTACCGCACAGATGACGCTCGCCTGACGATTGAGGTCATGAAGGAAGCTGTTACACGAGGAGCGCTGGCGGTGAACTATGCCAAGGCTGACAAGCTGCTGTATGACGGCGGACGAATAAGCGGCGCAAGCGTAACGGATCGGGTAACGGGAAAGCCATACGAAATTCGAGCTTCGCTGGTTATTAATGCGGCCGGACCATGGGTAGATACGTTACGGGAAATGGATCGCTCCAAAGAGGGCAAGGTGCTACGCCTGACGAAAGGTATTCACCTGGTGTTCGATGCTGAGCGCTTTCCACTCAAACAGGCAGTGTACTTCGATACACCGGATGGACGCATGGTATTTGCCATCCCACGTGATGGGAAAACCTATGCAGGTACGACCGACACGGTGTATGAAGGGGATACGGCGCATCCTCGGATGACCGCCGAAGATCGGGCCTATGTGCTTCAAGCGATCAACGGAATGTTCCCAGATGTGAAACTGACTGTTACGGATGTAGAATCCAGTTGGGCAGGGGTAAGGCCGCTCATTTATGAAGACGGTAAAAGTCCTTCGGAAATTTCACGCAAGGACGAAATTTGGGAATCCCGTTCAGGTCTGATCACGATTGCAGGCGGCAAGCTGACGGGCTACCGGAAAATGTCCGAACTCGTCGTGGATCGTGCGGTACGGGAGCTGGGACGCTTGCACGGGCAAAGCTTCCGGGCATGTCGCACCAGGCATATCCCGATTTCAGGCGGCAGCGTAGGCGGATCGGCGGGCTGGGACGCCTTCGTGAGCAAGCAATCCGCAGCGGGTGTTGCGCTCGGCCTGTCGCTGGAAACGGCTAGAGCATGGGCAACCCGCTATGGCTCCAACACAGAGCGGCTGTTTGCCATAGCGGCACGGAGCATGAAGGAGGCTACCGAGCAGGAAGCAGCGCTGCCTGTGGAAGTGCGTGTCCCGCTCCTGTATGCGATGGAACAGGAAATGACGGTGACACCGTCTGATTTTTTCATACGCCGAACCGGGGCGCTGTTCTTCCAAATTGACGAGGTGAAGCGCTGGAAACAGCCCGCCATTGCATTAATGTCCGAACATGCAGGCTGGAGCGCCGCACAAGAACGACAATATACGGCTGAGCTGGATGCTTACCTGTATGAAGCTGTAACGCCTGTAGAGGTAGAGGCGAAACCCGGCGACGTTGAAGCTATTTGAGACCGCAAGGGATGTATATCCTTGAGCCGTCCATTGCTTTAAGACATGGACTGAAAGCAAAGAAGCAGCGATTCTTCAATAACAGGAGAATCGCTGCTTCTTTGTATACATATTGCTTACAGCATCAAGTGGAACAGGAACGGGGCGGCTGCCAAGGTAAAGAGAGCGGCGAGCACCATCGAGATGCTGGATATCGTCCCCGTCAGCGAACTGAACTCGAAGGCTTTGGAAGTGCCAGTACCATGAGCACCGGTACCGAGCAGCACCCCACGTGAGACTTCATTTTCAATACGGAACAGTTTTACAATCATCGGACCGATAATAAGACCGCTCAATCCGGTCAGAATAACGAATACAGCCGTGACCGTCGGATTGCCGCCAATCGTTTGCGATACATTCATCGCAATGGGTGTCGTAATGGAGCGAGGAATCAGGCTGCTCAGCAGCGAAGAATTCAGATGCATCCACTTGGCAAGCGCCATGGAGGACAACACGGCTACAACGGACCCAGACAGCACGCTAAGCACGATTTGGGTCGCATGTTTTTTTAACACAGGGAAATATCGGTACAAAGGGACAGCAAATGCAATCGTAGCTGGCTGTAGCAGCATGGACAGCAAGTGGGCGCCCGAATTATAAGAACGGTAGTTCACACCCGTCAGCGTCAAAATCAAAATGATAACAATAGGTGTAATGAGCAATGGAGACAAATACACCTTGGGCAGTGTGCGGTACATGCGTTTGGCCATCCAGTAAATAGCGAGTGTCAATACAATACATAGAAGACCGGTCATGATGATTTATGCTCCTTTCGTTTACCAAGCAGACTGGCGACCATACCTGTGCAGGCCATCACCAGAAAGGTGCCGAGCAACACGACCAGCATAATACTCATACCATCGTGTTCCAGCATCGGCCAATAATTCATAACGCCGACAGCGGAGGGAATAAAGAATAATAGCAGCTCGGCCAGCAACCAGTTTGCGCCAACTTCAATCCAGCTTAGCCGGACCAAGCCGGTTTGCAGCAGAATAAAAAGGATCAGCATACCAATGATACTACCGGGTACAGGCAGGTGGAGCCAGGAGACTACCGCGTTCAGGATGAGCGAAAAGGCCATCAGGACGGCGATCTGGAGGACACCGCGTATGAAGCTTTTCATATATAATGGCTCCTATCTTTGAGATCGGTTATTTTCAAACTGTAATGAAATTTTACATCACAAGCTTTCATGAGTAAAATGCATATAAAGAATGTAATCTATTCCGTTTGTCTATGGGAGAAGGTGTAGGTTTGGATATCCGACATTTACAATATTTTTTGGAAGTCGCGCGGTTGCGTAGCTTTACAAAGGCAGCCCAGAGCATGTTTATTACCCAGCCGACGATCAGTAAGACGATTAAAAGTCTGGAAGATGAACTGGGGGTCGCTTTGTTCGACCGAATTGGCAAAAGAATCGAACTGACGGACGCGGGCAAGGTAATTGAGCTTCAAGCACAAGCGATTGTAAAGTCCTTTCAGAGCCTGTCCTCGGAGCTGAGTGATTTGATGAACCTGAAAAAAGGACATATCCGTATTGGCCTGCCCCCTATGGTCGGATCGAGCTTTTTTCCGCGTGTCATTGGAGAATTTCATAAGGCATATCCTGATGTGACCATTCAATTATTTGAGGACGGGGCGAAGAAAGTGGAACAGGACGTAGAAGCCGGGGCATTGGATATCGGGGTGATTGTGCTGCCTGCGGTTGGAGATATGTTTGAGACATTTCTGTTTGTGGAGGAAAAGCTGAATTTGCTCGTTCATCCTACGCATGCATTGGCAGAGTGCAAGGAGGTACCGTTATCTGCGCTGGCGGAGGAGGCGTTTGTACTGTTCCGTGAGGATTTTACGCTGCATGACCGTATCATTGCCGAATGTGTCCGTGCTGGCTTTCAGCCGCGTGTAGTCTACGAAAGCTCACAATGGGATCTGATTAGCGAAATGGTTGCTGCAAATCTGGGGGTAGCTCTGTTGCCGGAGGCTATATGCCGAGATCTGGATTCTGAGCGCTTGCGTGTTCTTCCATTGGTGGACCCTGTCATTCCTTGGCATTTGGGGATGATCTGGCGGAACGATCGTTATCTGTCCTTTGCCGCCAGAGAATGGATATCGTTCACACAGCAATTGTTGCGGACGGAATATGGCGGGAAGTAGTCAGTCCGCGAGAAGGTGAGTACGATGCAGATGTGTACCGAAGGAGGACGAATACTGCTTACATCATAAAAAAGCTGCCCTGAGGGGCAGCGATGTAGCTTGCTTCTATGAGTGTGTTTGGTTTATTGCACGCTTGGTGTGAAGGTACTTGTCCATAATACGGTCAAGTCTGGAGGATTTGTCCAATACACGTTCATCTTTTAATCCGTGTAAGTCAGCCATGCGATTCAGTTCACGGCGTTCTTTTTCCATGAGTTTTTCCAATTGTTCGAGGTTCACAAAGCCCACCCCCCATGTCGATTGTAAGGCATGTCTCCACTAGCGGCAGAAGTTTTTTTGATAACGATGTTATTTCCATTTTACCACTTTTTATTAACAATAATCCAGCTTTCCTGACATTTAGCGACTAATATCTATGGTTTTGCCAGTTTCACCTGATTGCGTCCTGAACGCTTAGCTTCATATAATGCCTCATCTGACTTTTCTAGTAAGTGCCTCGATGCAATGACAGGTGAACTGCCTGCTCCGATGGATACGGTTAGCGAGATCGAGGTTCCGTCATTCAAAAGAAAACGTTCATTTTCCACAGCTTTCCGAATTTTTTCGGCAAAGCTTGCTGCTTTCTGACTATCACAATTTCCAATCAGAATGGCAAATTCCTCTCCGCCCTTACGGGAGGGGTACGCCCTCGTTGTAGATTCCCGGGTTAACAGCATTCCCAATTGGCTTAAGACGGTATCTCCGTTCAAATGACCATACGTATCATTAATATTTTTAAAGTGGTCAATATCCAGCATCACGAGTCCAAAGGGTTGTTTTGTAGTCTTGGAAGTATGAAAGACCTCTTCAAATAGCGCATCGAAAGCACGTGGACTGTAGAGTCCGGTTAAATGATCCCGATTTGCAGCTTCTTCCAGCAGATGAACAGCCCGTTCTGTTTTTTTGATATAGGACATCATAAAATAAGTGAACAGGCCGCCAAGCAACTTAACAGTTGTGATTATTATAATAGATTCATTATCAGGAGGGTTAACTACAAAGAAAGTAGATAACAACGACACTACAGCAGCTCCAAGTACGGCCGACATCCACTTGCGGAGTGTTAGGCTTTTTTCTCGAATAAAGATAAGTGAAATGCCCAATGTCATGAAACAATTGACGGTAGCAGTCAGAGAAACATCTGTCCAACCACCTGTGATGTAAATACGGTACAGGCTTATGATCAAGGTGGTCAGCAGACCGGATACCGATCCTCCCATATAAACAGATATGATAATCGCCAATTGGCGCAGATCGACCACAAAGTGCCCACGGACCCATAAACCGGTCATCATTAACAGAATGCCAAACAGACCCAGCATTAAACCGTTCATTACCCGATAAATGAATACATGTTTTTTTAGGTAACGTTCATATTTCCGGAAAAATAAATTTCCAAAGAATAAGAAGCTTGTTAATAACGCAAAATTGTTAATTAATTCTTTTAACATATCCCTATCCTTTATGCTGTATTGAGAGTTGTAGTATCGTGGGGAATAAAGCAAAAGGCCTCGTTTCTATATTTCGGTAAAAAGTAGGCATGAGTGAATACCAATTGAATACAAACGATTCTTATGTCCCTTACGTTTCGTTTATCTACGTGGTACAGTGAAAGGACTATGACCGGAACGGGTGATCGTATGAAGGAACCAATTCACATATCGGTGCGTCCACTTGTGGAATATGTGCATCGGAGCGGCAGCATTCATAGCGGCTTTCGATCGAATAGCAGTATGCTCGAAGGAACTCGCGTGCATCAGGTTATCCAGAAAGGGTACAAGGAGCTTGACCGCAAAGAGGTACATTTACGTACAGAAATTCCGTATAAGGACGAATTGTTTATCATTGAAGGCCGCTGTGACGGACTGATTGAGCTGGATGGCGTATGGACGGTCGATGAAATTAAATCGATCTCTTTGCCACTCGAAGATATTCAGGGTGACGGCCAACCTGTACACTGGGCACAAGCATTTCTGTATGCCTATATGATTGCTCGTGAGGAACAACATCATTCGATGCAGGTCCAGCTTACTTATGTACAGGCACACAGTGAAGACATTCGCCGATTCAGACGGGAACTATCCTTTACTGAGCTAGAAGCTTTTGCACAGGAGATGATTGCTGATTATGCTCCGTATGCATTTCTGCTGAGAGCACATGCGGAAAAGCGGGATGCCAGCATTGCTATGTTGAACTTTCCCTTTGACACGTATCGTTCGGGTCAGCGAACGCTCGCGGGTTCGGTGTACAAGACGATTGCCGAAGGGGTTAACCTGTTTGCCAAAGCACCTACAGGTATTGGTAAAACGGTATCCACCTTGTTTCCTGCGATCAAGGCGATCGGCGAAGGATTGGTGAGACGAGTATATTATGTGACGGCTCGTACCACCACTCGGGCAGCAGCCGAAGAAGCTTACGCCAGAATGCAGGCTCAAGGGCTGCACATGCATGTGGTGACATTGACTGCGAAGGATAAAATTTGCTTCAAGGATGAAAATGATTGTGATGCTGGATTATGCAGCATGTGCAAGGGCTATTACGACCGGATCAACGGTGCGGTTTCCGATATTTTGGCGAATGAGACGTTAATGACCCGGGCAGTGATTGAGCATTATGCGCGCAAGCATAAGGTATGTCCCTTTGAATTTTCTCTGGATGTGGCGTATGCCTCGGATGGTATAATCAGTGATTATAATTATGTTTTCGATCCACGGATTTCTTTGAAAAGATTGCTGGAGGAGCACAAGCGAAAAGGTGTTGTACTGGTGGATGAGGCGCATAATCTGGTAGAACGCGGCCGGGACATGTTTTCGGCGGAAATTTTGAAATCTTCTTTTTTGGAACTGAAACGAGAATTTAAGTTGCTAAGCCCAGAGATTGCTGCGGCTGCGAGTGCAGTGAACGCACATATGATTACGCTGCGCAAGCAATATGCAGATACAGGAAAAGCAGTGGAGACAGCAGCACCGCAAGAGGTACTGGAGCTGTTGGTGCCTTTTGTAGAAGCAGCTGAACGTGAACTGGTGACGGGCGGTAGTACAAGCCACCCAAGCCGTGAGGGTACGGCTTATGCATTGCTTCTAGATACGTATTTTACCGCTCAGAATATGCTGCGAATTGCAGCTTTATATGATGAACGGTACGTTACTTATGTGGAAGCAGGGCGTAGTGAAGTGAGGGTCAAGCTGTTCTGCCTCGATCCTTCTCACTTGTTGGGACAAGCTATTAAAGGCTACCGCTCAGCCATTTATTTTTCCGCGACGTTGACACCGCTTGCTTATTACCGGGACATGCTCGGAGCAAACGAGGAAGATTATACGTTACAGGTTCCTTCGCCCTTCCATCAGGAGCAGTGGGATGTACGTCTGCTGCCGCTCTCCATCCGTTATCGGGATCGTGAGCGCTCCAAAGGGGCGATTGCGGATATGCTGGCTGCATTGGTTGTGGAACGGAAGGGAAATATCCTTGTGTTTTTCCCGTCCTATCCATATCTGCGTGAGGTGTATGAGGAATTCATGCTTCGGGACGTGTCCGCAAATACGTTGGTACAAAGTCCGGGGATGACCGAACCAGAGCGGGATCAATTCCTAGAGGCCTTCCAGCCTGGGCAAGAGCACACCTTGCTTGGCTTTGCCGTATTGGGTGGTGTTTTTGCTGAAGGTGTCGATTTACCTGGGGATCGCTTAAATGGGGTAGTGGTCGTCGGCGTCGGCTTGCCGCAAATTGGAGCAGAGCGGGATGTGCTGAGGGATTATTTTTCGGAACAGGGACGGAATGGTTTCAACTATGCGTATGTATATCCGGGAATGAACAAGGTTCTTCAGGCAGGTGGCAGACTGATTCGCACAGAGCACGACGAAGGATTGCTGGTCCTGGTAGATGATCGTTTTGCCAAGGAACCATATGCTTCTTTGCTGCCTGACGAATGGAAAAGCTACCGTCTGACGGAACAAGCGGGATTAAGGAAGGAATGGATAGACTATGAACTTTAATTTTCATAATGACTCCATACGCGGGGTGCTGCGTAGCTTTGGACATGAAGATGCCGAAGTGGATAATATAGAGACTTTTGTGACATTTGCGCGCTTGGCTAATGGTATTTTCAGAGAAATGGATACGGATTTTAGCAAGTTGGGGGCTTCTCAGGGTCGGATTATTGTTCTTAGCCTGTTGCATTGCCATTCGCCGCATCGCATGACACCATCAGAGTTGGCGGAAAAAGCTGATGTGACGCGTGGAACCATGACGGGGCTGATCGACGGATTAGAGCGAGATGGCATGATTGAACGTGTGGCTCATGAGAGTGACGGACGGATGGTGACTGTCGGATTAAAAGAGGCAGGACGAGAGCTGTTAAGTAAGATAGTCCCTTATTATACGAAGTTGATTCGGTCGTGTATGTCTGAGTTTACGCCACAGGACCATAAGATGATGAAGGGTTTACTGGGAAAAATGAAGGGCGGTTTTGAGCGGTCCTTGCCGAAATGCTGAGTTCCTAACATAGGGAATAAGGAATAGGAGAGAGAACATGTTCTTTTATACAGATGAGGTCTATGAAGCCCGTGATTTTGGCTCAATGGATGCCAGAGAAGGCGAGTGGAGAAATTGCGAGTTTACCCGATGTCGCTTTCGGGGTGTGGAGATGAATGAGTCCCTCGTGGAAGGCTGTACTTTTGTGGACTGTGATTTTACCGGAGCCATTCTGAATGCATCTCACTACAAGGAGTCGGCTTTTACCAATTGTTTGTTCACCAGCGCCAATTTGTTTGTAGTCCGGTTTGATAACTGCAAGCTGGTAGGTTCAGATTTTGCGGGGGCGAATATGGATGGTATCACAATTACGGGCGGAGACTGGTCTTATACGAATTTGCGTCATGCAGATTTAAGAAAACAAGATTTGCGAAAAATACGATTCAAGGAAGCCGACTTATCCGAATGCAATTTGGAAAAAGCAGATTTGCGGGAAGCGGATCTTACCCGGGTAAGACTGCACAAAGCCCATCTTCAAGGAACAGACCTGCGCGGTGCGAAGATGGATGGCGTGAATTTTAAAGATCTGGACATCACCGGAGCCAAGTTGGATATCGAGCAGGCAGTAGCGGTGGCCCGCTCCTATGGAGCCAAGGTGGAAGGCTAAAAAGCACGGGATACAGGACCCGTCTCGATCTGCGGTACCCCGTGCGGGTGAAATGGATGGTTGACTCGAATGTGAAGAACTTAATCTTTAGGGGGTGCCGGCAGTAGTGGAATCGCTGCTCCCGGGTCCCGGTTTGGCAAATGATCCACTCCCACAGGCTCTAGAGGTTGCTGTGGAACTGTCCAGTTGCGCGCGGTATCTGCGGCAGTTCGCTGCTCCAGCAAGCGTTTGGCTACTTCATAACATTGATCGACATGCCGATTACCAATGGTTCGCATAGCAGTAAAGCCAATTGCCGCGGCTAGCCCTTGCCCCAGAAGGGGGACAAACTTGCTAACCTGCTTGGTAGCGATACGAATGCCCATTTTTTGCAAAATCTGCACGATAACTTCACGGGTGATGAGTCGCCCGATCAGCTTGCTGCCAATTGAGGTGATAAAACCATACACCATGGATTTTGTTTCTGCGTCCAGACCTTCCAGCTGCTTCTCAGATAATCCGAATTTTCCATTAATGGCTGGCAGTAGCTGCATCAAAATACCAACATCAGCAAGAACGTCAGCCCCTGGAACTGGGACCAATACCGCTCCCCCCGAAGCCGCAGCCCTTTTCGTCACCATGGATTTACACTCTCTACGGATCTGCTCCAACTCTTCTATTGTTCGGGCTGTCATATGCATCTCTCCTTCATACGCTTCCGATTAGGACCCATGATTCTACCCTGTTATTACACACATTTCTACCTATCTTAAGCATGGAGTAAGCAAAAAATCCCTGATCCACACACTATCGCACATTTACTCCTGTGAAGCGATCAGGCATAATGAAGGGTGGTTGCCGATAAGAACAAGCCTGTTTTACGGGGATAAAGGAAGGAAGAGACAGATGAGTCAGACAAACGTTTATTTTAATCATGATGGTGGAGTGGATGATCTAGTATCCCTGTTTATGTTGCTTCAGATGGAACAGATTCATTTGACCGGAGTATCGGTGATTCCAGCAGATGGTTACCTGGAGCCTGCAACGGATGCCAGCCGTAAAATTATTGATCGTTTTGGACAAAATAAAGGGCCTGTGGAAGTCGCAAAGTCTAATTCACGCGGTAAAAATCCGTTTCCTGCTGCTTGGCGTTTACATTCCTTCTATGTGGATGCATTACCGGTACTGAATGAATCGGGGCGAATGGAAGCACCGCTTTCATCCCTGCCAGCTCATCAGCATCTGATCGAAAAGGTACGCGGAGCTGAAGGTAAGACGCTGTTGCTATTCACTGGACCGCTAACCGATCTGGCGCGGGCGCTGGATGAAGCACCGGATATTGAAGCAAAGATTGAAAAGCTGGTATGGATGGGCGGCACCTTTGAAAAAGGGAATGTGGAGGAGCCGGAGCATGACGGCACAGCAGAGTGGAATGTGTTCTGGGACCCAGAAGCGGCATATCGGGTGTGGCAAAGCGGCATCACGATTGATCTGGTAGCGCTGGAAAGCACAAGCAAAGTGCCATTAACTCCAGCAGTACGCAATCGTTGGGCGGCCGAGCGCCGATATGAAGGCGTGGATTTCTTGGGTAATTGCTATGCTGGATGTCCGCCGCTCGTCTATAGCGAAACGAACTCAACCTACTACTTGTGGGATGTACTGACCACTGCATCCGTAGGACGCCCGGACATTGTCAAGAAAAAGACGGTGCATTGCAGCGTTATCGCAGAAGGTCCAAGTCAGGGCAGAACGGTGGAACAGGCAGAGGGACGTCCTGTGAACCTGGTATACGATACAGATCCAGAAGCCTTTTTTACGTATATGGCGGATTTGGCCAAGCTGGCTGCTCCCAAACGTTACTAAGTCTGACTATGCACAAACGTGCGGCATAGGGTGATAATATTGCCTAGTGACACGTACTCATAACATAAAGCCCGTGACGTTATGCGTCACGGGCTTCTATTACATGATGTGTCCTATAATTATCCCAAGCTAGTTTCTATTTCATGCTGACTCCTGGTATGTTTTCAGAGTGAACTGGAGCGTTATTTCTGTCCCGCTACCAGGTTCACTGATCCCAGTTATTTTACCATTCATTCGTTTTAATAGATGTTTGGTAATCTGCCAACCCAATCCTGGATTGCCATATGAGGGGGAGTTCCCACGGTCATGCTCAAGCCACAATTTCAGTTTGTTAGGAGATATACCGATCCCAGTATCCTTCACCTTTAATTCCAGTTCAACCTCAGGTGCATCGGTCACGGATTGGGCGGTTGCAGATAAGATGACAGCTCCTGTGCTTGTAAACTTTACTGCATTATCTACCAAATTAATCAGCATACGGCGAATTTTAGCCTCATCCCCGATAAAAATAGGCGAGCTGGTGAGATTCCAGTCGAGCTTCAACTCTAGATTCCGTCGCGCTGCTACCTCTGTATACAGACTCAATACATTTTCCATCATCGTTCTCAGATCAAACGGATCTTCAATATCATCGATCTGTCTGGACTCTATATTGCTGTAATCCAAAATATTACTCAACAACGTCATAAGCGAGCGACTGCTCGACTCCATGATGCTCATATATTGCTGTTGTTCCTCTGTTAACTCCGTCGTCAGCATGAGGTCGGTGGCTCCCCATATTTCGGTTAGCGAAAACCGAATTTTATTACTCAGGGAAGAGATCAAATCCAGCTTGCTCAGGGCAGAGATCTCAGCATCTATCTTTTCTTTCTCCAGTTCCACCACATAACCCAGAAATACAGCCATAGCCTGTAGGGCCTTCAATTCGGATTCTGTCAAATGTACAGATGGCGCGTCCAAGATACAAATGGTTCCGTAAGCCTGTCCATTTTTCATGCGAATGGGGATTCCTGTAAATGAGTGGTTTCCCATGGTTTTAGTCACATCTAAATCACATGTGTGCGGGTGAATAGTCGTTTCTGAAATCGTGAGGTGATCCGCAGGATGGTCCAACACCAGACTGCAATAGCTAAGCTCAAAAGGGAGCACATCCCCTTTCTTAACGAGTATCTCTTCCCGGTTAAATGAATCAACGATTACATTCGTAATCCCATCATTAGCGGCAATAAAAATGGTATTTACATGCAAAATATCACTCAACACATCAATGACATGCGCGGTAGCCTCTTGAATACTATTATAAAAACCTGTAGGTGAAGTAGTCATGTATCTCCAATCCTTATGCAAAGTGGTGGTTATCCAAAAACTTTAGCAGTTTGTGTATCCCATTCCCGATCCTCTGAATGTGTTTTTGGAGCGTATCATTAATTATACATGATTATTTCATTACAAACCTGAGTCTTCTACTTCGATTTACCTATTCGCTTGCACAAACCTTCATTTCTTAGGTCTAATGCTGGCCTTTCTTGGAGAATTTTCGCATATATTATTACACATTCACGAAAAAATATGATTATTTTCATTCTGTTTTCATAAATTCATATGTAATCTCATGATATGAAAATTGTGTAATAAAATATGAGGATAGAACCAGTAATATCATGTAAATATTCTATATAATAGGTTCAGAGGTGGAATTATGAATAGACAGGAAGCCCTACAACACTTCCTTAAGACCTATGCAGAAGATGTATTGAACCAGAAATTACATCAGGCAGCGTCTTTGTATGAACAAAGAAAAGATGAGCTCATATCTTCCTTTATTCAATCCTTTCAATCGATCTGCCTGCAAGCCCATTCTGCAGAAGTGGCCAAGACGAGGATCGGATACATTACCTATTCTATGAGGCGCACGTATCTGATGGATCGTAACTATAACTATGTCGTCGAAGCCTATGATAAAAATTGGTTCTTTGATCCTCAACCTTGTTATGGAATCTATGATGCAGGCTGGGCATTCAGCTTTTTAGCAGAATTGGAGGATGAATTGAATCAGCTTCGAAAACCCTATATGAATAAGATTTTTCAGCCTGATGTGGAGCGATTTGTACTCCAGGCTACAGGGGAATTCCATCAATATATTCTGAAATTAGCGAAGGGTGCTATTCAGCAAGCTGTACATTTACCTGAATTCAAGGCCTTGAAATGTGAGGGCGATTTGGAAGTAAGAATAGGGGAGTATAAAGGAATCAGTGAGGTGGTGTATTCAACAGCTTATGGAGTACTACATGATTCAACAGGATAATCGTATTACGGAGTATATGTATCCAGTAGAGACAAATCGCAGGCAGTTGTTGGAATGGGCAGAAGGCTCATCATGTGCCGATGAAGAATCTATTTTACAATTTTATGTATCAGGTGATGCGGACTATATTGATTTTATAGAGCATCCGGTATCCATCGTTTCGGAACAACTAAAGGAAATCTTTGATATATATCAATCCGGATTAAGCTGGAAGTTGGTTGTTTTTGCCGATATGCAGCGAATGCAGCAAACAAGGTATTGGCTGGCAAATCCGCCTAGCCTGATGTGTTTATCACCACGTAGTGAATATCATAGGGACGGTACGCTGAAGAAAATCATTCTAGATGAATATGCAGTGGAGAATCATAAAATATTCAAGGTTCAGGATGACGATCATCATATCATTGTAGATCTTGATGTGGCTGAATGTATTTTGAAGTTCAATCTGGCAGGCTTGAAATTACAAAAGGTCGATACAGAGGGGCCATCTATACAAAGGAGAGTCCAAGAATGAGTGAGAGCTATGTAGTGGATGGGGCACAGATACATTGTAGCTATGGAAGTCATACGGGAAGATTTAGTGTTTCAGCTAACAGGGGAATTAGCATTGGCGATAAATTGCAGGGGAATATTGAGGATTTTCATCCACAGACGCATATCCCTGCATTCGGAATGTGCCGTAGTATGCATAATCCTGCAGTCTCTTCTGCTAACAAAGGAAATTCCGGGAAAATCATTCCGCAGCCCTGCAAACCGAGCGTTTCTATGCCTTGGTTGAATGGAAAAAAGGATGTATACGTAGATCAATCTCCGGCTCTTATGAGCTGCTCCACGAATTTATGCATGTGGTGCGGCAAAATTTCATTCACGACAGATGGGCAGGAATAGTTAATAGAATGTAGGATTTGCATCATATGAAAAGCAAACGGGGGGAGTAAGATGGGACTGGCAGGAACTATGCTGACTTATGGAAATATTAGAGTGAATGCACCGTATGAAATTATCCGGCTACTTGATTTTGAATTGACACAGAAGATAAATGATCACGGCAAGGTGTACATCACTGCTCTCATACCGGATGAGGATCATGCAAAGTATGATGGATTAGCTTACGATGAAGATGTGCTAGAGGTATATGAGACGGATGAAGACCGAGGGACAGTTAGCATCTTTAAAGGAATCGTCACCAATATTAGAATTGCATTCAAAAATGGCGTATATCACATGTACCTTGAGGCTGCGTCTTTTACATATTTATTAGATCAACAACGGAAAAACCGTTCGTTTCAAAACAGCAACTTGACGTATTATCAACTGTTCCGCGAACTTATAGATGCCTATCCACACGGGGATTTTATTGACCTGACGGACAGTGATCAAAAGCTGGGCGGCTTTACTATTCAGTACGGGGAGAGTGATTGGGAGTTTCTAAAAAGAATGGCCTCTCATCTGCAAACTGGACTGATTGCCGAGATTACATCTGTGTTCCCAAGACTATGGTTAGGTACCTCAAAAGAACAAGTGAAAGGTGAATTGCGTAGCATTAATTTTTCCCTCCAAAAAACAAAGTCAGGTCCCCAGTATACATATGCTGAAATGGAGGATACGAAACGGTTTGAACTTGGAGAGGTCGTCATGTTTCAACGAAAGCATTGGGTTATTGATCAGATTCATGCAGAGATGAAGCAAGGCATTATGACATATGGCTACGTTCTCGTTCCGGGAGCAGGCATTCCGAGGGAGGTTATACATAACCCGTTAATCAAAGGTACCTCTATTGAAGGGAAAGTCATAGAGTTAGATGGTGAAAACGAATCCGTTAAACTTCACTTGTCCGTGGATTCTATGCAGTCCAAAGTTGAGGGGTGCTGGTTTTCATACGCCACCATGTATACCGGGGATGGAATTGGTTGGCATTGCATGCCTGAGCTAGGGGATCATGTCCATTTGTATTTTCCATCTAACAAAGAAAAGGAAGCTCGTGTAGTCCAATCTCTGCGTAAGAGAGACTACAAAGGAGATGAAATCAGCAAGCCGTCAAGAAAGCTATTTCATACCAAAACTCAAAAAGTGGCGAGATTCGACGACAAAGAAGTGGCACTTTCCACTCAAAAAGAAAAGATACTTGTGCGCTTGAATCCAGCTTCCGGTATTCACGTCTATAGTCATCACGATCTTACATTTCACGCCGATACAGACCTGGTGCTGCATGGCAAAAAGGTACAAATGACCGCTACTCGCGAAATATCTCTGACGTGCAAAAGCAGCTATATCCGAACCGATGGAACGCTTCATATCAAGGCTAGTAAGCTCATGAAAAATCAGGTGCCTGATGCAGAACTGAAAGCCTATAAATCCCTAGTTCAAGAATTGAAAGGGAAGGGATATCCGCAATGGGTACAGGACTTGCTGCTTCAATATAAAACGGACTACTACAAGGCCGTGGCAGCCGGGGACAAAAAGGGGGCCAAGGAAGCAGCAGCCAAGGCCAAGCAATTGCGTCAGCAGGTGGCAGAAATAGATCGTATGCCTGCCTGGGCCAGAGCGCAAATGCATGAATACACGTCCCAGTGGTGGGAAGCGCATGGAGCCAACGACAAAGCCAAGCAAAAACAGATGCATCTTCTCGCGAACCAGCTGCGTGACAATGTGCTAATCAACGAGCTGATTCGTGGGCATTCAGCCAAATCCTATCTGGATGCGAATCGGCTGGAGGAGCTGTCCGGGCAATATTCAGATGCAGCCCATAAGCTGACCGTTGCTGATCAAAAGGCTCTAGCCAAGGAAGCGGCTGCTCTGCGAAGTAAGTATGGCGTGAACAGCCAGCTTGCCAGGGAGAATTTGAACAAGCTTGCCAAGAAGTATCCAGACAGCTTCTCGTACAAGCTTCCAGCTACAGGCGATTGGGATAAGGAGCTTAACGCCGCACTGCATGACTTTGCGAAAAAATACGGTCTGGAGAATAAGGGCTATGGTCGTGATGTGCTCGCAGTGTACCTGCATCAAGTATCCAATGGCATTCTTCCATGGCCTAAGGTTAGCAAGGCTACAACGCCGACTGTTCCAACAACGACGACAACAACGAAAACGGAACCGGGCAAGAAGCCGTCGACTACTCCTGAAAAGCCAACGAAGGAGGAACCAAAGCCTACACCATCCAACAGTTCTGCCGAGGAGAAAAGGAAAGCAATTGTGGAATTCGCTAAGAAGTTTTTAGGCAAGATTCCTTACTGTAAGGATACTAAAATCAGAACGATGAAGCTTGATCCCAACAACCCTCCTGAATATATGGACTGCTCTGATTTTAGTTCCTCCGTGTACTTGACCATATTAAATGTGCATATAGGCGGTAATACAGGAGATCAAATCCTTCGGGGGACAGAGGTTGACTACAAAAGTTTGCGATCCAGTGGAGATTATAAAAATCTGAAGTTAGGTGACTTAATCTTATTTGATTGGGGGAGTGGGGGGAAAACCAAATTCAAAGTAGATCATGTAGGAATATATGTGGGAGATGGAAAGTTCATTCACGAGCATGGTCAAGCAGAAAATCTTGCCGAAATGAAAAAGGATCACAAGCCATCTCATAATGTAACAATAGATAAATTAAACACAAATTGGGGAAAAGGTTATGGTCTTATATATTCAAACGTTATCGCAGTTAGACGTATTATACAAAATGATGGCTCAATCAATTATAAATAAGAAAGTAAGTAATAGCTTAAACATCATAATAATATTTGATTCCAAGGTATTCTCTCAGGAGAAAAAAGTACTGCCCCGTTTAGCTAGGTAGGCTTTAATTGAGAACGGAAGAGGAAGTGGTAAGAAAGTGAATTTTATAAAAATCATACTGATTGTTAGTTTTGTAGCCATTATATCAGCATGTAGTGGTTTTAAAGGAGAGGAAGCTGTCCCGTCTCCTCACCCCCAAGAAATATCATCACACAGGGTCACACAAGATAATAGAAATGTTACTGAAAAAGAAGCACGGTGGCTTTTAAATGGAGAAGAAGACCCATATCCGACTCAATTTTTGACCAATTTAGATGATCCTACAGGGAAGACCTATATACGAATCGATGACTTGGTAGATGCGATGCAAACTAAAGAAGAGCGAATAAAATATCGCGGCTCCCAAGTAACTGTCAGTAGAGTGTTAAATGATGGAAGTCGAATGGCGATCGTAAGGACAATCTCTGATGTGGAAGAAGGGGACGAAAAACACATTCTTGAGGTATATGATCTGAACTCAGGAAAAAAAGAGTCCGAGTTTGAACTGCCTTCAACGTCTTACCCTGTAGTCTCTCCTGATTTAAGTAAATATCTTTATGAGTTGAATGGGCAAGTGTATTTATATGATGCAGTAGAGAGGAAAACGACAAAAATAGACCTTGGGAAACGTAAAATAGATTTAGGTATCATTAGTTCAGGATTATTTTCTCCAGATGGCACTAGATTCTGTTTTGAGGAAAATGACCAACCAGGTATCATCATGCTGAATCTGTCCGGTATTAGTGGAGCAAAACGTTTACTTGCAGGGTCTATGGTTTCGCTTTTGCAATGGGATCAAGAAGATAAATTAATTTATACAATTTCTGAAGAGGACGACAATTACACAAAAGATGTTGTCTATTCATTTGATATAGAGAGCGGAGAAAAAAGGTGGATAACTAAAAGTACGGCACCATTTATACTATCCCCTGATCAAAAATTGGCGCTGTCCGCAGAATACGAAGCTTCAAAAATGTATCTGGTTCATCTGAGCGATGGAAGAAAGGAGGATATATCCTCTTTTACTAAAAACCAAGGAATACGCACGGCTCCAATACAGTGGATCGAAGCAAAAACCAATTATATGAAGTATAGCAACAAGGTTAAAGTGAAAAGAATTACTGCCTCTTCTACGTTACCTAATCAGGGTATTCGTTCTTTAAGTGTGGACAATTTAACGGATGGAAATTATTCAACCTCTTGGTGTGAAGGGACCAAGGGGGGCGGAGTAGGGGAAACGGTAACTATAGATTTGGGTTCAACTCAAGAGGTGAGAGGTATAGATATAACCGATAACTTCATGTGGGTTAATAATAAGTATTTAGACATGAATACAATCCAAAGAATGAAACTTGATTTCTCGGATGGACAATCATTAGTGCTTGAGAACAATGACACACGTTTCAAATTTGATGAACCCATACAAACATCTTTCGTCAAGATTACCATCCTGGAAGTGAAAAAAGGCGCGGACTTCCCAAATACATGTATAGGTGAGCTGAAGTTATTGTGATGAACAGTAGAAAACGAAAAAAAACTGCGGCATGGATAAGTAAAATTACGATATTGGTCATGATCTTTTCCATGCTATGCGGGTGTATACAATCGAATGAGGGGCAAAAAGTAGGACAGGGGCGGAATGAAACTTATGCTCCTGTCTCTCAGTCCAAGAAACCTCTTCCAACAAAAAGGGCTGTAAATTGGTTGCTCTTTGAAGCGGAAAATGAAAACATGCCTATCGAGTATCTCGCTGATATGGATGATCCTACAGGCAATACGTTTATTGATACAACTGATATTATTGATCGGTTGTACGCAAGTGAGAAAGAGGATTTCCCTAGAAGTGAGCTGGAAATAATGCGATTTTCTAGTGACGGCAGGACTATAGCACTGAGCAGATATACACATATGATAGATTACAGTGCCATTTTTATTTATGACTTATCCACATATAAAAAGTTGTATGAATTTAATATACCTGATAGGGAATACGTTGTAATATCACCGGATTTAAGTAAATGTGTGTACACCAATAATGGAGATTTTTTTCAATACAATATTCAGGGACGAGTCACTCAAAAAATAGCTGTTTCCAACTATACTGGTTCGGAAGAATCTATTGGATATAGTGTGTTTTCTCCTGATAGTTCAAAATTATGTATTGAAGATAATGGTACTCTATATATTTTTGATCTGATGGCGAATAAAGAGGTTCAACGAATCACAGTGACCAAGGCAATGAAGGTTTATCAGTGGCTTTATAATAATAAGATAGTTTACCGTTCCTATGATGACGAAAAGTGGTGCATGTTGAACTTAGATGACGGAAAGAAGAGGGTGTTGGCAGAATTCTCTAAGAACCCTGTTATAACCTTGGATAACCACAGGGTTGCTTATGTGAATTCAAAGGGTGAAATGCAACAACGAAACATCCAAACAGGTCTGCCTATAAAATACTCCAATCTATTTCACAGGATAGGCTATAACGTGTCCCCTACACAATGGATACAAACAACAACGGATTTAATGAAATATCGAAAAAATATCCCGGCACGGAAAATCACTGCCTCTTCTACACTTCCAGATCAAGCAGGGAACTCCTATGCTGCCCAAAATCTTATGGATGGAGATGCGAGCACAGCCTGGTGTGAAGGGGTTAAGGGAGACGGGATTGGAGAGTGGATCAAGATTGATTTTGGTTCTGTGCAAGAATTGAAGAGTTTCGAGCTTATCAATGGTTTAGCTAAGTCATCTAATGCTTTCCAAGCAAATAATAGAGTTAAACGAATGAAATTAGAGTTTTCAAATGGACAGACTTTAATAATAGATAATGATTTTATAAGTAACCCATTTCTTGATAACCCCATCCACACCTCTTTTGTGAAAATAACGATTGAGGCCGTAGAGCGAGGAACCAAATATCACGATACCTGCATGTCGGAGATACGATTCTTCTAAGCATCCCTAACAAAGGAGAAGGCATATGAAGTGGAAAGAACCAACGTTTGGTGCAACACCTATGTTGAAAGCTTTAACAACCGCTAATGCGCACAGGAAAGCAAAGGCTTTTGATCTTGCAGCAGAACAGAAAAAACAAAAACTAAATTACCCCGACTGGGGCCAAACCTGGCTGCGTAAATACAAAGAAGATTGGTATATTGCTCAAGTAAATGGCGACGAGGTCGGCATGCGCAAAGCGCAAAAGCTGGCAGAGGGGCTGCGAAGCAAATTACGTGAAATGGCTACGTTCCCCAAATGGGCTCAAGAGCAAATGCAAAAAGAAACCGTTCGTTGGATGACTGCGGAGGCAAGCGGAGATATCAGGGAAAGGTTGGCTGCTGAGAAGGCGGGACAAGCCATTCGTGAGAAGTTGGGACTGATCGATACCACAGAGAAGGCGCCGCCAATAGATAAGGAAGTGAAATCTAATAAATCGGAAGTCAAAGAAGTCCCAGCCGTAAACGAATCAAAGCAATATGTTAGTGTGAAACAACTAGAACAACTTGGTTGGATTAAAATAAGTAAAGCTATGATAACCGATCTGAACAATTGTTTGGAAAGATACAATATCACAACACCGGCTAGAATAAGACATTTTATAAGTCAATGTAGTCATGAATCCGCTGGCGGTCGCTATACAAAAGAAATTGCAAGTGGCAAGAAATACGAAGGGAGAAAGGATTTGGGCAATATTTATAAAGGTGATGGCCCTAAGTATAAAGGTGGGGGATACATTCAATTAACAGGACGACACAATTATCAAAAACTATCTACTGCTTTAAATGATCCTAGAGTTATGGAAGGTGTGGAATATGTTGCAGAACATTATCCTTGGACAAGCGCAGGATTTTGGTGGGAGCAGCATAATATGAATGCTCTGTGTGACAAAGGTGCAACAGTAAGGCAAATTACTAAAAAAGTTAATGGCGGGTACAATGGATTAAAAGATAGAGAAATGTATTACAAGAAATGCGAGAATATTTTCAAATGAATTTTAAGGATTTATTCTTAACGTTGTGAGATGAGGGAAAGCTCTTGATTAGAATTCATTATAAAAAAATAGCATTTATTATACTTGTGTTAATGATAATGGCCTCGTGCGGAAAAGTGTCAAAAGATGTAAGTTCAATTCACGTTGAAAACAATAAAGGTAATGATGTTCGGGATAATCAGCCAAGCTATGAACTCATTCAAGAGAAATATTCAGAACATGGGATCATTATTAAATACCCTCAAATTACAAAACTCAAGGATATTGCAAAGCAAAAATATTTAAACCAAATTCTTAAGACTGATGCTTTAGAAGGATTACAAAACTATGCGGATTCCAATTCTGGAGTCCATGTTGAAATTGATTATGAGATCAAACGACAAAGTGAACAATTCTTGAGTGTTCAATATACGGGTGTTCGTTATGTGAAGGACGCAGCCTATCCTAGTCATATGTTTTATACGACGAACCTGGATATGAAGCAGACTTCAAGAATAAAATTGAGGGATCTGGTAAAGGTCGAGAAATCTTTTATTGAGCTTATAAAAAGCGGGAAGATTACAGCTGTCCAGCCGGAGCAACAAGGATTAATCAGTGATTTCACAAAAGATGATTTGATTCAATTGTTAGCAAACGCGGATGTAACCAAAGGTTCGCCTGCGGAAGCAGAAATGGAATCGTTTAGTTACCTCACAAGTGATTCATTAGGTATTAGTATCCCTGTGGCTCATGCAGTAGGGGACCATGCGGAATATGAAATTCGTCTTGCACAGATTCCAGATAATATTAAGCAAAATAAAGAACTATGGACTGAGCTAAGTTCTGTCGTTGATCAGCCAGCTACCGTTGTAAATGAAGAGAGATTGGATACCGACCAGTATGAAATTGAAGAGTCACAGTCTTTTCAAACTACTCTCGAAGGCTTTGGGAAAGTAAGGTTTGTATCGACTCAAGCAAAGAAAGATGAAATTCCCAAAAACTACTTTTTTCTATTAGATGATCGAGAGCGAGTTATATATTCATTTCCAGATTTATATGGGAATGAATGGTGGTATGCTGATGAAGGCGTAGAAGCAGTGGCCTTCAAGGATGTAAATAAGGATGGATTAAAAGACGTTATCATTATTGCTTATTATGAAACGGGCTCTGGACCAGATGGTGCAAAGCCATTCCCTATAGCGGACATATATTTTCAGAAGAAAAATAAAACTTTTACCACGATTCCTACATTAGATGAGGCTCTCAACGATCAGGGGCAT
Source organism: Paenibacillus sp. Lou8.1 (assembly GCF_024213565.1). Lineage (NCBI taxonomy): Bacteria > Bacillati > Bacillota > Bacilli > Caryophanales > Paenibacillaceae > Paenibacillus > Paenibacillus sp. Lou8.1. Next base: position 376,968 of record NZ_JANAVN010000003.1, read on the forward strand.
AATCAAACCATTAAAGATGTCATTCAATACGTAAGCAAACAACGGATAAACGTAAACTAACCGACATAGAGGAGTGGTAACATGGGATATCCAATCATCAAGTATAATGGAACAGTTTTATCTCTTAAAAATCCAAAAGTTAAAGTTGTACAGAAAATGAATGAGCATGTGAAGGTCTTTTTGACAGGTGTGTTAACGGGTGCCCAAATGGAAGAGTATACAGATCATATGGAGGCAGGGGCTAAGTTAGTCGTTTCTTATGTGAATGATGATCAGAAGCAGATTGTATTATTTAGGGGATTAGTCACGCAGTTCAGAATCAAGATGGTATCCAATGTAGCTCATTTGGTTGTCGAAGCTCTATCTTATACATGCCAGATGGATGAAATACCTCATAGACAATCCTTTCAAAATGTGAAGATGAAGGTGCAGGCATTGCTTGAACATGTACTCAAATCATATCCCAAAGCGAATTGTACGAGCCGCTTAAAAGATCAGCTTCTACAGGAATTTACGATGCAATTCGACGAAACGGACTGGTCATTTCTAAAACGTATAGCGTCTCGGCTTGGTTGGGGACTAATACCTGATCCGATTGGTGAAAAACCTCAGTTTTATTTTGGATTACCGGATGGTGTCAATCAAGGTGAGCTCAAACAGTATAACTACTCGATGACCAGAAAAACCAAGCCAGGGGCCAGCAAGGAAGACAACCTTTTGTATTACAAAATACAAACGACAGGGGCCAAAGATGTTCTGCTGCATATTGGCGCAGAGGTCAAATTCAAAGGGAAAACCTTATACGTCCTGCAGTCTGTTGCGTTTATACGCCATAGTGTCTTGTGGCATGAATATGTGCTGACCACATCGGATGGAATGAAACAGGATTTGATTGTAAATGAGAGTATTCGTGGCATCTCGTTAAAATCGAAGGTTATTGGAATCGAGCAGGACCATGTGAATGTTTTCTTTTATGAAATGGACAAGGTCAAGCCTAACGTCAAGGAAACCTGCGCTTTTCCAACGGCTACATTTTATACATCGGAAGGGAATACGGGATGGTACTGCATGCCGGAGCTGTTTGACTTTGTAGATATCTACTTTCCAACCGCTAAAGAAAAAGACGCCATTGTAACTCACTCGATCCGCAAAAGATCCAAAGGGGGCGACTTTATTAAGGACCCATCGACGAAGATCTTTATGACCAAGTACCGCAAAGCCATTATATTTGAGAAAAATGAAATTTTAATCACGGGGAATGACGATGAAGTGGTGATTCGACTGCTGGATGACCATGGAATTGAACTGCGGAGTAAAAAGGACATACGTGTTAAGGCTGATGGAAACTTAGTATTCAATGCGGGTAACACAATACAAGTCACCGCGAAGGATGCTATCGGTTTAAAATGTAAAACGAGTTTGGTAGAAATGGATGGTAACATCAAAATGACTGGAGTAAAGATAAAGACGCAATAACTAAAACCACCAAGAGAGGGTAAACCATGGCTAAAGTAACTACAGGAGCAATCGTGAATGAGAAACCGCCTACCCAAGAAGACATGATACAAGAGTGGAAACGTAAAATAAGCAAAGGTGAATATCCTTTTATTCATGTAACTAAGCATAGCGCCCAAAGTGAAGAGCGTTAAATATGTTTAGCAACAAGTAAATAAGGCTCCTAAGGAGCCTTCAGAGTGTCGAGAAAGTCCAGAGGACTTTTCGACAATTCTATTTTTATATGGGGAGACGCATCTTTTAAAACAAAAATCGATTTAAAACGATCTGAGGACCCTAGTTTTTAGACCACTAAGACAGTTTTAAACCCCCTGCAAAAAAACAGGGGGTTTCTCGACAGCTTTTTTTATGTTCATTTTATTTAAGACGACACCGCGTTAATGTTATATAATATAGGTAACTATTGTAGAACGGACGGTGTTGATATGCTGCGACCTCATCAAGACAAACAACAATCTTTTGAATTGGTTTCTCTGGAAGAACTGGTACCACAAGATCATCTGCTTCGTAAAGTGGATACATATATAGACTTCTCCTTTATTCATGAGAAGGTAAGCCCGCTGTATTGTGCGGACAACGGGCGTCCTGCCATTGATCCTACCGTGTTGTTTAAAATGATCTTTCTCGGCTATTTCTATGGCATTCGCTCAGAACGGCAACTCGAGCGTGAAATTCAGACGAACCTGGCTTATCGCTGGTTCCTGGGGCTGGGTTTAACGGATAAAGTTCCAGACCATACGACGATTAGCTGGAATCGTCGCACTCGCTTTAAAGACACCACGATCTTTCAAGATATCTTCGATGAAATTGTGCTGCAGGCGATCTCTCACCGAATGGTGGGTGGGCGTGTTCTTGTCACCGATTCCACACACGTCAAAGCCAATGCTAACAGGCACCAGTACACCAAAGAACAAGTGTTGCAGAATACCAAAGA
>NZ_JANAVN010000039.1:0-903 GCF_024213565.1 Paenibacillus sp. Lou8.1
CTGGAAAGAATCTGTTTTATGCGGCAGTCGAATAGCTGTGCCTGTTTGACCTGCAACAGCCTGCTCATAACCGGATGCCAAATCCTCCAGCAAAATACGCCACGATACACCGTCCACAACCAAATGATGAATCACGATTAGCAAATGATCGCCCTCAGCGCAATGGAACAGACCGAGCTTCACAAGTGGACCCTCGCTCAAATGAATGCTCGCTTGAATTTCACTCGCCTTAGCTTCTACAGCGGTGAATTCGTCTTCCACTCCGCTAAAATCTATAATGTCCAGCGTGTATAGCTCGCCTTCCTCCACACTGCGGTTCCAAGCGACATAACCCTGCTCCGTCTCACGGAATACCGTGCGCAATGCGTCATGATGCTGGACAATACGTTCCATCGTACGGCGCAACGCTTCTATGTCAAACCGCCCAGCTCGATACAGCATCATCGCCTGGTTGCTGTGGTGCAGGTCTACCGGCTGCTGCTCGAAGAACCACCGCTGAATGGGTGTCAGTTCCACCTGGCCTACGACTTCTTCCTGACTGGCCATCTTGCCATCTGTACGAAGTAAAGGACTGAGTGACGCTACCGTCGGATTGCTGAACAAATCTTTCATGTCCAGTCGATAGCCTGCTTGCAACAATCGGGACGACACTTGCAGTGCTTTGATCGAATCGCCGCCCAGTTCAAAGAAGTTATCCTGCGTACCTACGGCTTCTGCGCCCAGCACCCCAGCCCACACCGAAGCTAATACTTGTTCCACCGTAGTTCGCGGGGCCACATAGGCTGCTCCCGTATGGATGCTGCCTTCCGGCTCTGGCAAGGCCTTGCGGTCGATTTTGCCGTTGCTGGTCAGAGGGATCGTCTCCAGTCGCATCAGGCGTGCTGGCACCATGTGCGCTGGCAG
>NZ_JANAVN010000040.1:0-871 GCF_024213565.1 Paenibacillus sp. Lou8.1
TCACGCAAGCCGGATGCTAGCAGCTCTCCCAGCCGTGCAATCGTGTCATGACGGAACTGCGTTGTGCCGTAGCGAATCGTGAACATCAGCTCCCCATCCTCGATTAATCCATTAATATCTAGTGCAAAATCCATAGCCGCGTTCGTGCTAACTGGTACACCGATGGAATAGGAGGAAGGCTGTAGATCGTTGCCTTTATAGTCCTGATCGAATTGGCCCAGATAGTTAAAACTGATCTCAGGCTGAGTCTTTAACTGCACGCCTGCTTTTTCCAGCACATTCATATCTGACAGGTATCGCAAAATACCATAACCGATGCCCTTTTGCGGAATATGACGCAGCCCTTCCTTAATCCGTTTGATCAGACGAGCCGTATTTCCGCCCTGTCCCAGACTTCCATCCAGCACAACCGGGAATTGGCTCGTAAACCAGCCGATCGTCCGCGTAATATCTACATCCGGTACAATGGCTTCCCGTCCATGGCCCTCCAGGTTGACCAGCACTCGTTCGGAACCAGACCAGTCATAGACGGCTTTTCCGAGCGCAGCCAGCAACAGGTCATTCATTTCCGTGTTGTACGCGCGATGAGCTTGTTTGAGCAACTGCTCGGTTTCCTGCTTCGTCCAGCGCACAGTGACAACCTCACTGTCTCCGAGCCGTGCATTGTCATTGGCAAAATCCTTCGGCAAAGGCTTCGCGAGGCTGGCTTCTGCTTGTTCGATATGCTGCCAGTAAGCAAGCTCCCGCTCCATCGTCGCACGATTCGCATAGGCTGACAGCTGCTTGGCCCATACCTGGAAAGAATCTGTTTTATGCGGCAGTCGAATAGCTGTGCCTGTTTGACCTGCAACAGCCTGCTCATAACCGGATG
>NZ_JANAVN010000041.1:0-762 GCF_024213565.1 Paenibacillus sp. Lou8.1
TCCTTACCTGCTACCTTTATTTCACTTGTTTACACAAGATCAGCTTAAAGGAATATTCTAAAACGCAATTTCGTTTCGGTATCCAGTTTTCAAGGTGCAAAGCTGTAAACAACCAGCTTTTTTTGAGAGTTTGAGCTCTCAAAACTGAGCAACGAGTGAGTAACAGGCCTAAACCTGAGTTTTGAAGCTTACGCTTCATATTTGAATGTTTCCATCGCAGGAAACGATTCTCCATAGAAAGGAGGTGATCCAGCCGCACCTTCCGATACGGCTACCTTGTTACGACTTCACCCCAATCATCTACCCCACCTTCGGCGGCTGGCTCCCTTGCGGGTTACCCCACCGACTTCGGGTGTTGTAAACTCTCGTGGTGTGACGGGCGGTGTGTACAAGACCCGGGAACGTATTCACCGCGGCATGCTGATCCGCGATTACTAGCAATTCCGACTTCATGTAGGCGAGTTGCAGCCTACAATCCGAACTGAGACCGGCTTTTCTAGGATTGGCTCCACCTCGCGATTTCGCTTCCCGTTGTACCGGCCATTGTAGTACGTGTGTAGCCCAGGTCATAAGGGGCATGATGATTTGACGTCATCCCCACCTTCCTCCGGTTTGTCACCGGCAGTCTGCTTAGAGTGCCCAGCTTGACCTGCTGGCAACTAAGCATAAGGGTTGCGCTCGTTGCGGGACTTAACCCAACATCTCACGACACGAGCTGACGACAACCATGCACCACCTGTCTCCTCTGTCCCGAAGGAAAGG
>NZ_JANAVN010000004.1:0-362460 GCF_024213565.1 Paenibacillus sp. Lou8.1
TACAATAGTTACCTATATTATATAACATTAACGCGGTGTCGTCTTAAATAAAATGAACATAAAAAAAGCTGTCGAGACTTTCTCGACAGCCTGAGGATACCCAAAAACGGGTATCCCTTTATGTTTTACTTCCTAGCATTCACCATAAATCGTTCTGAATTTGTCCTTATTCCTAATTCGGTTTGATTGTCCAAAATAAATTGTTGGAGTATTTGAAAATCAATTTCTTCTTCTCCGAAGTTGGGAATAATTGGTGTGTGTTTCAAGAGAAATATTAAGTCTGCAGGAGTCTGATAATATTCGGTTGCATTGAATTCAAATGACTGTATGTCCTTAAAGCCCGCGTCACTTAATTCGGTAATATATTGAGCTTTTAACGAGTCTTTCTTAGCACCCCATGCCTGTCCTCTTCCAAACGCTTCTTTAATATTTAATTTGTCGTTTTCGCTTACTTGCTGTGTCAGGAACATACCATCCTTTACTAACACCTTTGCTATTTCTTTTGCATAAAAACATGAATGTCGAGAAGAGATTACATTAAAGAAGTTCTCAGGAAAATTTAGATTTTCAGCATCCATCTGGAGAAAACGAACATTTGCTATGTCTGATTCAGCAGAATTCTTGGTTGCTGTTTCAATCATTCCGGTGGAATGGTCAATCCCAACTAAAAGTAATGCAGAATCTGCTATTGATAAAATTGCTTCCCCGCCGCCAGTACCGATGTCAAGCAATATATCCGACTTCTTACATGTCTTCGCTACTTCATTGTAGAAGTCCCATTTTACTCCTTTGGAGATACATTTCACATTGCTGAAATTCCAGCCGTTGATTTTTCCAATCTTATTATAAAACTCTTTATACTCTATTGAATTCATTTTCTTTCCACCTTCCAATTAGGGATAAATACTACGGGATAGCAGACCGATATCATTCATTATTTTAGTTTTGTAGTCAAAAGGATAGACTTTCCCCTTGACGGCTGGTACGCGTTTTTTCCAGCCCGGAAACTAAATACCTCGAACAATACGGAAAGACATCCGATTCACCTCATTTGAAAGATTGTTTTAATTATATTTCTAATAGAGCTTGTCGATCAAGCAATAGTTCAATAATATTTCTTTACAACTTTCTACCTTAATAGAACGACTACTGAAAGTAATGAAAATGATGATAATTGAAGAAAACTTTAAATTGTCCAATTGAAATTCAAAATCGTTTATAAAAAATACCGCCTATTTACTGGTTCTTGGAAGAACCAATAAATAGGCGGTATTAGTTGTCTACTATTCAGAAGTTTATCGGATCGGGTCGGCTGTTTTGGAAATTAATAGCCATCCCTGCAATTATCATTGATAAACGTAAAACCACAAAAATCCCTTGCTTCATCAATCATTCTGACCCTTTCAGGACACCTTGTTCTCAATTCTCAGCTTATCTGCTACCATCGCTATGAACTCTGAATTGGTTGGTTTGGACTTACTGATATTAATGGTGTACCCGAACAGGTGTGAAATGCTGTCGATATTTCCACGGGTCCATGCTACCTCGATAGCATGACGAATGGCGCGTTCTACGCGAGATGCCGTCGTTTTGAACTTTTCGGCGATTGCCGGATATAATGTTTTGGTGATGGCTCCCAAAATTTCGATATTATTGTACACCATCGTAATGGCTTCGCGTAAATATTGATAGCCCTTGATGTGAGCTGGTACACCAATTTCATGTATGATGGCCGTGATACTGGCATCCAGGTTTTTCGTCTTACCCATAGGTACAACGTTGGACCGCATGGATGAAATGGTCACCAGACTGCTGCTAACTAACTGCGGCCCCACTAATTGGCGAACACGGTTAGCCAGCACTTCCATGTCAAACGGCTTCAAAATATAATAAGATGCCCCGAGCTGTACGGCCCTCTGTGTAATATTTTCTTGACCGAATGCAGTCAGCATAATGATTTTCGGCTGTGGAGTCAGGTTCATTTCTCTTAAACGCTCCAATACACCGAGACCATCCAGATGAGGCATAATAATATCTAAAATAAGTACATCAGGTATGTTGCGGGATTCTGCGATGCGTTGGAGCACTTCTTCGCCGTTATAGGCGATTCCTGTAACTTCCATATCCTCCTGATCGGAAATATATTCAGCAAGCAAATTCGTAAATTCCCGGTTGTCATCAGCCAACAATACCTCAATTTTTTGCAATGTACTTCCTCCTCATTGAGTGATATTCCATTGTGATATCTGTTTACAGTATATAAATATTTCTTGTCGGAGTATATGATTTCGACATCGAATTATGAATTCCTTCTGTCGAAAATTATTTTTATTTATTTTTTTTATACTTTCTATTATAATTGACTCTTTATCTTGCAAATATGAGTTATTCCCCTGCTTTTCGACAAAAAAATCTTAAGGCCACTAGCTCGCCTTAAGATTAGAAGATGATTTCAAGCTTACGTTATTCTGCATGATTCCTGCATCGCGCAGCATCCATTCGATAAAACAACCGTAACCTGATTTAGGATCATTAACAAATACATGTGTCACAGCCCCGATAAGCTTACCATTTTGAATAATCGGACTACCGCTCATTCCTTGAACGATTCCCCCGGTCTTATCCAACAGCTTTGGATCTACAATGCGAATCACAAGTCCTTTGGTTGCTGGTTTGTCCTGCTGAGAAATGTGTACAATTTCCGCCTGAAACCGCTGAATTTGTTGACCTTCCAGTACAGTCAAAATTTCTGCCGGTCCTTCCTTTACTTCATTCGCAAGAGCCACCGGAATAGGAGTTGAATACAATCCATATTGCGGCTCATCTGACATTTTCCCAAAAATTCCGAAATTCGTATTTCGTTCAATATTTCCTAATACCCGATGATCTTTGAGAAAATGAGCGCGTTTTTCTCCTGGTTCCCCACTTTGGCTTTTCGCAATTGACGTCACATTGGACTGCACAATCTCTCCGCTCCCCACGACAATAGGGGTTTGGGTATTCATATCGGTAATTACGTGGCCCAATGCCCCGTATACACCTTGGTCCGGTGCGTAAAACGTTAATGTACCTACACCTGCAGCCGAGTCTCTAATGTACAACCCAAGCCGCCACGCTTTATCATCTTGATCATATGCTGGTGTTAACTTCGTGGAAATCGTCTGCTCTCCTCGACAAAGTGTAATGTCGAGCGGCTTTTTATTCTTACCTGCTTCGTCTACTGCCTCAGCAACCCTTGCCAGGCTATTGAGTGGTTTGCCGTTCATGTGTGTAATCCGATCCCCTAGGCGAATCCCCGCTGTTTCACCAGGTGACACCTTACGATCATTACTTTCTTGAATGATATGGTGACCGACGACAAGCACTCCTGAAGATTTTACTTTGACCCCAATCGTCTGCCCCCCCGGGTATACTTTTAAATCGGGAACTACACTTTCTTGGGTTGTCCTCATGCTTTTAGAGCCGAACAAGTCCAAAGAAGCTTGTGGAGGCAGCGCAGCTTGCACATGCTGAGCGTTACCGATAGAACACATAAGAAAAACAAGCAAAAGACCGAGCAATTTGATCCTGGAGTAAAAATTCAATGGCTGTCACGCTCCCTTTGCTTCTTTCGCTTGACGAGTAAAGGTGGTCGCCAATTGCGTACCTATAAGGTAACCTTGCCCCCAGGCTTTTATAACTGTTAAACATTACGCCAGCCGCTCTTTTCAGGCTTTCTTTCCTTCCGCCAAATTCAGCATTTCCTGTGCGTGATGCAAAGTTTTTTCGGTAATTTCCACACCGCCCAGCATCCGTGCCAATTCCTTGACACGCCCGTCCTCCGTAAGTCCCTCAATTTGAGTCATGGTCCGTCCATCATGGACATTTTTCTCAATAAGGTACTGATGATCTGCCATACATGCCACCTGTGGCAAATGAGTAATGGAAAAGACCTGACAAACGGAAGATAAACGATATAGCTTCTCGGCAATGGATTGAGCTGCACGACCACTCACCCCAGTATCCACCTCGTCAAAAATGAGTACTGGAATTTGATCATGACGCGCAAAAATACTTTTCATCGCCAACATGATACGTGATAGCTCACCGCCTGAAGCGATCTTACCAAGTGGACGTAGTGGCTCACCTGGATTGGGGGAAATAAGAAATTCCGCATTATCAATGCCCTGCTTGGTAGGTCTTACCTTCAGACCTTTATACTCATATCCGCGTGGATCTTCAATCGGATCGATGCGCACCTTGAGTGACGTTCTTTCCATCTGCAGGTCTTTTAACTCCTGCTCCACTTGCTCTGCAAGCTCTTCAGCACAAATTTCGCGTGCTTCTGTAAGCTCTTCCGAAATCTCAAGCAAATCGGAAAGCAACTCGTCCCGTTTTGCAATGAGCTGCTCCAACCGCTCATCTTTATTTTCCAGCAGATCGGTTTCCTGCTCAATACGGCTATAGTATTCCAAAATCTGCTCTATACTATCACCATATTTTCGCTGTAACCCGGTAATTTGATTCAAACGTTGCTCCACTTCATGCAGCTTGCCTGGATTAAATTCAATATCCTCACGATAAGAACGTAATTGGAATGCTGCGTCCTCCAACTGGTAAAAAGCAGACTGAATCTGCTCCGCTATGGGCTGAAGGCTTTTGCTGTCATAGCTTTGGACATCGTTTAATCTGGACAACACGTTATTGATCGTATCCAGTCCACCTCTGCCGCTTAGCAGTTCGTATGCTCCTGATATCCCATCCATCATTTTCTCACTATGGGATAGCTTGACCCGTTCCTCTGCCAATAATTCATCTTCTCCCAATTTCAACTCCGCCGCAGCGATCTCTTCTAATTGAAATCGGTACATATCCAAAAGCTGATAAGCCTTTTGACTGGAACTTTGCAGTTCTCTTACTTCTTTTTCCGCTTTGACAAAAGCATTGTAACGCTCCCGATAAAGCGTTTTGACCGGACCGATGACCGAATCACCGAACGTATCCAGCAGCGCCAGATGGCGATCTGCACGTAGCAGACTTTGATGCTCATGTTGCCCGTGGATATTGACGAGTTGCTCACCCACCTCACGCAGCATCGTTAAATTAACCATCTGGCCGTTAATTCGAGAAGAGCTTTTTCCTTGAACCGTAAGTTCGCGACGAATCAGCAAATGCTCCTCTGCATTAGCCTTAATCCCTTGTTCCTCAAGTGTATTCCAAACTGGATGTTTTACCGGCAGTTCAAATAAGGCTTCCATCTCTGCTTTATCACAACCGTAACGCACTAAATCAGCAGAGCCCCTACCGCCTGCAATCAGCCCAAGCGCATCGATAATAATGGATTTACCAGCACCTGTTTCCCCGCTCAACACATGAAACCCTTTATAAAAATGAACATCGACGGCCTCTACAACCGCCAAATTCCGTATAGACAAAGTGACCAGCATCGTTCTTTCACCTCTATGATGTACAAATTAAAACGCCTAATATGCGTAGCCATTATAATTAGGAAATGTAGCCCATAAGACGATTCACGATAGCTTCGCTGTTTTCTTCCGATCGGCAAATAATCAAAATGGTATCGTCCCCGCTAATCGTCCCCATGATCTCGGACCATTCAATATTGTCCAATAAAGCAGCAATCGAGTTGGCTGTTCCCGGCAGGCATTTCATCACAATCAGATTGGTTGTGTAGTCAATATGCAAAAAGTTATCGACCAACGTACGTTTCAGTTTCTGGGCCGGATTGTAACGTTGATCTGAAGGCATCGAATATTTATATCTGCCATCGTCCATTGGAACCTTGATGAGCAGCAACTCCTTGATATCACGCGATACGGTCGCCTGCGTGACCTGAAAACCAGCCTTACGCAATGCTTCAACCAGATCATCCTGCGTCTCAATCTCATGTTGTGAAATAATTTCCCTAATTTTAATATGTCGTTGACCCTTCATATAATCCTCCTATGGATTAACCTTCATATTCCTCTTCTTCGAGGTCTTCCACTAATGTAATAAGGCGAATACTTCGCTCGTCCGTATCAACGTACAATACACCCGCGCAACCCGGATAGAGCAATAAATACGGCATGAGCCTGTCCCTTAAATCAGGACCACTCCACTCCATTGGTTTCTTGCGGCGTGACGTTTTGACCATATATGTCGAACCGTTTCGTACAGCCACGTAGTCTATAAACAAACGGCTATACACGGTATGTCCATTCACTTTAAAAGCAAGCGGTATTTTCATCTTCCCGCCCACTACTTCATATCCTGCTTCTTCGAGTAGGTCTGTGACAGGCCCTTCGTCCAAGTCCTCGTTAATCGGTATCGTCTTTAGCACAAGCGGCCCTGGCTCCTTCAACCAGGCACGTAGGCTATATAAAGCCCATATCCCTAATATCACCCCGATCACAGCGATGATAACCGTATCATATCTTGTGTCCATGGACCGATCACCTCATGGACATATTCTAGGACAAGATGTAAAATCCCTTTTCCTTTGTACATCTCATTATAGGCGAACGTGAGTTCTATAATCAATCCCTCACACCAAAAAGAGGTTCCCTTAAGTTCACAGAACTCATGGAGAACCCCTGAATGTTACTTACGCGATGGACCATTATTAAAAGTCTGACCTGCTTCCTGAACGGTACGTTCAATCAGTGGTCTGAAATCCATCTTCTCCAGCTGCGATTCTGCAGCAGGAAGCCCATCCAAACGCCAATGCGCTAAAAATTCAATATTGCCTTCTCCACCTGTAATAGGCGAATAAGCCAAACCTTGCAGCGTAAGTCCAAGCTCATGTGCAAACATCAGAATGGTCTGCAACACTTCTTTATGCGTAGCAGGATCACGGACCACACCGGATTTTCCGACCTTTTCGCGTCCAGCTTCGAATTGCGGCTTGATTAGAGCTACAATATCAGCAGGTTGATGCAACAAGGCAAGCAACGGGGGCAAAATAATACGTAATGAAATAAAGGAAACGTCAATACTAGCGAAATTCGGCACGGAACCATTCAAATCCGCGGGTGTCATATATCTGAAATTCGTTTTCTCCATTACGCATACTCGTTCATCATTACGAAGGGACCAATCCAGCTGGTTATAACCCACATCAATGGCGTATACGTATTCAGCTCCATGCTGAAGCGCACAATCCGTAAAACCTCCAGTGGACGAGCCAATATCCAGCATTGTCCTGCCCTTCATATCCAGCTCAAATTGACGGATGGCCTTCTCCAGCTTCAATCCTCCACGGCTTACATACGGATGCACCGAACCCTTAACTTTAAGTTCGCTGGCGCGTGGTACCTTCATCCCCGCCTTCTCGATCCGTTCGCTGTCCGCCAGCACTAGCCCAGCCATAATCGCAGCTTTAGCTTTTTCACGGCTTTCAAAAAAGCCTTGTTCTACAAGTAATACATCAATGCGTTCCTTCGGAACAGACATGTTAATCTCCCTTTAGGCAGCCAGGCTGCTCTTGTCATACTTTTTATAAACGTCATGGTCTTCACTTCAAGTTACCCTATACGGATTGTCCCATGCCATATGCTGGCTCAGCAGCCCATTTACGCAGCTTTAAGCATACATCTTCAATGGTAAGACCTACTTCAGCACGCTGCTCTTTGATGGAGCCATGCTCCACGAACAGATCGGGAATCCCCATTAGGCGCACCTGTGCCTCTTGTATTTCGGCTTTAGCGTAAAATTCCAGTACAGCGCTACCCAAGCTTCCTGCTTCAGAAGCTTCTTCCAATACGATCAGCTTCGTATGCTGACGAGCCAGCTCACGCAACATATCCTCGTCCAAAGGCTTCAGGAAACGGGCATTCACGACGCCCACTTGCAAACCTTCCCGTTTCATCGCCTCCGCAGCCTCTGTCGCCACCTGGAGCATCGGTCCTGATGCGATTACAGCAAAGCCCTCGCCTTTACGCAGGAGCTCCCAACTGCCGATGGGAATAGCCTGTAATTCTTTATCCATCGGCACGCCAACCACATTAACACGCGGGTAACGATAAGCAATTGGACCATCTTCATAGTCGAGCGCTGTTTTCATCATATGGCGTAGCTCGTTCTCATCCTTTGGCATCATAAGCACAAGATTCGGGATATGACGCAAGAATGCCACATCAAACACGCCATGATGAGTTTCCCCGTCAGCCCCAACAAAACCTGCACGGTCAATCGCGAACATTACGTTCGCATTATGACGACAGATATCATGCACAATCTGGTCATAAGCACGCTGCATAAAAGTGGAATACACCGCAAACACCGGCTTCATCCCTTCCATTGCCAACGCAGCACACATGGTAGCTGCATGCTGTTCAGCAATGCCGACGTCAATCATACGGCTAGGAAACTCTTTACTAAACGGTACCAATCCTGATCCGCCAGGCATAGCGGGGGTGACCGCAACGATGCGCTCATCCTGCTCAGCCAGCTCAATCAACGTTCGACCGAAAATTTCCGTATACATCGGATTACCTACAGCTTTGAGTACCTGACCCGATTCAATTTTGTAGGGACTGATTCCATGCCATTTGTGTGAATCTGCTTCCGCAGGTTTATAGCCCTTGCCCTTGGTTGTTACGACATGCACCAATACAGGGCCAGTGACATTATCAGCCTGCTGGAAGGTTTCGATTAGCTTCGACAAATCATGTCCGTCCACTGGACCGAGATACGTAAGTCCCAGTTCCTCAAACAGTACACCAGGCACCATCATATATTTAAGACTGTCCTTGACACGGCCAGCCGATTTGGCAAGTTTACCGCCGATCGCGGGTATTTTTTTCAGCAAAACTTCCAGCTCATCTTTTGCTCGCAAATAATGACGGTCTGAGCGGATTTTGCTCAAATAATTATGCATGGCCCCTACATTAGGTGCTATGGACATTTCGTTGTCATTCAGAATGACCATTAAATTTTTGCGCTCATGACCGATATGATTCAACGCTTCGAAGGCCATCCCCCCAGTCAACGCTCCGTCTCCGATCATTGCAATGACTTTATTGTCCTCGCCCTTCAAATCTCGAGCCAAGGCCATTCCCATTGCCGCCGACAGAGAAGTGCTGCTATGACCGGCTTCCCAAACATCATGCTCGCTCTCACTTCTTTTTACAAAACCACAAAGTCCATCACGCTGACGAAGTGTATCAAAACGGTCCATTCGCCCTGTCAATATTTTGTGTACGTAGGCTTGGTGCCCAACGTCATAAATCATCTTGTCCTTTGGACTGTTATAGCAATAATGCAGGGCGATCGTGAGCTCAACCACTCCCAGATTCGATGCCAGATGCCCCCCAGTCACGGACAGCTTCTCAATCAAAAAGCTCCTGATTTCCTCGGCTAGAGAAGCCAACTCCTCAACCGACAGTGATTTCAGATCGCCTGGTTGCTTTATGTGTGGAAGCAGCACGCATATCTCCCCGCTTTCCTTCAAGTTTGTGTGTAAAGTTAACAAGTATTATATCACACTTTTTAACTGTGCTTAAACGCAGACAAGTCAAAACAGCTCTAACGCAACTAATGATCACGCTTCATCAGGTAATCCGCTATCTCCAGCAAACGAGAAGAATCGGGAATACCGCTCTCTGTTATCACTTTTTTAGCAGATGCGGTGAGTTCCTCCACCTGCCGCAAAGATGCGTCCATACCAATGAAATACGGATAGGTAACCTTCTCCTGCTCAACATCACTTTGCGTTTTCTTACCCATTTTGCTCTCATCGCCTATGAGGTCCAGTATATCGTCCTGTATCTGAAAAGCCAGCCCCAAGTCTCGTCCAAAGCGGCGAAGCGCCTCTAATTGACTCTTGTCCGCCCCACCAATCCGTCCACCTGCCAAGAGCGAGAAAATAATCAAATCAGCAGTTTTATGAAGATGGATATATTCCAGTTCCTCGATCCCCGTCATTCCTTGCTCGCCTGACATATCGGCGACCTGTCCGCCTACCATGCCCCGCGCGCCACTCATTTCGGACAAATCCTCAACAATGGACAACAGCGAATCGGATGAAACACCGTGACGTCGTCCTGCTTGCACAATGCTGTAAAAGGCATGGGTCAACAAAGCATCACCCGCAAGGACGGCAACCGCCTCGCCGTATACCTTATGATTCGTCAGCTTACCTCGCCGATAATCATCATCATCCATGGCTGGCAAGTCGTCATGAATGAGAGAGTACGTATGTACCATTTCTACCGCACATGCCACTGGCAACGCAGCTTCCCTGCTTCCACCGAATGCTTCAGCAGCAGCGATCACAAGCAGAGGCCGCAGCCGTTTTCCGCCTGCGGTGAGTGAATAATTCATAGATTCTCGAAGAACATCGGGAATGTTCCAATCGGCCGGGAACTGCTCGGTCAGTGCAGACGAAACCGCATCCGCCGTCCCGGTCAAATATTCCTTGAACGACGGTCTATTCAAGCCCTTCACCGCCGTTTTCATCTAATCCGCCGCCAAAAGGCTTCTTGCGCAAATCTCCATCATCTTCCACGATCATTTCAATTTTACGTTCAACCTGCTCCAGCTTTTGACTGCAAAGCTGAGACAGCTTCATCCCCCGCTGGAACAAATCAATGGCTTGCTCCAGAGGAACGTCTCCATGCTCCAGTTGTCCGACAATTTCTTCAAGAGCGGCCATAGCCGCTTCAAAATTCAATTCCGTTTCATTCGCCACCGTGCTTCGCGTCCTCCTTCATTCCCCATACTTGGCAGTCCAACTGCCCATCACTCACTTTAATCTTGATGGAATCTCCCGGCTGTACGTCTTTGAGCGACTTAATCAGCCGTTTCTCCTGCTCATCGTATACCAAGCTATAGCCTCGGGCCATGACTTTGAGTGGGCTCAGCGCATCCAACTGACGGATTCCCGTGTGCAACTGCTGCCGTCCCGTTTTCGTAATAGCACGCATCGCAGACTCCAGCTGACGTTGCGCCATATCCGTCTGCTTGTGTGCCGAACGAATTTGTTCACGCGGATTAAACCGCTCTAGTACCTGACGCATACGTGCATTCTTTTCTGCGTTTAAGCGTGAACGGTTACCCACTGCGCGGATTAGCCGCTGATGCAGCATGTCCATTCGCTCTGCATGCTGTAGCATATAGCGGCGTGGGTGCAGCAGGACTGGAGAACGCTGAAGCCTCGCCAAGCGTTCGCGGCTGGTTTCCAGCCGCTGCCGGAGGGCGTTGCGCAGGCGTTGCTCACGCTGGAGCAGCTGATCCCGTAGCTCTGCCTGATTAGGCACAGCCAACTCAGCTGCTGCGGTTGGCGTTGCTGCACGCAAGTCAGCCACAAAATCGGCAATGGTAAAATCCGTTTCGTGTCCAACTGCCGAAATAACCGGAATGACCGATGCGTAAATGGCGCGCGCAACCGCTTCCTCATTAAACGCCCACAGTTCTTCCAACGAGCCACCTCCCCGTCCGACGATCATCACCTGAACCTCTTGCATACGATTCATAGCTTCAATTGCCTGGACGATCGAGGGTGCGGCTCCTTTTCCTTGTACAAGCACAGGATACAACACAATTCCAGCCTGCGGGTATCGCCGTTGAAGGGTCGTAATAATATCACGCACAGCCGCTCCGGTCGGTGACGTAATCACGCCAATGGTTGCCGGATGGACAGGGAGATTACGCTTACGAGCAGTATCAAACAGTCCCTCTGCATCCAGCTTTTGCTTGAGCTGTTCGTAAGCCAAATAAAGGCTTCCTATACCATCAGGCTGCATTTGAGTCGCATAAAACTGATATTGTCCATCTCGTTCGTACACGGATACGTTTCCCCGGGCAATAACACGCGTACCTTCTTTCGGTACGAAGGGAAGCCGCTGATTATGGGTTGCAAACATAATCGAACGTATGCGGCTCCCCTCATCCTTGAGCGTAAAGTACATGTGACCACTCGAATGATGCGTAAAATTAGAAATTTCCCCGCGTATCCATACATCAGACAGCACCTGATCCGATTCCAGTTTCATCCGGATATAACGATTCAGGTCCTTTATAGAGTAAATACGTTGTTCAGCCATAGGCAGCTGCCCTTATGCCAAACCGTGCGACCGCTTGGCCGCTACAAGCGTATTTTGCATCAGCATCGTAATCGTCATCGGGCCTACTCCGCCGGGAACAGGCGTAATCGGACCAGACACTTGCTTCACGCTCTCAAAATCAACGTCCCCCGCCAGCTTTCCGTTCTCCAGACGGTTCATCCCCACATCTATCACAACCGCTCCGGGCTTCACGAACGAAGCATCAATAAAGTTGGCTTTGCCGATCGCAACGACTAAGATATCCGCTTGTCGACTTAGATCCCCGATATTCGCCGTACGGGAGTGGCACATCGTAACCGTAGCATTTTCACGTTGCAACAATAAAGACACTGGCTTGCCTACGATATTACTGCGACCAATAACTACCGCATGTTTACCAGCAATCTCCACTCCAGCACGCTTGATTAACTCAATGACTCCAGCAGGAGTACAAGGCAATAGACTATCGTCACCGATGACCAAATTCCCTACGTTCACCGGATGGAATCCATCCACATCCTTCTCCACTGCAATCGCGTCAATGACAGCTTTTTCATGAATATGCTTTGGCAATGGCAGTTGAACCAAAATCCCATGGATAGTACTTTGATGGTTCAGCTTGTCCACTAGTTCCAGTAATGCTTCCTGCGAAGTATCTGCTGCCAACCGGTGAACCTCTGAGTAATAGCCGAGATCATGGCACGCCTTTTCCTTGTTTTTAACATACACCTGCGAAGCGGGATCTTCGCCTACTAATACAACAGCCAGTCCCGGTTGAAAGCGGTGCTCTTTCAGACGAATGACCTCTTGCTGAATGCTTGCGCGAATATCCTGAGAGATTTGTTTACCATCAATGATCGGTGCTGACATGTTTAACCACTCTCCAACCTGATTCAGTAGTCTCTACTTAAAAACGTGCTTTCAATTGCTCCAGTTCTTGAATCACTCGTCCCAGTACACCATTAACAAATTTACCGGATTCCTCGGTACCAAAGTGCTTCGACAACTCAATCGCTTCATTAACAGCTACCTTGGCTGGAACATCCTCACGGAAAATCATCTCATATGCCGCAAGTCTCAAAATTTGACGATCTACACGTGAAAGTCTGCTGATCTGCCAGCCTTTAAGATAATCCACTAACAGCCCATCAATGGCTTCCTTGTGCTCCCACGTACCCCGCACATGCTCTAAAACATACGCTCTTAACACTGCCGCGTCTTTAACGACAACTTCCGCTTCGTTTTCCTCAGCGGCTTCCTGAAGCAACATGTCCACGGCTGCTGCCGCATCCACTTCATTCATTTCCATATGGTACATACTCTGTACCGCTAATTCCCTCGCCAGACGTCTTTTCATGCCCTGCCTCCTACGCTTGCCTATATCTATTTTTCATTCTAACCAATTTCCACAAAAAAACCTGTGAACGCATCCTCCAAAACGTTGGGCGCAAAGAAGCTACAGCTCTATTTTGGAGAACACGTATCACAGGGTTCATTTAAAAGGACGCCAACGCTGCGACAACCAATCGCCCCATTCCTTCCAAGGGAGAAATGAACCAAGCGCTGAATCGCTACGTCTTCCTAGCGTATATCCGATGAACACCATCAATGCAAAGAACAACATATTCCAAAAGCCTGCCCACAAATAAATAAAACCGAAAAAAATACCAGCCGTGATCCCCATGATCCGGCCCTTGTAACTTCCCCATATTTCTTTCCAGGGCATCAGGGAAAATCACCTCTATTCCACACGACTCTTAAAGCTGGGTGACTGAGAAACATTAGCGATGTACACCGACACATTGGACACAGGAATTCCTGTAATTTCTTCCACATGATCGTGTACCCCCTTTTGTACCTCGGAGGTTAACACCGGAATGGAGCTTTCCCCGTCTACAACCGCCCGAATCGTAATATCAAGTCCCGATTCCAACACGCGAACGCGTGCTTTCAAATCCTGCATCCCGCGAAATCGGGAAGCGGCTTTGAGGCACAGATTTTCAATGGTGTCCACTGAAATCTGAATGTCACCATATTCCGTTCGTTGATCAATAGAATGCTGTACGGTTTGGTTCCGTCGAATAGAGATATAAAAAAAACGAAGACTCAATAACAACAGAACCCCTGCAATAATCAGGCTGGTAAACCACACCACTCGCTCATCCTCAATACTTAAAACATACGGAATGGCCCCGCTCAGGAGGAGGATGGCGAGAATGGAAATAATTCCGATACTTAAGCTGTACAAGAACAGCAGAAGTCTGTCCATAACTTTAGCCACGAAACGCACAGCCTCCTTAAATTAGAGTAAACCCTCGACCCATAAGGGTCGGGGGTTTGTACAAAGTATCGCTCTATTTAACCCGTCCGGCGCCCAGCACTTCCGGCTCTTCTACTTTTTCGGCATTTTTGAATTGAACATCATGAATTTGCACATTCACTTCAACAACGTTAAGACCTGTCATGTTCTCAATCGAACGCTTAACATTATGCTGAATAGCAGCAGCCACCTCAGGCAGACGGTTACCGTACTCAATAATGACGGAGACGTCTACAGCAGCTTCACGCTGTCCGACTTCCACTTTTACACCTTTAGATAAATTTTTGCGGCCTAGCAGTTCGGCAAACCCACCAGCAAATCCGCCACTCATTCCCGCTACGCCTGGTACCTCAACGGTAGCCAGTCCGGCAATGACTTCAATAACTTCTGGGGCAATTTGAATCTCCCCAATTTCTGTACGTTCGAATTCGGTTGGCACTGTGCTCATACCTTCAACACCTTTCGGTCAAAATAAGTTTCATTCCAGCTTTGGATTTCAAAGCAGACATGCTCACTTATTATCCATACTATATCATTTGGCGTTCATTATGACAAACTGAGGAAATATACCGATTAAACTTCGTTTTCCTCCAAAAATTTAATATCAAAATCGCCTCTAATAAAGGTCGGATGCTCTAGCAAGCGCTGATGAAAAGAAATCGTTGTGGGTATGCCCTCAATAGCAAACTCAGACAAAGCCCGCTTCATTTTGGCAATTGCATCTTGCCGTGTAGGTGCCCACACAATCAGCTTGGCGATCATAGAGTCATAATAAGGAGGAATGCTATAACCTGGATATGCTGCGCTGTCTACCCGTACTCCAGGACCGCCTGGAGGCAGATAAAATCCGATTTTACCCGGTGCAGGCATAAAATTGCGATCCGGGTCCTCAGCGTTAATACGGCATTCTATCGCCCAACCATTGATGGTGACTTCTTCCTGCGTAAAGGAAAGCGGATGTCCTTCAGCGACAGAAATCATTTCCTTAATCAGGTCTACACCGGTAATCATTTCTGTTACGGGATGTTCTACCTGAATACGTGTATTCATTTCCATGAAATAGAAATTATTGTCCGGGCCGAGCAAAAATTCGAGAGTACCTGCACCAGAGTATTGAACGGCCAAAGCTGCACGAACAGCTGCCTGACCCATTTCTTCACGGACATCCTGCGATAGTACAGGACATGGTGCTTCCTCCAACAACTTCTGACGACGACGCTGAACAGAGCAGTCCCGTTCGCCCAAATGGGCAACATTACCATGCTTGTCCGCTATGATCTGTATTTCCACATGTTTCATACCGGTCAAATATTTTTCTAGATACACACCCGCGTTGCCAAATGCTTTTTGCGCCTCCTGCTGAGCGGTAGTGATTTGCTGAATAAGGTTATCCTCATCTTCGGCGATACGAATACCTTTACCTCCGCCACCTGCTGTGGCCTTGATAATTACCGGATATCCGATATCACGTGCGATGCTGATCGCATCCTGCAAATCCTCAACCAGCCCGTCTGAACCCGGAATAACCGGAACTCCGGCATCCTTCATGGTCTGCTTGGCTACGGCCTTATCTCCCATTTTGTTAATGGCTTCAGGAGAAGGACCAATAAACGTAATATTACACGATTCGCAAATTTCAGCGAAGTCTGCGTTTTCCGCCAAAAATCCGTAACCTGGATGAATGGCATCACATTCAGTCAATGTAGCAACGCTCATCAGGTTCGTAAAATTAAGGTAGCTGTCCTTAGATAGCGTCGGTCCGATACAGTAAGCCTCATCTGCGAGACGCACATGTAACGAATCCTTGTCAGCTTCCGAATATACGGCAACTGTCGAAATATTCATCTCGCGGCAAGCGCGAATGATTCGAACCGCAATTTCTCCACGATTTGCAATCAATACTTTTTGAAATGTCATGACTTTACCTCCCTGGGAGCAGTCTTGCCGAACCCTCAAAAGAGGGTTCAAACAAGCTCTTTACTCCGGTTTCACAAGGAACAATGGCTGGCCATACTCGACCAACTGTCCGTTTTCGGCCAAAATTTCCACAATTTCGCCCTTCACTTCAGCTTCCAGCTCATTCATCAGCTTCATCGCTTCAATGATACATACCGTTGTTTTTTCGCCCACTTTGCTGCCAATACTCACATACGGAGCCGTATCCGGGGATGAAGAACTATAGAAAGTTCCTACCATCGGAGATACGATTTTATGTAGATTGCTTGCATATTCCCTCGGTTCCCCAGCAGTTGCAGGTCCAACATCGGACTGTACTTGTGGATTTGGAATAACAGCTTGTGGTGCCACTGCATAAGTAGGTGTTGCCACAGGAGCCTGTACCGTAACGATCTCGCTTTTGCCAGGTTTTCGGATCAACAGGCGAGTTCCTTCATTTTCAATTTCAAGCTCATGCACAGACGTTTCATCCACCAGCTTGATCAATTCCTTAATCTCGCTTAATTTAAACATCTCTATTAATCACTCCTTCAGCATTTTGCCGGTTGCTGATTACATTGTTGAAACAGCTTTATGTATTATATCACAATCATTAAAAATAGAAAGAGCCCGGAATAATGCAGAAATCCGGGCTTTTTCGCGTTTTTTGTCTTATTGTGTAACATACTGGACACTGATCTTATCCTGCGTTACGTTCAGTTCCTTCATGACTTTATCAACAATTGTTACCGCTTGCTTAGCATCCAATTTTTCACTCAGAACCACTACTTTGTATTTATCAGCATCTTCCTCACGGACGACCGCATTGGCGAACTGCTGCTGAAGCTCTTCTTCAATTCCAGTAATTTTAGCCTGCTTATCTTCAAGTACATGTAATTCCTTTTGAGCCTCCGCGGCTTTCTTTGGTGTGCTGTCGTTCATTGCGGTAGTCAGTTCATCATTTTTCTTCTGATTTTCCACGTCCCGTTCCAGCAAATAGTTGTCAATCACAGCTGCTGCTGTAGGTTGGGCAGCTTGATCGGTTGCCACTTGATCCAGTACCTGCTGGTCGGTTTTGGCTGTAGAGGCTGCTTTGTCGTCACTTTGTGCTGTCGCGTCCGTTTTAGTCGCAGTTGTGTTTTGATCGGATGTCGCTGGTTCAGTAGTAGGGGTAGCTGCCGTATCTTTATCGCCTTTTGAGTTTTCTGTTGCTGGGTCAGTTGTGGAAGCCGTATCCGATTTTGTGGAAGTTGCTGATGCTCCATCAGTTACTTCTCCATTCGTCACTACTTCATTTACCTTCAGTTCGTTCAATTGTTCCTCTGCCTTCGTCGTTGCTTCCTGTGCAGCATCCTGCTTAACCTTGCTCACTTGCTCGCTATCGGCTACTGGTGGATTTGCAGGGCTTGAGTCCTCCGTAAACAAATAATACGCAGACAGCACGACCATTAAACTCAGCATGGACACCAGCCAAACGGTTTGTCTTTTGTTATTCATGTTCCGTCCTCCATATTCATTAATGGTTTAAAATATAAACTTCTTTGTTCTTAAATTCCAAATTACCCCTGTTTGCGCGGTACGACTGAAATTTTGTAGGAAGGTACATTTAGTCCCTTCTGTACAGCATCGACAATTAGCTGCTTCACTGTAGGGTTTTCTGCCCCCATAGCCACAACAAGCACTCCCCTCACCTGCGGTTTTACTTTTTTTGTCACAATCGGGGTGTGCTGGCCACCTGATGACTCATAGGTGACAATCTCGCCATCACGTGTATATTGAGTAGTGTGTCGCTGTCCGCCATTGGCGTCCGTCTCGTTGTTCTCTTCCTGCATGTCCTTTACATTGCGTTGAACGATAACTTCTTCGGTGGAATCTACCGTAACCATGACATCGACGGTTCCTACGCCAACAATCTGCTCCAGCATCTGTTTCATATTGTCCTCAAAAACCTTCTCGATCCCGGCAAAGGAACTTTCTTCACCTGTTGTTGTCTCTAACGTAGGCTCATTTTTCATCACGCCAGGCGGCTCACGGCCTACGTTTTCTGGATCAACCTTTTTCACATTAACGAATGAATTAAAAAGCATAATCGCTACACCGATAAGGCCGAGTATAAGCAGCCAACGAAATGAGTTGAATCTTTTCGCCCCATCCGCCCCTCCACCCAGCCATTGCTCTAGCTTTTTCAGCCATTTGCTCATTTCTGCTCACCTCCTGTTACCATTCATGTGTTCCATCCTGCGAAGAAACCACCTGAACATTTTTGCTGTCTATCCCCCATTTTTCACGTAGAAGTCCTGTAATTAAGCCAAAAGCTTTCGTATCCGTTGGCTTTCCGTCCTCAGCAGTTTTATCAGGATTACGATCATCTTCTCGTGTTCCTTCATTAAGTTCTGAATTTTTTTTATGTGTCGGTTCCACACGAATATTCACTGTCTTTTCGGCTACAGGCTCCACCATTATCGGCTTGGCATCTGCACCAGGCGAGACGTCTGTGTTGTTCTTTTCTTTTTCTGGCTGCTGCTCTGCCAATTTGACCACTACCGACTGGACACCCGTTCCTGCCTCCAGCTCCGATTCCTTCTGTTGAATCTTTGCAAGGGTAACCTGGACCGACTGAATTGCTAACCCAGTATATTGTTCCAACTGTCCTTTCATTTCCTTAGCTACCTCTTTGCCGGCCCATTGCATGGAGCTTTGTTCTTGCTGTTGCTTCAACTGGCTGCCTTTTGCTAAAATCTCCTCCAATGTCGGTTCCCTCTTGCCTGTCTCAGCCTGACGTTGAAGATCCAATGCTCGCCCTAGAACCTCGGAGGGGCTACTACTCAGTAAGCGCACGACCGGAGACAGCAACGTCAGCAAAATAAGCAGGCTGAGAACGAGTTTGACATACCTTTCCATAGATCGGCTCGGTAAGATCATATCGACAAAAGAAGCCAGCAACACAATTAGCACCAGTTCCTTAAGCCAGCCTCCCAGCCAGGTCACTTCACTCCCCTCCCCCCTTGTTGGTCTACATGCATTGTTCACCTCATCATGACCGTCATATTGCCTGCCGCGAGCATGACTGTAATCGCAAGGAAAGACATTAATCCCACTGCCGCCAGCGCCGCGAAAACATAAATCATGCTCTTGCCGATTGCATCCAGACATTCCACGATAGGCGTATCACCCAAAGGCTGCATGATCGCTGCTGTCACTTTATAAATGAGAGCCAGTGTCAGAATCTTGAGGGCGGGAAAGGCGCACAGGAACAATATAATAATGACTCCTACCAGACCAATGGCATTTTTAACGAGCAGCGAAGCCGAAATGACTGTATCTGTCGCATCTGCCAACGCCTTGCCGACCACCGGAACAAAGCTACCCGTAATATATTTGGCTGTGCGGATCGTTAATCCGTCAGTAACTGACGAAGTCAAGCCTTGTACCGAAATGACTCCCAGAAATATGGTCAGCAGCACTCCCAGCACTGCTACTCCAGCGTTCCGCATCAGATCGGCTAGCTGGGTCAGTTTGTATTTGCCCGTCAGCGAGTTGACCAAGTACAGCACAGCTGAGAAGAACAGTAGCGGGAAAACCAGCGTATGAATGACTGTTCCGACTGTGTTGATCATAAATACAATCAGCGGGTGGGTCACCGAAACTGTTACGACGTTCCCCATCGAGGCTAACATGGTGAACAACAAGGGCAACATTGCCATCATGAAGTGAATCATGCTATCAATCGCTTCTTTGGCATAACCAATCGCTACACTAAAGCTATTAATCGCCAGAATGATAATGACCATGTATACGATAGCGTAGGCCACTTTGCTGACCTGTTTGCTTTCAAAAGCGCTTTGCAGCGTTTCCAGCACCATACTCATAATGCTGAGCATGACGATGGTGACGAGCAACTTGGCATTTACTCGGATTTCATGGATGAAAAAATCAGCTATAGCGCTCAATACACCCTTTATGCTGAATCCTTCACCGCCTGGAAGCAGCATGTCCATGAAGGAAGGCGTTTTCTGATCCGGGAAAAATCCGCCGTATTCCTGCATGAGCCCGTCCCAATAATGTTCTACTTCATCTTTGGGCATTTGCTCCGCCTGCTGTCTGATCCATTCGTTAGTCGGTGTATCTGCAAAGAGGACCGCAGCTGAGGCACACCAAAGACATAGCAACAACATCGCAATTACTTTGAGACTCGGCATGCCCCCTAGCCTTTTCATGGCATCACCCCCTCAGGCGGGCATCAGCTTCAGAATGGTATCAATAATAATGCTGATAATCGGGATTGCGAGCACCATAATGAGTACCTTTCCAGTAAGCTCAATTTTGGAAGCAATCCCGTCTTGTCCTGCATCCCGAACGATTTGCGCTCCAAATTCAGCAATATAAGCGATACCGATTATTTTCAATACGGTTTTAAAATAGATCATATCCATGCCTGAAGACCGAGCCAGTCGCTCCAGTACAGAAACCACAGATCCGATCTTGCCAATCAGCAGCAAAAAAATGACGATTCCCGCAGCTGTTGCAATCAAAAAGGCAAACATCGGCTTCTGTTCCTTAATGACTAAAATGAGGACTGTGGCAATGAGGGCGAAGCCCACCACCTGAATGATTTCCATGTGTCCACCTACTGAAAAAGAAAGATAGATTTGATCTCTTGCAGAAGGTTATCCAGCATTCGCACCACCATGAACAGGACCACGACGAAACCAATGACCGTTACCCAGTGGGCCATGTCTTCTTTGCCCATTTGCTTTAATACGGTATGAATCATAGCGATAATAATGCCAATTCCGGCAATCTGGAAAATCGCGTTCACTTCTAAATTCATTCGAGCACCCCGCTAATAGATCAAAATGACGATCAATGCTCCGATCAGCAGTCCCAGGCTCCTGCTCATACGCTCGTACCTCACCTGATCTGCCTGCGCCTGCGCTTCCTCATGGGATAACTGCTGGATGGTCAGCGCAATGTGCTTGATCTGGTCTTCACGGTCGCTGGTTCCAAGACTGTAAGCAAGCTGCCGCATCGCTTCCTTCTCGGCTTGCTTCATAGAGGAACGGCTCCACGAGTCTTCGATGGCTTTATGCAAGCTTTCTCTGGCAGTCAGGCCAAAAGAAGGGTGCATCCAGCGTGAGGCTTGCTGAAACAGAGTGCGCAGCGGCTCTCGCAAGGGCTCTCCTGTCTTGGCGAAAGCATCTGGTAGCGGAGACACCCCGTAGGAAACCTCGGTGGTCAGTCTTTGCAGCGCAAGAATCAACTCCCTGATTTGCCGCGGCCTCATCGCAAACTGCCTTGCCCGCTGCCAGCCTGCCAGCGTAGCGGCCAGTATAACCAAGGCGGCACCCAGCAACTTAAGCATAGGAGATGCCCCCATTCTGCCCTTCTCCAGGCAGTGTAATCCTGCGTTGCTTGGCATCTGCCAGCCGGAATGAGACGCCCCGGCTCGTCCGCTCCAGCATGACGTAGAGTTGAAACAGCTCTTGCCCTGTAGTTAATCCAGCAAAAGCAGGCCTGGTCGCCATTTCAGCCACATCGCGACCATGTGCGGAAGCAATGACTGCAATGCCTGCATGAAGCGCTTCGCGCACCGCCTCCGCATCTTCCGGTCGTCCGATTTCATCAACAATGAGGACATCCGGTGACATCGAGCGGATCATCATCATCATGCCTTCTGCTTTCGGACATCCGTCCAATACATCGGTGCGAGGTCCGACATCAAAACCGGGGATACCTTTGTGACTGCCAGCGATCTCAGAGCGTTCGTCTATAATGCCTACCTTGAGTCCATTCCGTCGCCCCCCATTGCTTTCCATCCCTCCGTAACTGAGTTGCCGAGCCAAGTCCCTAAGCAGTGTCGTTTTGCCATGCTGAGGAGGGGACAAAATGAGGGTGTGCCGGATTTTCCCGGACATTCGATCTGCTACATAAGGCAATATCCGATCAGCTATGCCGGGAATTGCACGAGCAATTCTTACATTAAAGCTGCTTATATCCCTCAAATGTTCCACTCGTCCTCGGTTGAGCACGGTTCTCCCTGCCAAGCCAATACGATGACCGCCAGGGATCGTAATAAACCCTTTACGAAGCTCCTCTTCCATGGTATACAGGGAATGATTGCTGATAAAATCCAGCAGTCGGTGGGCATCCTCACGGTCAGGCTTATAGGCTTCTACATGGTTCAAAGTCAGCCGACCCGCAGACGTTACAAAATGATGATCACCATTTGCATTAATTTCCAACGGCCTTCCTTCCCTAACCCGGATTTCTTCCAGTTGCTTAAATACCGTTTCCGGAAGCCTTCCGAGTATACCGTGCAACGGTTCAGGAAATAACTCCAGCCATTCCATACCGATGCCGCCCCCTCACAGTTGTCCTTTTTCTTTAAGACAAGTCTATGGTTGACTCTCGCTTTTTATGCCGAAAATATATTGAAAGCCTAGGCAAACTTTTGCTAACTCCTATCAACGCTCAACAGACCTTTCCCCCGCTTGTTAAAGCACCATTCTCTAATTCGCACAAATAAAAAAGGGCCTCTCAAAGCCTTGTCGGCTAAGGGATACCCTTGGGTAGAAAAGATAGATTCAGCAAAAAAGAGGCTGCCCCTCAGTCTAACTCTCACTGATGGAACAACCTCTTAACCTACTGCTGTATTCTATGATTTATCAAACTATAAATAGAGGACTTATAATGTGTCAACCTTTACCTGTCATAGCATCGTTCACATTAGACATATTCATGTCTAGATCACGTTGCAGTTATTAACGACGGTCTTGCGGTCCACCCACAAACGCTTGCTCCTCGGTGTCCAGGTTATAAGCTGTATGCAACGCCTGAATAACCTCATGAAGCTTACCCGCTTCAATTACACACGATACTTTGATTTCAGATGTGCTTACCATTTTAATGCTAACGCCTTGCTCTGCCAGTACGGCAAACATTTGCGCAGCAACACCTGGATGGCTAACCATTCCTGCACCTACAATGGATACCTTCACCAGATTTTCCTCAGACGTTACTTCACGGTATGGAAGCTCTCCGCGAATACCTTCCAGCGTCTTCAGTGCTGCTTCACGATCCGTCAGAGCTACTGTAAAGGAGAAATCCGCTTTACCAGCTTCGACCCCGCTCTGTACAATAATGTCAACATCAATTTTAGCTGCCGCCAGTGTTCCGAATACTTTCGCCAGTACACCGGGGATATCGGCGACGCCCAAAATACTGATTCTTGCTACATTTTTATCATATGCAATCCCACTGACTACAACGCCCTGTTCCATTACTGCATCCTCCTTTACGACCGTTCCTTCATTATGGTTAAAACTGGACCGCACAATCAACGGTACCCGGTTATGTTTGGCATATTCTACCGCACGAGGATGCAATACAGCTGCACCCAGATTGGCTAATTCCAGCATTTCATCATAAGAAATTTCTTTTAGCTTACGAGCCACTTTTACGATCCGTGGATCTGTTGAATATATACCGTCCACATCCGTGTAAATTTCGCAAGCATCCGCTTGAATCGCCGCCGCCAGCGCAACGGCCGTCGTATCAGAGCCACCACGTCCCAGCGTCGTAATGTCTCCCTCTGCAGACATCCCTTGGAAACCAGCTACAACAACGATCTTGTTGCTGCTCAGTGCATCCAGCACACGCTGAGGTTGAATGTCCGTAATCCGTGCTCGACCAAAGTCAGATTCAGTACGGAAACCAGCCTGCCATCCCGTAAACGATACCGCTTCATGACCCAACTGCTGAATAGCCATCGACAATAAGGCGATTGAAATTTGCTCACCTGTCGTCATCAACATATCCAACTCACGTGCAGGCAACTGCTCATTCAACAATTTGGCCTGGTCAATCAGTTCGTCTGTCGTGTCTCCCATTGCGGAAACAACCACTACACATTGATGCCCTTCACTCTGTTTCTCAACAACGCGTTTTGCCACGCGCTTCATGCGCTCCGTGTCACCGACGGAACTGCCTCCGAATTTCATGACATACAAAGACAACGATATTCACTCCCTCAGACTCAACAGTATGTAACCTTGAGATGGCACCAAACGACTGAACGTGACATCCTGCGGCATAACTTTAGTTCAGTATAATACGAAAGTGCTGTGTGGAGCCAATGTTTTTTAATATTAGTGCTTATAAAAATATCCCCTGCCCTTAAAAAGGACAGAGGAAATCTAAAAGTTGCAAATTTTATGCGCGAGACATGTATTTGCCGTCACGTGTATCAATCAACAATACGTCATCTTGGTTAATGAACAAAGGAACTTGAACATTCAAACCCGTTTCCAGTTTGGCATTTTTGGTAGCACCTGTAGCCGTATTACCTTTAATGCCTGGCTCTGTTTCGATTACTTTCAGTTCCACGCTTGTAGGCAGGTTAATACCCAGAATTTCGCCGTTATAGCTGACGATATTTACATTCATGTTTTCTTTCAGGAAGTTAAGCTCCCATTTCAGTTGATCGCTGGACAATGTGAATTGATCATATGTTTCATTATCCATGAATGTATGGTCGTCTGCACTAGCGTACAGATAAGATACACCACGATTTTCGATTTGTGCCCGACCGATCGTTTCACCCGCACGGAATGTACGTTCAACGGTGTTACCGTTACGCAAGTTTTTCAACTTGGAGCGTACGAATGCTGCACCTTTACCCGGTTTTACGTGTTGGAAATCCAGCACCGTAAAAATATCTCCGTCTACCTCGACGGTCAAACCTGTTTTAAAATCATTAACGTTAATCACTAAAATACCCCTCCTACAGGACTGTTATCGTTATTAAACGACTGTAAATTCTTTGCTCGAATGTGTTAATACTTTGATGCCGCTATCTGTAATAACGATATCATCCTCGATCCGTACACCGCCCAATCCAGGGACATAGATACCTGGCTCGACCGTTACCACCATACCCGGCTCCAGAATATCATCACTCGCCTTCGACAGACGTGTAGATTCATGTACTTCAAGACCCAGACCATGACCTGTACTGTGCCCGAAATTGTCTCCATAGCCATGGCTCGCAATAATATCCCGGGTCAGTGCATCCGCTTCACGGCCTGTCATGCCCGGCTTAATATGTTCGAGTGCGTGAAGCTGCGCCTTAAGTACAATATCGTAGATTTCGCGCAACTGGGGCGCCAAATCCCCTTGTGTAGCCACTGTACGTGTCAAATCAGAGCAGTAGCCATCCAGCAACGCACCAAAATCAAACGTAATCAGCTCGCCTGCTTGTACTAACTTAGCACTGGCTACGCCATGGGGCAATGCCGAACGAACCCCGGAAGCCACAATTGTGTCAAATGAAGATGATGTAGCTCCCTGCTTGCGCATGAAGAATTCCATTTCCAGATCCAGCTCACGCTCGCTGACACCTGGCTTGATGTAAGGTAAAATGTGCGCAAATGTAGCATCTGCCAAATCCGCTGCCCGCTGCATTACTTCCAGCTCTTCTGCATCCTTGTACACTCTTAACTTCTCCACAATGCCCGACACCGGAACCAGTGAAATAGGTGACAAATCTTCGCTATAAGCTTTATGCGTCGCAACAGTTACCGCATCTTGCTCGAAGCCTGTTTCGCTGATCTGATGGGAAGACAGCAATTCTTTCACCGTTTCCATGACCTGTGCAGCGTGCTGCACCACCGTGAAGCCTTCGGCTTGTTCGGTCGCTTGCGTCATATAACGAAAGTCAGTCAGCAAATAGCTATGGGATTCCGTAATCAGCACATAACCCGCCGAACCTGTGAAGCCTGTCAAATATCGACGATTGACAGGGCTAGTAATTAGCATAGCCCGCAGATTATGCTCGCCCAGCGCCTGCCGCAGCTTTAACACCCGGTCATTCTTCATCTTTCATTCCGCTCCCCTCTGTCAAATAACCAAATGCTATTTTAACACAGGGAATAGGCGCTTGAGAAGTTTTTGTTACGTTCAGCCCTCAGCTTTCTCAGGCTCGCGCTTTCTTTCATCCGTATACTCGACAGCAACCGTATATCCGATAAATAATCCCCACAGCATAAACACACAAATTTCCGTATATAAGGAATTCCATGTTAACCGATTAGGAGGATTCATCATCCCTAGCTTAGGACCTGTTAATACAAATAAAACAACCCACCAAATCAGGCCATATACAATTCCGGGTAAAGGACCCTTAAATCTGCGCAGCAACAGAGTGTACACCAGTGAAGCTACGACGGATAATGCAATAAAAAACAGTAGCCCTACCAGGTGCCCCGCCATGGTGTTCATAAACGAATGCTTGAAAAAAGGCTCTGCGAGAAAGCCAGGCGCTACTACCGTAAAGTGCAATTTATAAAACAGCCAGCGCAGCAATCCCCAGAGCAAACCCGCAAAAAAACCCAACTCAAGTGCAAAAGGAATGAGAGGCGTATGTATTTTGCCTGACTGCTGACTGCCTCCACCACTGTCGTTATGATTACGTTGATCCTGAGATTCGCGAGACTGCTCCTGTTCATGGCCTATCTTGGGTATAGAGTAGGTTTCACTCATGTTGTTTAATCCCCTTTCAAGATGCAAACTTTTTTCATGGTAAAGACTATTGCAATCGGAAATGCATGTACTTCCAACGGATTCTGCATTCCCATTTTGCTAGGTAGTATGCTCAAAAGGAGGATCGTTTAACAATGAACCGGAAAGCAGAATAATAGCAGCTTACCAGTTAAGCGTTTTGCATTGACAAAATTTCAATCCTCTATCATAATATAATGATGAAAATGATAATCATTATCATTTTCTAAAACATATACGGGAGAATGCTTCTATGAAAAAGGGACTAATTGGCATTTTATTATTAATGGTTTTTACGCTCACTTTGGCAGGTTGCGGAGCAGCCGACAAAGCATCGGATAAAGATCAGGCACCCACGTCGGGTAGCAAACCGACTGACACAGCGACCGGTCCTGTGACGGTAAAGCATAATCGTGGTGAGATCACGCTCAGCAAGCCCGCACAGCGTGTCGTAGTACTGGAATGGACATTTACAGAGGATTTGATTGCATTGGGCGTTCAGCCAGTTGGTAATGCTGACAATGCCAACTACAAGGTGTATGTGACACCGGAGGCGGCTCTGGACAGCAGCGTGGTCGATGTCGGTACGCGTAACGAGCCGAACCTGGAGGCGATTGCTGCATTGAAGCCGGATCTGATCATTTCCAATGTTGATGGGAATGAAGCTATCTATGATCAACTCAAGGCCATCGCTCCGACAATCGAATATAATCTGAACGATGGTAACGGCTACGATCATGATAAAATGGTAGAAATTTTTAATAGCATCGCAGTCGCTCTTGGAAAAGAAGACAAAGCTAAGCAGGTGCTTGCCGAACTGGATCAGCATTATGCTGAAGCCAAAGAAAAGCTCGCCGCTGCTGGCAAGTCGGATTATCATTATATACTGACACAGGCTTTCACTTCGCAAAATGCGGCCAGCCTCCGTATGTTTTCGGATAATTCAGTCGTCGTGGCAACACTGGCGAAGATCGGTATGATTAATGATTGGAAACCGAGCAAAGTTGAACAGTATGGCTTTTCAACTGTAGGCATTGAAGCTCTGTCTGCCGTTCAGGATAGCAACTTTATCTATATTGTGCAGCCGGACGATAATGTTTTCGGCGCACCTATGAAAAATAATTCGGTTTGGAACGGTCTAAATTTCGTTAAAGAAAAACGTACCTATTCACTGAGCGGTACGACATGGACGTTTGGCGGCCCTCTCTCTTCAAAAGGGCTGGTTGACCAGGTTGTCGGGGCGATTACGCAATAGGTTGTTTCCAAATATTCATTCGGTTTTATAATGATTAGCATTTATGTGAGCAGTCTGACGCTCCATAAATGCTTTTTTTATAAGCCTGTGGTTACACCAGTTTCAACTAACTAGATATTCCCTTCCAAATTCGATACAATATACAAAAAAGCATGTATTAAGAGAGGTGAGACGGTTGTCACAAGCATCCAAGCCTGTGAGCTATGGTGGTCAGGCAGTTATTGAAGGTGTCATGTTCGGCGGCAAGCGTGTCAATGTCACGGCAGTTCGCCGCAAAACTGGCGAAATCACATATTTGGAAGTACCACGCAAGGAGCAATCCTGGGTATCCAAATTCCGCAGAATTCCTTTATTGCGGGGGATTGTAAGCATCATCGACTCCAGCGCCAAAGGTACCAAGCATTTAAACTATTCAGCCGATGCGTATGCTGATGATGAAGTAGATCCGGAAGAACGCGCTGAGCAAAAGAAAAAAGAAGAATCTCGCTGGAGTCTGAGTATGATGATCGGTGTGGCGGCGGTCGGTATTTTGTCATTCCTGTTTGGCAAAATTGTATTGACTCTCGTTCCGGTTATTGTAGAGAATTTCCTGTTCGGTAGCTTGTTTCACAGCCAAATTTTGCATAACCTCGCAGAAGGAGCTATTAAGCTGATTCTGTTACTGGCTTATTTGTGGGGTATTTCCCAAACCCCGTTAATTAAACGATTGTTTCAATATCATGGTGCAGAGCATAAAGTAATTACTGCATTCGAAGCTGGGGAAGAACTAACTCCGGCCAATGTACAGAAATACAGTCGTCTACATTACCGCTGTGGTAGTAGCTTTATTATGCTGACTGTGATCATCGGGGTGCTTGTCTATTCCTTATTTACCTACGATAGTCTATGGGAACGTATGGGGCAACGGCTTTTACTACTTCCGATCGTACTGGGGCTTTCTTTTGAATTCCTCAAGCTAACCAATGCCCTTCGTGAAATTCCGGTACTTCGTTATTTAGGTTACCCTGGTCTGTGGTTGCAACTACTTACCACCAAAGAACCGACTGATGATCAAGTGGAGGTATCTATTGCCTCATTTAAGCGTATGCTTGAATTGGATGCTGAGTTGGAAAATGTACCTGTAAAGGAGACCTTCAACAGTCCGGTCCTTGATCCTGTGAAAGGATGAGTGAATAATGAACAGACATGCCGTTATTTTCTGGCTTACCCTTGCTTTGGGTGCATATGGGATTGTGGATATGCTATGGAGAGGAAGCTGGGGCTTTCTCATAAGTTTACTAATTCCCGTCCTTGTTTTTGCAGTTATATTTCTGCTATACAAATACCTGCCAGGACAACGTAGCCGTACTCCCAAAATCAAACCCTCTGTGCGCACCATGGCCAAAACAGCCAACGCACGTAGGCAGCAAACTACAGGCAAGCGCAAAGCGTATCCTTTTCATGTGATTGAGGGTTCCAAGGGAAAAAATGAAGAAGAACAACCTAAATATCATTAATGATAATCACATCCTTTAAAATGTAGCACAAAGGAGCCATCACCCGCGTATTCAAATATGACCGGGAAGAGGCTCCTTTTTTACACCCTTTTAAATTAACTTTAACTGCGAGTTAGTGTTTATTTCATAGCATACATGGTATCCTTCATCAATTGATACTTGCTATACTGCTGCTGGTAAGAAGTAATGCTCCATTTGTGGAAAAAAGCATCCCCTGCCTGCACACCGGAAGCATACAACAAATCACTCTGCTCTGTAGAAATATTAAATTGTGCGGTGCGGATACCCAATGTTGGAATCTTAATCGTCCGATACCGATTCTCCTGCTCAATATATCGCTCATCGTGTGCTGATAGCATGGTATCAAAAATAGCCTGCAGCATGGTCAATGGACCCCGTATAT
Organism: Paenibacillus sp. Lou8.1; assembly: GCF_024213565.1. Taxonomy (NCBI): domain Bacteria; kingdom Bacillati; phylum Bacillota; class Bacilli; order Caryophanales; family Paenibacillaceae; genus Paenibacillus; species Paenibacillus sp. Lou8.1. The sequence continues at coordinate 29,993 of NZ_JANAVN010000004.1, forward strand.
AAGAAACTTTGGTCTCCGTACCCGTTTTGCCTACCATTTGAAACCCTACAGTTGGAATCGTTTTGGCCTCACGTTCATTTACAGGCTCATCAAAAAGCCACAAAGGCAAATTGCTTAGTAAAGCCCCATCAACTACAAATACAAATTGCTGAGAAAAAGTCTTTCCCTTGGCAAGTGCAGAATCAAGCCTTAACATAACAGGATCAAAAAAATAAGGGATACTTGTGCTCATCCGAATGGCTTTAGCTACCTCCAGTGAAGAGGGATTGATACCAAAACGTTTGATATCCTCAGGAAGCACCAGAATGCGTCCATTTGTAATATCTGATGCAATAATGCGCAATTTGCCAGGAGGTAAATCCGCGAACGTACGCACTCCCTTAGCTCGTAACAGCTCACGTACCCAGTGCTCCAGTGCCTCCCCTGAGTAGAGCCCTTTTTTAAGAAAGATACGAGCTGCTGGTCCAACCCACTTAATATTGAACACTGGAGAACGTCGTAACAACTTGACCAAGGGGGTTTTCTCAATTACGGCTTTCATTTCATCCGCAGAGTATCCCGCCGCCAATAAAGCAGCTACAATAGAACCTGATGATGTACCTGCCAAACGATTGAATACAATTCCATGCTCCTCCGCAGCCTTAACTGCACCCGCCAGCGAAATTCCCTTAACCCCTCCACCCTGGAACACAGCATTGATCAGCATAGATCAAAAAACCTCCGTTCTCTTGGGAGTAAGCAGTTCTACTGCTTATCTATGAGAACGGAGGCCCAAATAGAACCTATATGATCCAATTTATATCACATTTGATAATAATTTTGAAGAAGTTGAATGAGTCCGTATGGATTTTTACGCAAATGCTGTGCACTAAAGTAAATATCCCCTTTGACCTGTTTATAATCTTCGTTCAGTTCAAGCTGCTTAATTAGCTCTTGAGCCGTTTGCCAGCCCTTTTCAGGGGTGCCGATCTTATACGGAGAATGACCGATATACAGCTTAACATCTGTGTTTTTGACCTCATTGGACCACCATGCGACAAGCTTGTCATATCCCGCCGCCGGGAAACCGATACTCCAGTAAATTTGTGGAGCTACATAATCAATCCATTCTTTGTTAATCCAGGTTCTTACATCCGCAAACGTCGTATCATACGCTGTAACGCCTGCCTTCGTGTCTGAACCCGTTAAATCCTGAGATTTGTTACGCCATACCCCAAAAGGACTAATTCCAAATTGAACTTTAGACTTGCTGCCATGAATGCTTTTGCCCAAATCGCGGACAAAACTGTTCACATTATCTCTCCGCCAGTCGCCCTTGTTAGAGATTTTGTTGGCATTATATGCTCTGAAGGTCGCATCATCATCAAAAGTCCCGCTGTAAGGATAAAAATAATCGTCCAAATGGACGCCGTCAATATCATATCCGTTCACGACCTCCATAATCGCCGCAATAACATGCTGACGTGCAGCCGGAATTCCTGGATTGATGTACAATTGGCTACCATTCTTAACAATCCAGTCCGGGTGTTGATTAGCCACATGGTTTGCAGCCAAACCGCTGGTTGTTCCTGTAGAATTCGCACGGAATGGATTAAACCAAGCATGAAATTCCATCCCTCGCTTATGCGATTCGCTAATCATAAATTTCAAGGGATCATAGCCTGGATTTTTACCTTGGGTGTTGGTCAAATACTTGCTCCATGGTACGAGACTCGACGGATAGAGCGCATCACCGCTGGCACGAACCTGAACAAATACCGCATTGATGCCCATCCCCTGCAAATCATCGAGCATTTTAGTAAACTCCTGCTTTTGCTTCTCGGAGCTACTTCGGGCAGCGGAAGAAGGCCAATCTCCATTAATGGTAGAAATCCATGCTCCACGCATGGAAGTTGAAGCCTTTACCTGAACAACAGTTGCCTGTGAAGAACTTGAACCGTTCTCACTAGTAGACGTTGACGGTGAAGTGACAACCGCCTGCTCATCATCGATAGCTCCCTGATCTGTACTTACACTGTCCTGATTGCTAGATGCAGACGTATCTGATATGGAGCCGCTGCTTCCCGCAGAAGTGTCCCCGCCAGTAGAGACACCTTCCTTACCACTGCTTAACGTAATGACTCGCTCTGAAGCTTGCCAATCTACTTTTAATCCCAACTCTTCCCCAACAAAACGCAGTGGCACCATGACTCTCCCGCTTGTCATACGGGCAGAGGCATCCAGTCGAACTGACTTGCCATTCACTGTAGCGCTTTGTGCACCGTTCTCCATAGATATATTTTTGTTCTGTGCTGTAATCGTTACCGTACCGGACGATTCCGACCAGTTGACCTGAGCGCCCAATCCCTCACTAATCACTCGCAAAGGAACCATCGTAACATTGGCTCCCTGTACAATATACGGTGACGCGTCACTTTGCAGGGACTGTCCGTCCAATATAATTTCAATATCACCAGTTGGAGCTGCTTGAACTCCAGGAACGATGGCAGTCTGCACTGCTAAGAGTAGACCTGCAGCCAACGCCACTATTTTCTTTCGATTCATATTATTACAATCCTCCGCTAACCCTGTTAATTTTAACCCCTATCTTGTCCTGCTATATAATGGATAGACGCTAATAACCGGATATTTGTTGCGGTCGGGACAAATAAAAAAGCATCGTCCGTAAGGACAGATGCTTTTAGGAATCTCCACTCAATTCCTTGTGTATGTCATGAAGCTGGCGCAAGCGATCTTCATCCCGGCGAAAATATTCGACCAATGTTTCGATACGGGTGATGGAATCCCAGCTCAGATGATGCTCAATACCTTCCACATCTTTATATATCAGGTCCTTGTCAACCCCAATCATATCCAGAAATTGCTCTAATAACTGATGGCGATCAACCAACCGTTTGCCGACCTTTTTCCCTTTCGGTGTCAAAATCAGTCCCCGATACTTCTCATATACAAGATAATCGTCCTTATCCAACTTCTGAATCATTTTGGTGACAGACGAAGGATGCACCTCTAACCCCTCTGCGATATCCGAGACACGAGCATAGCCCTTCTCATCAATCAGTTGGTAAATGCGTTCCAAATAATCTTCCATGCTTGGCGTTGGCACTTGTTTCCCTCTTTTCTGTTATTGAACGGGCGCTTACCGCCTTCATTTCCTGCGTTAAACCTACTATGTAATGATACATGTTATCATTGCCCATTGGCAAGTCTCATCCCTTCACTCACAGCTATTGCCACGATTTGTTCAATTTAAGCCGGGCACACTAATATCGTCGTCCTGTATCGGTTTATTTCTGTGGCAAAATGTTAAAGTTGGACACCAGAGCAGTGTGGATTTATTTCGAAAGGAGCGTTAGCCATGTCTACGCTTGAGCGTACTCCTGTCCAAACCAGAGGAACCAAGCCATTTTTGCCTGACCTGGTGTTTTTTGAGCCAGACGCACTGAATTATCACAAGGGCCAGCGTATTATGGATTGGGTTAAAGCTAAGGATATTCCGTATCGGATGACTACCTCTCACAACCGAATTACCAATTTACCAGGTGAAACCGAAGTTGAAAAGTACCGAATGGCAAAAAAAACTTTGGTAGTCGGTATCCGTAAAACATTGACTTTTGACCAATCCAAGCCCTCTGCCGAATACGCTATCCCCATTTCGACTGGTTGCATGGGGCACTGTCACTACTGTTATTTACAAACAACCTTGGGAGCAAAACCGTATATTCGTGTATATGTCAACACTGACGATATCTTATCAGCAGCTAAAGCTTATATCGAGGAGCGTGCGCCTGAAATTACCCGTTTTGAAGCAGCTTGTACCTCCGATCCGGTTGGTTTGGAGCATATCACCGGAACGCTTGGAGACTTGATTCGTTTCATGGCAGATGAGGAATTTGGTCGTCTGCGTTTTGTTACTAAATATCATCATGTTGATCCATTGCTGGATATTAAACATAATGGTCATACTCGCATCCGATTTAGCATTAATTCCGATTATGTTATTAAACAGTTTGAACCTGCAACTTCACGCTTCGAGGAACGTATTGAAGCCGCGGGCAAAATCGCACGAGCCGGTTATCCACTGGGGTTCATCATTGCACCCATCATCTGGTATGACGGCTGGGGAGAAGGCTACGGCGAGTTGCTGCGCAAATTGGGAGAAACCTTACCCGAGCATGCTACAAAAGATTTGACGTTCGAATTAATTCAGCATCGCTTCACCAAAACATCCAAAGCTGTCATCGAGAAACGTTATCCGAAAACCAAGCTGGAGATGGACATAGAGAAACGCAAGAAAAAATGGGGCCGCTGGGGACAAAACAAATATGTTTATCCCGATGAACAGCAAAATGCACTACGAGAGTTTATCACAGAGCGCATTTTTGAACATTTCCCTTTAAGTCGTATTGAATATTTCACATAACTAGCATCCAATCTGGGGTAATCCGTTGTAAAAATAGCGTTACATCAGTCATATGATCTGTTACCAGTAAAATGCCAGTGATAACAAGTAGTATGCCACCTGTTTTGATTAGGATGGAGGTATAGCGAGAGGATAGTCGAACAGAGCCTGCCAGCAAAGCTAATACAAAAAATGGAATCGCAAAGCCAAGCGCATAGCCTGTAATCAGCTTGAACCAAATGTGATGCTCTACTGCCGCCAAAGCGATAATAGCTGTTAGCATGGGACCGATACAGGGCGACCAGCCTGCCGCAAACCCAATTCCGATCACAAAGGAACCGGCGTACCCGGCAGGCTTCCATGTCCAGCGAAGCTTATGCTCCCTCATTAGAATCAAAGGACGCACCACACCAAGAGATACCAGTCCCATTAGTAAAATAAGTAACCCTGCTACCACTCTTAGCGTATCCCCATAATTAGCAAACCATTCTCCAAGCAACCCGACACTTGCACCCAGTGAATAGAAAACGACCGAAAATCCCAATACAAAAGCAAGTGTATGTCCCATCGTACGATAACGAACCTCGGCCTTGTGCCGTCCTTCAGCCAGTTCACGCGCAGACATCCCTGTCATATACGATAAATAAGATGGATACAGCGGTAAACAACACGGTGAAAAAAAAGAAACCAGTCCGGCTACGATCGCCAATCCGGCGTTGATATTTGTCATCGTATACCCTCCCACCTGTCTTAAGTGAACACGAACAAACAAGCCCTGCCTACTAAAACATACGTGTAGCGGGAGCAAAATATGATGCAAGCCAAAAAGCGCATGCCCAGGAAGAATGATTCCCGGACATACGCTCATTACGTTCTTTTATTTTTACATAGCGTACTACTTTACAACTGCACCATTCGGCATACCTTCCGGTACGGTGGCCAGCGTAAGCTGATCTCCATGTGATGCTGCCAAAATCATACCTTGCGACAGCTCTCCCCGAAGTTTTACTGGCTTAAGATTGGTCACACAGATCACCTTGCGTCCAATGATATCTTCAGGCGTATAAAACTTCGCAATCCCTGATACTACTTGCCGCTGCTCATAACCAAGATCAAGTTGGAGCTTCAACAGTTTATCGGCCTTCTTCACAGGCTCGCAGGCGACGACCTGAGCAACGCGCAGTTCTACCTTGGCAAAATCCTCAATACCAATCTCTTCCTTTGCCTCCGGCGCTTCCTGGCTCGCCTCAGATGCATTCTGCGGTTGAACTTGTGCTGTAGCTTCTTCCGGTTTCTTCCCCCCAGTCATTGCTTCCACGATAAAAGCAACCTCTTGCTCTGAATCCAGACGCGGGAAGATCGGATTACCTTTGACCAGCTGCGTTCCTTCCGGAATACAACCAAACTGCTTGCCGCTATCCCATGTAGTCAGCTCACCTTGGCTAATACCGAGCTGTTCCCAAATTTTATGAGGAGCACGGGTTAAGAATGGCTGGAGTAAGATGGAAGCGATGCGCAAGCTTTCTACCAAATGCAACATAACAGATGACAATTCGCGACGTTTTCCCTCATCCTTAGCCAAGTTCCATGGTTGCGTCTCGTCAATATACTTGTTGCTGCGGCTAATAAATTGGCTAATCGCCGTTAATGCCACGGAAAACTCCATGTTTTCCATGGCTTCTTCTACTTTGCTATAAGTCGATGTTGCCATGTCTTCCAAAGCTCCGTCGAATGCTGTTACATTCGCTTCATAAGCCGGAACCTTGCCATCAAGATATTTATCTACCATCGCCACGGTACGATTCAATAAGTTGCCCAGATCATTTGCCAAATCCGAATTAACTCGATCCACAAAACTTTCTGGTGTAAATGTTCCGTCTGCCCCAAAAGGCACCTCACGCAGTAAGTAGTATCGAAGTTGGTCCAGACCATAACGGTCAATCAACGTCACCGGGTCTACAACATTGCCTTTAGATTTCGACATTTTACCGTCTTTCATGAGCAGCCAACCATGTGCAAATACTTTTTTAGGCAACGGAAGATCCAGCGCCATCAGCATGATCGGCCAATATATCGTGTGGAACCTTACAATCTCTTTACCTACGATATGCACATTTGCAGGCCAGAATTTATCATACAACTCGGTATTGGAAGAGCCATAACCCAAGGCTGTGATGTAGTTGGAAAGTGCGTCAATCCACACATACACGACATGCTTCGGATCCCCCTTCACCTTAATGCCCCAATCGAAGGTAGTACGTGATACAGCCAAATCCTCCAGACCCGGCTTGATGAAGTTATTGATCATCTCTTTTTTACGTGATTCCGGCTGGATAAACTGTGGGTTCTCTTCATAAAATTGCAGCAACCGATCAGCATACTTGCTCATACGGAAAAAGTAACACTCTTCCTTGACCAGTTCTACAGGGTGTCCACTATCCGGGCTTTTTCCTCCAGCCACATTACCTTCGGCGTCCTTCACCACGTCAACCAGCTGAGTTTCTGTGTAGTACGTCTCGTCAGGGATACTGTACCAGCCTTCGTATTCTCCCTTGTAAATATCGCCTTGCTTCAGCAAACGATCAAAAATTTCCTGTACGACAGCCTTATGACGTTCCTCCGTAGTACGGATAAAATCGTCATTGGAAATGTCGAGCTTCCGCCACAGTTCTTGAATACCTGCCACAATATCATCTACGAAACGTTGCGGCGTTTTGCCTGCTGCACTCGCTTTCTGCTCAATCTTCTGACCATGCTCATCCGTTCCTGTCAAATAGCGCACTTCATAACCACGTAGCCGCTTGTAACGGGCCATTGCATCTCCCGCAACCGTCGTGTAAGCATGACCTATATGTAGCTTGTCGCTCGGATAATAGATCGGAGTCGTAATGTAAAATGTGTTCTCATTGGACATGTGTGTTGCCTCCTGTTTTGTTCACGGCAGCTCGATAAGATCTGCTGACATGATGGTACTCCAATTCATGAATTTGGCACAAATTGGGCACAAAAAAGACCCCCGCCCCTATGGGACGAGAGTCACCTCACGCGTTACCACCCAATTTTCCTGTATCCTCGCAGACTACAGGCTTCACCGGTCACATCTGACCGCCCATTAACGCTGGAACACGCCTCCCCCTTACGCTTGCCTCCCAAGCACTAATAACTGTGGCAAATACGCTCGAAAAAGGTTCCTCCAGGACCATATTCAGGCTTCGCTCCAGACCGGTTTGCAGCTAACCCCGGCTCTCTGTACTGGACGGTTTACCCTACTCATCCCTTCGCAGGAAAACAATATTAACCAAAATATAACCAAATCCGCATAGCGCTGTCAAGTCAGACCCTTCTTGGAGTGGGTAGCCAAACGATCTTCGCTAGACCTATCTGTTCCCTTTTTTGCAGGAGGAACCAAATCTACGCCGCCCGGATGAAAGGGATGGCACTTGGCTATACGCTTAGCAGCAAGCCATGAACCTTTGAGTGCACCATGCACCTCTACCGCCTCCAGCGCGTACGCCGAACACGTTGGATAGAACCGGCAGGTAGCCGGCTTTAACGGTGAAATATAGGAACGATAGAACTTAATCGGAGCCTGTACCACTCTGCGTGTGGTGATTTTCATTTCAGTAGCCCCCGTGGCTGTGAGTGTGACTGCTCGTCTGTCTGAATCCCCCATCCGAATTACTGTCAGTATGCCCATTCTTCTGTTGACAATCTTTGCAATAACCAAAAATTTCAAACTTGTGCTCGACGATTTGGAATTGATCCGTTGTATCTGTCATTTGCATTGGGCAAAAAGAAATCGGTAATGTTTTCTGACAGCTCAAACAAATCATATGGTGATGGTGATGATGCTCATTACAGCTCACCTTAAACTTCATTCCATCCTCAAAAGATACCTGTTCCAACACACCCAATTCCTGCATTACACGCAGATTACGATAAACCGTATCAAAGCTAAGTCCACTGTACTTCTTACCCATATATTCATAAACGTCTTTGGGGGACAGATACCCTTCATTCTCGGAAAATAACGTGGCCAACGTCTTGCGCTGATCTGTAATACGCAGCCCCTGAGCGGACATTGTTGCAATAATCTCATCCTTTGTCAGCATGCGTTTCACCCTCCCCTGTCTGTAGTTTCAGGTTTTCTGATGCAGGCTTAGGCTTGCATCTATTTATTATACCACGATTAAAGTCAATATTATAAGAGATATTCGGATCTATATATAAGAAAAAGACGCTCTCCGGCGCTACGATTAAATTCGCAGCAGGAGAACGCCTATATTCTGCAAGTGACATCGACTTTTAAACGGTGAATGACGAGACCCAAGGTCTAAGCCGGTAAACAGCACCGGTTATTTCATATTAATTTTTAATAGCTGGCAAAGGCATAACTACTACGGAAACCGGCAAGTTACTTCCTGCAGCAGCAGTGAAATACATCTCTACACTTTCCTCGATATGCCCTGTGCGATACAGCACACTCATCTCATTTGGAGCCCATACTGCGCCGTTCGTCGGGATACCCACAACCTGATTGTTTACCATCGCATAGCCGGAATATTCGCCTCCACGCGGGTTGAACGTAATCAGTGAATACGGCGCTACATGATCCAATTTAACTTTATATACAACACCAAAATTACCGGCATTGGAAGCAGAAGAGCCGTCCAGACCGTCCGTACCAATCAGGTTCGGATCTACCTTATTATCACCAAGAACGATACGTTGAGCTGTTTTACCAACCTCTTCGGTATAATTGAGCGAGATATCCGAATTAGCGTACGTTCCACGGTTATGAATACCGTCCTTAGGCAGTTTTGCCAGTGTAGGCAGTACGATCATAGGATCTGCATTCGCATCCACCATAATAACCGTATATTGGATTGGTTGATCCGTGTATAGATCGGACAATAGAGAAATGACCTGCTTTTGTTTCATTTTTTTCTCGTTCAAATCCTGCAAAATAATACGGCTTTCACCCGGATTCAGAACCGTACTAGAACGTTTGCTTCCATCTATCATAGATTGAAAATATTTTTGAATTGAAACTTTACCCGCTGCCGTTGCAAATTCAGATGGTCCAGCAAAACCGGAATTTTCGACATTCAGGTTGGTAGCAGTAATATTGTTGTTTGTCGCAATCACGTACATTTTCACATCTCGACCCGTTTCATTCACATGATGGACGAGTATGCGCGTGCTGCCTGATCCGGTTTCCTGATACACAATTCCATCCTGAAATACACGTTCCGGGCTGTTAGCACGGATCAAAAGACGCGGTGAAGATGTACTAGTCAAAGGAATGGTAGCCATGGTAGGCACCTGACTGCCGTCTACTGTATATTTATCACCATATGGTGTAAAGATTTTATTGAAATCATCTTCGTTGTACAGCAATTCATTCGTAATTTTAATTGTTTCACTTTTGGTACCTGTTGCGCCGTGCTTATCAGTCACGGTGAGTGTGATTGTTACATCACCTGGTTGGAAGAAGGCAAGTTTCTTATTCTCCCAATCACGCTTAGTGATCGCATTCTCATCATCTGTACTCAGGTCGGTAATGGTGATTTTCTCACCCATTTTGTACTCTTTTTTATCAGTTGTAAACAGAGCCACTGGCTGTTGATTTGGTGGTCTTACTGTAATTGTAACTGAGTAAGGATCACTCCAGTTCCCAGCAGAGTCAAGAACAGAATAGGTAACTACATATGTACCCGGCTCCTGAAATACGTCCTGCTTACCTTCCCAACGTTGGTTCACAATCGGAAGACCTGTAGGAGAAGATTCCTTCGTCAAATACGTAACTTGGGTTTCGCCCGCATAGATATCTTTTTGTTGAACCGTGAAGGAAGCTTTAGGTTTCTGATTCAAATCCATGATAACTTGTTTAGTCGTATTATTCACAGTATAAGGAATATTTAAGGCCTGTGTAATCGAGGTCAATGGCACCATAAATACGTTCTTTTGCTGAAAAGCCGGTCCCTTCATTTGTCTGGCTTCACCGTTAACCGTATAAACCTTGCTGTCTGTTTTGAAGCGCATGACATTTGTTCCTTGTGTGATTACGGTTTCTTTGGTGGCAGTGTCATAACTAAACTGCAATCCGACACGGCTGACAAGTGAACGGATAGCTACATAGGAAACTCCGTCCTTCACGGTCATCGGCTGAGTTGCTGTGTACACCTGTCCGTTTTGTTCCATTTTCGCGCTGTTTAAGTACAAAATCAATTGATTAGCACCCATGGATGTTGGAGCTCCACCAGGATTGGTGATCGTTCCGTCTCCACCGTATACATCATTGGAAACGTTCGATCCGTTGGTTGTATCCGTAGGCAGGCCAGTCAATGGATCATTGGATACGCCTGTGTTATTAGGTGTCACCGTGTCATTTTGTGTGCTAGTTCCATCTTGATCTCCGATGCTATTCTGAACGCCTGAATCAGCAACATTGGCCTGAGCCTGCTGTGCGCTAACCGAATCGGTGGATTGAACGGTTGTTGATGCTGCTTCTGCTCCTACAGGGGCTACTGCGGCCACCTGAGCTACCGCAAGGGCGGTGAGCATGGTCCATTTCTTGAAATTCATTGTCTGTCTCCTTCTATCACCAAATTATTATCATTCCCGTAAAAAGTCATACTATTAGACGCGTCAGTTGTTAAAAAGTTTCTGGAAATTTTGCTGATCATGAAAAAAAGGGAACTTTCTCCTGTGACTGCAAAAAATTCAACAACAAAAAACCGCCGCCCATCTGACCTGATGTGGCGGCGGCTTCATTACTAGGAAATAGCTTTTGAGCCATTTACATTATGATGGACGACAGACAGCATTTTTTCCAGCAGTCTCCAGACGACCCTCTTCAATGAGTCGGTAAGCACGTTGAACTTCTTCATCTGTAGGAGATGGAACTCCCTCCAACGGATACTCCTTACCAAGCATTTCCCATTTGTAAACACCCATTTGATGGTAAGGTAAAATTTCGAATTTCTCGACTCCGTTCAACGTTCCGATAAACCGTCCCAAATTCAATAAATCTTGCTCGTCATCATGAATACCCGGTACAAATACGTGTCTAATCCACATTTTGCGCCCTTGCTCAGACAACCAGCGAGCCGTACTTAGCATACGGTCGTTAGACTTGCCTGTAAGCTTAATATGCTTGTCATTGTCAATATGCTTAATATCCAGTAGCACCAAGTCTGTTACGTCCAGCAGTTCATGGATACGGCCCGCGTCATTAAATCCGTTACTGTCCAGTGTCGTGTGCAAATTCCACCGACGTTTTACTTCTTTGAACAGCTCTGCGACAAAATGAGCTTGCAGCGTCGGTTCTCCACCGGATACGGTCAATCCGCCTCCGGAAGAACGGTAATAGGCTAAATACGGCTCAATCTCAGCCAATACCTCCTCCAACGTCATCGGATTACCTTCATTCAAGGCCCAAGTGTCCGGGTTATGGCAATATTGACATTTCAACAAGCATCCTTGCATAAAGAGCACGAAGCGGATGCCGGGACCATCGACGGTCCCGAAGGTTTCCAATGAGTGTATGTGACCTTTCAACATGTTGCATCATCCTTCCCGCATCCGCTATGCGTGCGTCATTGTAATACTTATTTACATTGTACCGTGGAAAGTACGGTTAATAACGTCCAATTGTTGTTCACGAGTCAGCTTGATAAAGTTAACGGCATAACCGGAAACACGAATCGTAAGCTGTGGATAGTTTTCTGGGTGCTCCATTGCATCCAACAGTTGTTCGCGAGCAAACACATTGACATTCAGATGATGTGCGTGGCTTCCAAAGTAGCCATCCATCATCGAAACAAGGTTTGTTTTGCGTGTTTCTTCTTCTTTACCCAGTGCTTTAGGCACGATGGAGAAGGTGTTCGAGATACCATCCAGACTGTGTTCATAAGGCAATTTGGCTACGGAACTCAGAGATGCCAAAGCACCTTTTTTATCACGGCCGTGCATTGGGTTTGCCCCTGGTGCAAACGGTTCGCCTGCTTTACGTCCATCTGGTGTTGTACCTGTTTTCTTACCGTACACCACGTTGGAAGTAATAGTCAGTACAGATTGAGTAGGAACCGCATTACGATAAGCTTTATGCTTGCGAATCATGCTCATGAAGCTTTCTACCAGTTCCACAGCGATGTTATCTACACGGTCATCGTTGTTACCATAGCAAGGATATTCGCCTTCGATTTCAAAGTCAACGGCAATCCCTTTTTCGTTACGGATTGGTTTAACTTTTGCAAATTTAATGGCACTCAAGGAGTCGGTAGCAACTGACAGACCCGCAATACCACAAGCCATGGTACGGAGAATATCACGATCATGCAACGCCATTTCAATGCGTTCGTAGCTATATTTATCATGCATGTAGTGAATAACATTCAAAGTGTTCATGTACAGTTTTGCCAACCATTCCATCATAGGTTTGAAGCGGCTCAACACTTCTTCATAATCCAGAACTTCACCTGTAATGGCTGGGAATTCAGGCCCTACTTGAACGCCAGATTTTTCATCTTTACCACCGTTAATTGCATACAGCAGAGCTTTAGCCAAGTTGGCACGAGCACCAAAGAATTGCATTTGCTTACCGATTTTCATTGCCGATACACAACAAGCAATACCATAATCGTCTCCATAAATTGGACGCATCAGATCGTCATTTTCGTACTGAATGGAGCTAGTTTCAATAGAAACTTTCGCACAATACTTTTTGAAGCCTTCAGGCAATTTTTCCGACCACAGTACAGTCAGGTTCGGCTCCGGTGCAGGTCCCAGATTGTAGAGGGTGTGCAGGAAACGGAAGCTGTTTTTAGTTACCCGAGTTTCTCCAGTTACGGACATACCACCAATGGACTCAGTAACCCAAGTTGGATCTCCACTGAACAGTTCATTATAGTCAGGTGTGCGCAAGAACTTAACAATACGCAATTTCATAACAAAATGATCGACCAGTTCTTGAGCTTGTTCTTCTGTCATTGTACCCTCTTCCATATCACGTTGAGAGTAAATATCAAGGAAGGAAGATACACGTCCTAAGGACATTGCTGCACCATTTTGTTCTTTGATTGCTGCAAGATATCCAAAATATACCCATTGGAAAGCTTCTTTCGCATTGTTAGCAGGTTTGGAAATATCAAAACCGTGCTCAGCAGCCATTTGTTTCAGTTCATTCAAAGCACGAATTTGTTCGGAAATTTCCTCACGAAGACGAATTACGTCTTCTTCCATGGAATCAACTTCAAGGCTTTTCAGTTGCAGCTTTTTATCTTGGATCAAGAAGGCTACACCATACAAAGCTACACGACGATAGTCACCGATAATACGACCACGACCGTATGCATCTGGCAGACCAGTAATGATACCAGCTTTACGGGCTGCTCTCATTTCATCTGTATAAGCGTCAAATACACCTTGGTTGTGAGTTTTACGAATATGAGTGAAGATATCAATAATACTTTCTGGTACTTCAAAACCATAGGCTTTACAAGCGTCGATCATCATCCGAATTCCACCAAACGGCTGCAAAGAGCGTTTGAATGGAGCATCTGTTTGTACACCGACAATTTGCTCTTTATCCCGGTCTAGATAACCCGGTTTATGTGAAATAATAGTGGATGGCGTATTCACGTCTACATCAAGCACGCCGCCGTTTGCCAACTCTTTTTTAGTAAGATCGGATACAATATCCCACAATGCAGTTGTGTTGGCGGTAGGACCAACCAAAAATTCTTCATTGCCAACATAAGGTAAGATATTAGTTTCAATAAAATCGTTGACGTTGACTTCTTTAGTCCATTTGCCTTTTTTAAAACCTCTCCAGCCAGATTGTTGCTCTTGTAATTCTCTCTCAATCACCGACATGTAAATCCCTCCAAATTGTTTGGTCTTCCGGACTTGTGATTTTTTTCACGATAAAGCTATTTCTTGAGCCCGGCCTTTTCACCGATGCCTTACGCTCAGTGTCGGGACCTTTCTTACACCCTTATTGTAGAATAATGATAGAGTGTAGTATGTGACAAAAATCACAATATGAGTGATTTTTATCACTTTATTTTCCCTAGCTTCACGCCTATATCCTTAGCCTTGCCGTTCACCTCCCTTCCCAAACCAACAGGCCCTCTATATAGAGAGCCTGCATCGGTACTGAACGAGAAAATGCTTTTTCACAAGCCTCTTCGTACCTATTATATTATTGGTCAAAACGTCCGTAGAAGGCATTGCGATAGACATCAGCCAACTCAGTAACCAGTGGCAACTTCGGATTCGCAGTTGTACATTGATCTTCAAATGCGCGGTCAGCCAGATAGTCTACACGTGATTCGAAATCCTTCGCATCGAAACCGATTTGTTGGAACGATTCCTCGATACCAAGTGTTTTGTTCATTTTACGGATCGCTTCGATCAAGCTGTTAACCCCTTCTTCGGTGGTGCGTGCAGGCAGTCCCAGTATGCGCGCGATTTCTGCATAACGCTCATCCGCAACAAAGTGCGAATATTTAGGGAACGAAGCAAATTTTGTCGGTTTTTTCGCATTATAGCGAATGACGTGCGGCAATAAAATGGCATTCGTGCGGCCATGCGCTGTATGGTATTGTCCACCCCATTTATGTGCAAGACTGTGGTTAATGCCCAAGAATGCATTAGCAAATGCCATACCAGCAAGTGTAGAAGCATTATGCATTTTTTCACGAGCCAGCTTATCACCAGTCAGAGCCGATTGTTCTAGGTATTGGAATACCAATTGAATGGCTTTAATTGCCAGACCATCTGTGTAGTCATTAGCCATTACGGACACGTAAGCCTCGATAGCATGTGTCAGAACATCCATACCTGTGTCCGCTACAGCTGTTTTAGGTAGCGAATATACAAACACTGGGTCAATAATTGCCACATCAGGAGTCAACTCATAGTCAGCCAGTGGGTACTTCGTGTCGCCCAGGTTTTTGTCCGTAATTACTGCGAACGATGTAACTTCGGAACCTGTACCCGAGGTTGTAGGGATAGCTACAAATTGTGCTTTTTGACCCAAACGTGGGTACTTGTAAATCCGTTTACGGATATCCATGAATTTTTGTTTTAAGTTATTGAAATCAGTATCTGGATATTCATAGAACATCCACATGCCTTTAGCCGCATCCATTGGCGAACCGCCGCCCAGTGCGATGATGCAATCCGGTTGGAAACGTCTCATCATTTCAGTACCACGTTCTACCGTAACTGTCGATGGATCTGGCTCTACTTCAGAGAACACTTCGATAGCTACTGGTGTTTGGCGTTGATGCAGATAATGAATAACACGATCTACATATCCCAGTTGTACCATCATAGGGTCCGTGATAATGGCTACGCGTGTGATATCAGGCATTTTAGCAAGATACTGTGTCGAGTTTTTCTCAAAATAGATTTTGGAAGGTACTTTGAACCATTGCATATTCACCGTCCGTTTCGCCACCCTTTTCACATTAATCAGATTGACTGCCGATACGTTCGACGAAGTCGAGTTACGACCGTACGAACCGCAACCGAGTGTCAACGAAGGAAGGTTGGTGTTGTAAATGTCACCAATCGCACCATGTGTGGAAGGTGCATTTACAATGATACGTCCTGTTTGCAGACGGTTTGCGAAGCGAGCGATAACGTCCTCATCGTTCGAATGAATAGCGGACGAGTGGCCCATGCCCCCGAATTCCACGACTTCAGCAGCGCGTTGAATACCTTGTTCCGCATTTTTTACTTTATAGCAAGCCAATACAGGACTCAATTTTTCCGCAGACAATGGGAATTTTGTTCCTACCCCTTCAATCTCAGCGACCAAAATTTTAGTTCCTGCTGGTACTGTGATACCACTCATTTCAGCAATTTTCACAGCAGACTGCCCCACGATTGCTGGGTTCACTGCACATTTCTCGACATTCATAGCTCCTTGAGTGAGCTTAGCTGCTTCTTCTTTATTTACAAAATAGCAACCGTTAGCGATCATCAATTTTTTCACTTGTTCGAAGATTGGCTCTTCGATAATAACCGCTTGCTCGGAAGCACAAATCATACCGTTGTCGAAAGATTTAGAGAGGATGAGATCGTTCACAGCCTGCTTGATGTCTGCTGTTTTTTCAATAAAGCAAGGCACGTTACCTGGGCCTACACCCAGAGCAGGTTTACCGCAGCTATATGCCGCCTTAACCATGCCTGATCCACCAGTTGCCAAAATCAGCGCCACATCAGGGTGGTTCATCAGTACATTGGTCTTATCCATCGAAGGCGCTTCAATCCATTGAATACAATCAGCTGGAGCACCATGTTTAACAGCTGCTTCGAGCAAGACGCGGGCTGCTTCCGCACTACACGATTGAGCAGATGGATGGAAACCGAAAATGATTGGGTTACGTGTTTTAATGGCAATCAGCGCTTTGAACATCGTAGTCGAAGTCGGGTTTGTCACTGGAGTGATCCCCATGATAATGCCGACTGGCTCTGCTATCTTTTGAAAACTGTCAAAATCATTGTCCTCAATGACACCGACGGTTTTTTCATTTTTGATACTATGATAGACATATTCTGTTGCAAACATGTTTTTGGTGATTTTGTCCTCGTACACACCGCGTCCTGTTTCTTCAACAGCCATCTTCGCCAGGTACATGTGTTTATCCATCCCTGCGAGTGCCATAGCTTGTACGATTTCGTCAATCTGTTCCTGATTCATACTCATGAAAGCTTGCTGTGCCCGGTTCCCCCGGTCAATCAGCGTTTGAATATACTGCTCTGCGCTTTGCTCTTTTTGGATAACCTCGTTTTTAACAGCCATTTCCCTCATCCTCCTGTTATCTCGTGTACTATCTCTTGTTCACGCACTGATCGTAACACAGCTTTCTAAGATATATTGTGATTTTTTTCACAATCTATTTAAAATTTTATTTTATGAAGTGAATTAAATCACAAAGTTTGGAATTCTGCCACTTTTACCCCCTCTTCTTGCCCCAAAAACGCATTGCGCAGGTATATAATGAATTTGAATTGATCAAGTTGCAGATAAAAAACATAGGATACAAAGGGGAAATGGACGATGAGAAACCCTACAAATGTAATGGAAGCCCGCGGCAACACCTGTTGCTTCTCGGAGGCCAGCTTCAACCGGTTGCAAGTGATGATGAAAGATCGAGTTATGCCTGAAAGCTCGCATCTGTTCTGGGAAGGAGATACAGCGGATAAGCTGTTTTATATTAAGCGCGGACGCGTGAAAGTAACCAAAACAACGGATGAAGGTAAGGAACTTATTCTATATATGTATCAAAGCGGCGATCTTGTTGGTCAAGCTGATCCATTTTTCGGTACTAAGCATTCCTTTTCTGCTGAGGTTCTGGAAGATAGTGATATTGGCGTAATCGATCATACAGATTTGGAACTGCTTATTTGCCAGCATTGTGATTTTGCGATTGACTTTATGAAATGGATGGGTTCGCATCACCGTATTACTCAGACTAAGTTCCGCGATTTGATGATGTACGGCAAGCCAGGTGCTTTATGTTCAACACTCATCCGTCTATGCAATACCTATGGTGAGCCTCACGGCGAACATATCCTGATTCATAAGAAAATTACTCATACTGACTTATCTAATATGATCGGTGCGACTCGGGAAAGCGTAAACCGGATGCTTAGTGATCTACGTAAGAAAAATGCAGTAGAATACGATAACGGCATGATTGTTGTCAAGGATTTGGAAATGCTGCAAGGCGTGTGTCATTGTGAATTGTGCCCTCGTGAGATTTGCCGGATATAATGAATCGTTATTTATGTAAAAGGGAGTGTTATAAGCCATTATAGCTTATAACACTCCCTAATTTATTTCCACTCCCCTACTTATACAGGAGCAGTAGCGAAGCATTTTAACAATAGTCCTTCTTCTGGCAACAAACTTTCTAAAACTGTAAGCATAGATAACTTAAATTCCCCATCTCATAGCTTCTATGGATGACCTTGGCTTTGTTTGCAGGATTTCCACTCCCCATCGCAATAAACAACGGTACAAAGTGCTCTGCTCTTGGTACGGCCTGACGAGCATACGGTGCTTCACTTTCATAGTGATCCAAAGCCTCTATATCTCTATTTTGCACTTTTTCAATAATCCAATCATCAAAATCTATAGCCCAAGATTCTGTTTTCGTTTCCCCCCATTTGACGATACGCAGATTATGAACAGTCACGCCACTGCCAATGACCAGAATATCCTGTTCTCCCAGTCCACGTAGCACTTCACCAATGACATATTGTGCTTTGGGCGAGAGATATGGATTTACAGAGATCTGAACTACCGGAATGTCTGCCTCAGGATACATACGATGCAACAATGTCCAGGATCCATGATCCAGTCCCCTCACCCGATCAGTTTGTACGTCAATACCCTTTTGTTCATATAATTTTTCCAGCTTATTGGCCAGTTCGACAGAACCATGTGCTGGATATTTCACCGCGTACAGTTCCGGTGGGAAACCACCAAAATCATAAATGGTATCGTACACGTCATCCATCGAACTGATCGTCAACGTTTGCGCTTCCCAATGAGCAGTAAAGATAACAACCGCTTTAGGACGAATGCTTTTCCCCAGTTGCTCTAAAAATGAAGTATAGCCCGTCTGTTCAATAGCAAGCATCGGTGAGCCGTGGGCCAAAAATAAAGATGGCATCATATAAATATCCCCTTGTCATCAATAATTTATTTTATTCATTAAGTAACTTTATGTAAGTAATAGTACATAAGTAACAGAGTTATGTCAACACAGACTTCAACATACACTTAGATCAGTGATTCCATAAATAAAGATTGATATAGGTATAAGGTCATAGTAATATGTAACTAATAAATTTTGAAATTTCACTACACTTCGATACAAAGGACTGGTTTCTATGGAGATACATACTTCTAATTGCCCAAAATGTGGTTCCGTTTTTCGTCAGAACCTTAGAAACCTGTGTAGTACTTGTATTCAGGAAGAAAATATATTCTTAGACCGCTGTTCTAACTATCTATGGAAGCATCCTTCTACTCATACCCGCCAGCTCAGTGATGTAACCGGCACACCTATAGAATTACTCACAGACTGGGTAAGAGCAGGCAAGTTTCCCTCCACATACAGTCAGCTCGATTATCCTTGTGAGTCCTGCCGTTCCCCTATTTATGCAGGAAGACTTTGCCATTCCTGTCTGGGTACATTCCGTTCGGCCGCGCTGGATATTCAAACCCGTGTGCCCCGCCGTGCAACAGCAGCATTATTCTCAGTTGCAGGGCGCGTCAAAGGCTATTAAACCGTGCTACCTATGCACATCATTTCTGTGATATGGATAAGTAGTCCTATACACAAAATAAAAAAACAGCCTTTTTCCTAGGAAAAGGCTGTTTTGCTATGAGAAACGCTTATTTAGTTTGGTGCTCATCTAATCCATTCCTCAGCCCAAAATTGAATCTGTTCCATAACCGGCTGAAGTGCACGGCCTTTGGTTGTTAGCTCGTATTCAATGCGGACAGGAGTTTCCGGATATACATGACGTGTAAGAATCCCTTCATTTTCCAAATCTTTCATCCGCTCTGATAACATTTTGTCACTCATTGTGGGAATCAGATTGGAAATATCCTTAAACCGCTTAGGACCGCTCATCATGGATTGAATAATTAATCCATTCCAACGCTTGCCCAAACATGAAAAGGCGGTTTCAAAACGCGGACACATTTTTGCACATTGCGGTTGACTCTCCAAATTTTTCACCTTCTTTTGCATTTCGGTTTGATAAAGCTTTCCTTTTGTTAGTATATATCATTTTAGCATACTTTATCCCGAAAGAAAACACTTTCTTCTTAAATTAAATACCTGCGCCGATAAAGTTGCCATGACCAAAACTGATTATACAACAAACCAACACAGCAGGTATATGTCTAAATCGTTAAATACAAAAAGGCGGAATCCCAAGAGGTTCCGCCTATCAATCTGTTCATTATACAGCTCATCCATATGTGATGATTGTCATTATACCAACACTCCACCGAGAGGCCTTACAGGTTCACTTCTACCATATATTGGTTTGTTAATACTTGTCGGAGAAGTCCAACGAATGCTGTTGGCGATAACTTTCAAAATATCAGGCTGGTAATAAGTCGGATAGGTCTCATGACCTGGGCGGAAATAGAATATCTTACCACTACCTCGGCGGAAGGTACATCCGGTTCTAAATACTTCGCCGCCTTCAAAGTTACTAACAAATACCAGTTCATCCGGCGTAGGAATATCAAAGAACTCGCCATACATCTCTTCCTGCTTCAACAAAATTTTGGCATCTATGCCTTCTGCAATGGGATGTGACGGATTCACCGACCAAATAATCTCCTGTTCACCTGCCACCCTCCATTTCAGGTCACAGCTAGTGCCCATTAGGGCTTTGAATGGCTTGGAAAAATGGCCTGAGTGCAGCACGATCAACCCCATTCCTTCCTGCACTCGCTTGACAACACGCGCCGTAACTTCATCGCTCACCTGATCGTGGGCTTTATGCCCCCACCACAGCAGCACATCTGTGGAATTCAGAATATCTTCTCCCAAACCATGCTCGGCATCATCTCGCAGAGTAGCTGTTCGAATGGCAAATCCCTCTCCTGCCAGGCCGTCAGCCAACGCTTTGTGTATCCCGTCAGGATATATCTGTTTGGCTTCATCATTCAACTTTTCGTTCAAATATTCATTCCAAATGGTGACGTTAATCATCAACATTTCCCCCTATTAGGTTAGACCCACCACATCTCGCTCAGCGGTTCTTCAATCAGTACCTGGCGAAGATTGTGGACGGCCTTAGTAAAGCCTTCCTCCACGGACATCAGACCATCTTCATGCTCAATACTCACTACATAATCGTATCCCACCAGACGCAGGGCACTGATAATATCTGCCCAGGTTTTTACATCATGCCCATAGCCCACAGTTCGGAACTGCCAAGCACGATCTAGCATTTTCGTATATTCCTGCATATCGGTAAGTCCATATTTATTTACATTGATCGGATCAATCGTCGTATCCTTGGCATGAAAATGGTGAATGGCTCCCTCTCGGCCCAAAATTTGAACCGCCTGCACTGGGTCAATTCCCTGCCACCACATATGGCTCGGATCCAGATTAGCACCAATGACCTCTCCCGCAGCTTCACGCAAACGAAGCAAGGTCGCTGGTGTATGAACGGAGAATCCCCCGTGTAGCTCCAGCCCAATTTTAACATGATGATCTGCTGCAAATTTCCCCGTCTCGGTCCAGTAAGGAATAATTTTATTCTCCCATTGCCACTTCAACACTTCTTGAAAATCATTAGGCCACGGAGCCACAGGCCAGTTTGGATATTTCGCATCCTCGTGATCACCCGGACAGCCAGAGAAAGTGTTCACAACTGGAACTTCCAGCTTTTCTGCCAATCGAACGGTTTTAAGAAACGTATCATGATCAGCCTGGGCCAAATGCTTTTGCGGATGGAGAGGATTGCCGTGACAGCTAAGCGCACTAATCGTTAGTCCGCGGGACTCTACTGCCTTTTTGAAATTTTTGAGCGCTGTATCATTCTCCAGCAACTCATCCGGCTTACAATGCTTATCCCCAGGGTTGCCGCCTGTACCGATTTCTACAGCATCCAATCCTTGAGAAGCCACATAATCCAGCGCCTCCTCCAGCGAACGTCCGCCAAACAACACCATAAATACTCCAAGTTTCAAAAGAAATCCCTCCCTGTATCATATGTGAAAAAAGCTGCTTTCATTATAATGATGGTCTATTCGGGATAATTACGGCTTAGTCAAAATAGACAGCTTTCCCCGTACGAGCCGATTCATAGATAGCTTCCAAAATTTCAGTAACAACCAGTGCCTGTTCCGGCTTCACAAGAGGTTCTTTGTCGTCCAGAATAGATTCGATCCACAGACGGGCTTCGCGGTCTGCTTCATTTTCCGTTTCTCCAGAGTAAAAGGCAACACCGCCTGCATCCAGATCTATTTTCGTATCAAACAAGCGGCTGTTCTTTTCTCCGTTAATGCGCAATCCATCCTGCATATCAGCTCCGCCTTCGGTACCGCATAACAGCGTCTTCGCTTCGCCAAACTCTACAACGTTCAATGCCCAGCTGGACTCTAGTACAATCGTAGCTCCATTTTGCATCGTAATAAAACCAAAAGCTGAGTCCTCTACCTTAAATTCCTCAGGATTCCAAGGTCCAAAGGCATTTGCTGCATCTTTACGATCCCCTAGCTTATGGAAGGTTGAACCTAGTACGCTTTTAGGCTTGTAATTATCCATCAGCCAGAGTGTCAGGTCGAGTGCATGCGTGCCAATATCAATAAGGGGGCCACCGCCCTGCTTCTCTTCATCCAAGAATACTCCCCAGGTTGGAACCGCGCGACGGCGTAGAGCAATGGCTTTGCCCAGATAAATGTCTCCAAGCTCTCCTTGTTCGACCAATTGCTTCAGATACAAACTATCATCACGATAACGGTTTTGATACGCAATAGACAGCTTCTTACCTGTACGGTTGGCCGCATCGAGCATTTCCCGTGCCTGCTCTGCAGTTTTAGCCATCGGTTTTTCACACAGCACATGCTTACCTGCCTCAAGCGCCGCTACGGTAATTTCCGAGTGCGAGTCGTTGGGTGTACATACATGTACGACTTCAATGTCTTTATTTTCTAACAGCTTACGGTAATCGCTATAAACTTGCGAGCCTTCAACTCCAAACTTTTCTGCTGCCTCTTCAGCGCGCTTCTGAATGATGTCACAGAATGCAACGATTTCTGCACGCTTCTGCTTGGCAAGACTCGGCAAGTGTTTGCCGTTTGCAATCCCTCCACAACCAATAATCCCGATTTTGAGTGTTTTAGACATGAATATTTCCTCCCTGAGCTGCGTATTGTTGGAGCCATTTAATGCTGGTTTCAATGCTTTCGATTGGAGGGTTTGAGCAGAAATCCTGTTCTACGACGATCCAATCCACACCTGCCTGAATAGCGGCGTCTGTAATGGCCTGAAGCTGCACTTCGCCTTTGCCAAGCTCTACAGTTACTGCTTTTTGTTGCTCGTCACGTGCCATATCCTTTAAGTGAATGATAGGCAGGCGTCCATTATAACGTCCGATGTATTCCACTGGATCATAGCCCCCATAGTATACCCAACAAGTATCCATTTCGACCTGTAACAAATCATCGGAAACCGCATCATATAAAGCATCGAATACCGGGCGATCATTGATTTTTTCTGTCAATTCAAAATCATGATTATGATAAGCCAGTATCAAGCCCTGTTCTTTCACTTTTTCACCAATACGATCCAAATTAGCAAAAAGTTCATCCCACTGTCGCTGTTCTTCGGTTAAATAAGGAACGATTAGGTATTTATTTCCCAATTCTTTGTGGTATGCAATCTCCTCATCCAAATGATCCAGCAAACGAGAATATTGTATATGAGTTCCGACAACTTCCAGATTCAGCTCATCCAAAAGCGCTCTGACATCCTTGGCATTGCGTCCGAAAAAGGTATGAAATTCTACCCCTTTATAGCCAAGCTCCGCTACCTTGCGCAATGTACCTTCAAAATCCTGTTCAAGTTCTTCCCTTACTGTGTACAATTGCAATCCTACTTTAGCCATTCCCCTTCACCTCTTTAATTAGGATGAATTTTCCATTATATCTGTTCCATAATACAAATCCTCATCCGGTTTGAACGTGCTTTCCATCGTAATGTGATTGCCTTCCAATGATGAGCGCTGAAAAGCATGCATGGCTTCTAACACATGGTAGGCCAGTTCAGCATTGGCACGATGGTCTATGAATTTCAATGCGCCAAAGGCTTTTCACTGTACACATGCTTGCCTGCCTCTAGTATCGCCACATCTGACCGTGCATGGCTGCCAGGCACGGTCAGATTAAATACAAGCTCAATCTCAGGCTGGCGAAGCAATTCATCCGCTTTGTATACGTTTTCAATCTTGAATTCATCGGCCCTCTCATCCAGTAAATCAGCGACGGCCACCACTTCAATAAGTGGGCTATTTTGGAGATTTTCAAGATATACCGAGCTAATAGTACCGCATCCGATAATCCCGGCCTTCATTTGTTCCACGTCGTCACACTCCTTAGCCTCCAACATGTACTTTCTCATCTAACATGTAAGCTTTACAGTTCACATAGTATTCTATTTCTGTTTCGTTTAAAATGAATAATATGATTAAAACATGAACAATCTGGTCAATATTTGAAACAGCCATATGCCCAAAGGAGTCATCATCATGTCTATCGTCGAGCCTTGTCAGGTTCTTACCGCAGGCTATTCCTTCCATCGAAAGCCCTTTTATTCGAACCAGCCTGATGGGATCAAAAATTATTTATTCCGTTTGCAAACAGATGGACGCTGCCAGGCCCGCATTAACGGGGAAATGACACGGATTGAGGCGGGTGACCTACTGCTATTCAATCCTACCGAGCCTTATGAACTGGATATTCATAGTGAGTTGAACCCCATGGGAGAGCAGGTCGTGGAAAGTGGAGATTATCACATTTTTTTCGGTGGTTCCTGGGTAGATGAGTGGTGGAACCATCATAAACGACCCAACAGAATTAAGGTTCAGCTCACAGAAGCCCTGCTTGGCCTATTTCGTCAGCTTGTGATGGAGCAACGACGTATTTCTAATCCTTACCCGGAAATATCAAGTTATTACATACGCATTTTATGTTTGGAGTTTGACCGTATGCTATCCGATCATCCTATCGCTACTCATCATAACTATCTTGCGTATCAGATTAAAAATTATATTGAAGAAAACGCATCTTCTAACTTCAAACTGGATGACGTGTCTTCACACGTCGGTATCAGCGTATCCCGAGCAGTACATCTGTTTAAGGAAACATTCGATACGAGCATTATGCAGTACACGCTGGACATCAGGCTTAACATGGCGAGAGAACGAATCATTTTCAGTCCCATGTCACTGGAACAAGCCGCCGAATCGTCAGGATTTGCAAATTACACGTATTTTCACCGTGTATTTCGTTCCCGCTTCGGTATGTCGCCCAAAGAATTCAGGGTGATTCACCGTGAGCAATTGTAGGACAAAGAGAGTGTTCACCTGAACGCTCTCTTTGTTCATAACCAATAATAGTGAATACTGCTTACATACCACGACCGTTTTTTTTACGGAGCAATTGTCAGCATCACTACCGACATTGGTGGCAGTGTAACATCCAAATGCTGACCTTGCAGCTGATAGGATGTGAAAACTTCCTTTTTCACACGCTCTGGCTGATCAAACGTATTATGTGCCTGCATATCGTCGCTGGCAAGGACAACACCGCTGATCTTTTTAATTTCTTCCAGTCCTCTTAGCTCCAAATTCAAGTTTCCCGACTCGCCCGGATGGACGTTGCAAAAGCTAATATGAATATTGTCGTCCTGCGCCTTGGAGGCGGACACGCTAACTTGTGGGATGGAATCTCCGTCATATTCATAATCGCCTACCTTTACATGAACAGCCAGTGCTTGCGCATCCTGATGCACCTTAAACATTTCAAATACATGGTATGTCGGCGTCAACAGCATAGCAGGGCCTTCAGTCAGAACCATGGCTTGCAATACATTAACCATTTGAGCAATATTCGTCATCTGTATTCGGTCATGGTGATTATGGAAAATGTGTAGGTGCAGCCCAGCTACCAGTGCATCGCGCATCGTATTTTGCTGATACAGGAAGTCTGGATTGGTTCCCGGTTCAGTCAGGAACCAGGTTCCCCATTCATCGACGATCAGTCCGACCCTTTTGTCAGGATCATATTGGTCCATAATGGCTGAATGACGAGTAATCAATTCATCCATATGCAATGATTTTTTCATCGTCTCGAACCATTCCGCTTCATCAAAACCGACTGCTTGCCGTTTCCCTTCCCAGTTTCCCGGGATCGTATAGTTATGCAGGCTCAAACCGTCCATAAGATGCCCAGCTTCACGCATCAACACTTCGGTCCAACGATAATCATCCACATTCGCCCCACCTGCAATCCGATAAATGCGGTTCTCGCCATAGTTACGGACATATGTCTGATATCGGCGATATAGGTCGGCATAATATTCTGGGCGCATGTTACCGCCACAACCCCAGTTTTCGTTACCCACTCCAAAATATTTGAGCTTCCATGGTTTCTCACGACCGTTTTCCTGACGCCATGCAGCCATAGGGGACTCTCCATCGAAGGTCATGTACTCTACCCACCCCGACATTTCCTGAACTGTACCACTGCCGACATTTCCACAAATATAAGGCTCTGCATCTAACAGTTCGCACAATTGAAAAAACTCATGTGTGCCAAAATGATTATTTTCAACCACACCGCCCCAATGCGTATTTACCATTCTCTTACGGTTTTCTTTTGGCCCGATACCATCTTTCCAATGATATTCATCGGCAAAACAGCCTCCCGGCCAGCGCAGCACAGGAATGTTCAGCTTTTTCAGGGCTTCCACCACATCATTACGAATTCCGTTTGTGTTCGGGATCGGTGAGTCCTCTCCAACCCATATGCCTTCATAAATGCAACGTCCAAGATGCTCAGCAAATTGTCCATAAATGTTTTTATTAATAATGCCTTGTTTCCAATCGGTATTAACAACAATAGAACCCTTCACAACAAACCCTCCCCAAAAATATTAAGATTGTTGGAACACCCGCACAAATGTTTGCGCTTTCATTTTGGCCTAAATATCAATCATATCACCGATTTTCTTTCGATCATTTTTTTTACGCATCATTACTTTTGGTAAGAATTAATATAAATATTAATAATTAAACAAAAACATTTCACGTGTTTAATATATTTTATTGTCTACTTTTTGTCAATCGTTAAGAAAAGGTCCAATCAAACCAAAAAGCCTGCCATTAAGGCAGACCAAGGTATGACTATCCTAACCCGTAATCCAGGTTCAGCCGAGCCTGAGCATTGTATCTTTTAGGCTGTTCCTATCCAGCGTGAACCATGGTAACTGGGACAATTTTGAGCTGCCGCCAAAGCACGTACACGAACAATACTTCCGCTGATACCACATGTATGCCCGGACATTAACTCTTCACATTGTGAGCAGGCCAACAGTCTGGCTTCGTACACTTCATCATTTACACATTCCATTTTGGGTCTCATGTTGGTTAGAATTCTGGTAATTTGCTCTTCCGATATCGAGATATCTCTTTCACAGCCTTTACAGGTACTTGGCACAGGTATACCTTCCATCGTAAGCTTACCCTCCCCATCAACAATGTCTTAAGTAAATATAGTTAAGTCCATGATGCCATAAATGATAACAGTATATTCTCTATTCTGGCTAGCCCTATTTCCGTTCAGACGGAAGGCCCGCAGCCGCCTCAGATACGACCATCGCCAAGTCCTCATTTCCGAACATGGACAGTACCCCTAATACCGTATCCAGCGGAATATCACCCGCTTCTTCACGCGATACAGTCAACTTGCGTACTCGTAGCAGACGCTCATTGCTATCCTGATGCGGATACGCTTCACGATATAGTTCCTCTGGCTCCAACCCGTGATTGATACACCATTGCGCAAACACAAGGATCATCATATCTTCTTCTTGCTTATAATTTTCAATGATGGCTTCTTCTAGCTGCTTACCACGGTTATCTTCTTCCATTCATTCATTTCTCCTTCAACCTAATTCTTGATGTCTGTCTGGACTGTTAAGATCACGTTCGGATGTTCCATATTAATTACTCAAACGGCTGATCAGCTCGTCAGCCAGCATATGGCTATCCAATACTTTTCCAGCCCGTACAGCACACTCCTCTGGACGATGAATATGCTCCAGAAAATGATTTACGACTCCGGTGAATCCCCGTCTTTCCAAAATCGTATCCCAGCTTCCAAAAGCTTGCGTTAGTGGTGAATGATTTTTTTGCATAAAAACAGCCTGTTCCATATTTGTTACTTCAACAGACCGTCCTGCCCCGTGAAGCTCCAGCTTCTCTATGTCAGCTCCTGCCTGTCTACTCATACTGTAGCTTCCGGTAGCATTCCCCAAACGTACGGTCCCGAACGCAGCATCCATATATCCTTCACTCGTCGTATTCAGACTACTATGCAGCAGCTCATAATCATCGCCACCCAGCCATAAAAGCAAATCAAGCATGTGAATTAAATCATCATAAACCGTCTGTGCCGCCGGTCTTCGATCATATCCAGTACGGTGTTTAATGGCCGCACATTGACTGAATCCACCTGCTTCCTCTAACCATGCTTTAGCAGCTACATAATGCGGGGCAAAACGTCGATTAAAGCCCACCGCCAGCAGCACGGCCTGCGCTTCCGCAAAAGCGGTCATTTCCAGATTCTGACGAACATCATAGGACAACGGTTTATCGACATACACGGCAATCCCTTTTTCAATACACGCCATAACCAGATCAAAATGAGCTTCGGTCGCGGCATGTATAAATACAGCTTCCGGTTCCCATGCTAGCAGCTCCTTCACATCTGTCGTTCCTCTTGGCAACCTATATTGCTCCATAATGGAACTCACCGGCTCCTGTGAACGGTTCATGACACCTACAATATCTACACCTTGGTGTGCTGCCAGTAACGGTAAGTATACTTTTCGAGCAATACCACCCAGTCCTGCAATAGCTACTCTTGTCTTCGTTTGCTTGTCCATTTCGTTCCCACCTCTAATCTCTCATTCATCTGTTGTCTAGTTTACATGGAAGTCTGCTGAGAAGCAAAGAAAAGAGACTGCTCCGGGTCCAGTTGGACCTAACGGAACAGCCTCTATGGCAGGAACGTTCAACTTCAGCTAAGTTTACTTAATGTAAGTTAGTTTAGGCGTGCTGCGCTTGCTTTCTTGTTTTTTCACTTTTAATTTTTTTAACACGCATCCCAATGGCTACAACCAGAACCACAACCAGAACCTCAAATCCGTATTTAACGACCCCGTTCATAAACCAGTGTGCAATCAGCGGTTCCGCCACCACCATTTTGGCGGCAGTATAAGCCAGTACAGCAGCCCCGATCGTAATAACTACTGGGTAACGTTCAGTCAGCTTCAAGATAATCGTACTTCCCCACACCATGATTGGAACGGAGATTGCCAGACCCAATATAACGAGCAACATGTTTCCATGAGCTGCTCCCGCAACAGCAAGTACATTGTCGAGGCCCATCATCGTATCCGCGATAATAATCGTGCGGATCGCTGCCCACATTTGATTCGTAGCTGAAATTTCATGTTTTTTCTCTTCGACCAGCAACTTATAGGCAATATAGATAAGTGCGAGTCCCCCAATCAAACGCAATCCGTAAATTTGCAATAAATACGTGACCAGCACTGTAGCAATCACACGAATGATGACCGCTCCGACCGTCCCCCAAATAATGACCTTCTTTTGATTGGCCTTATCAACATTGCGAGCCGCCAAACCGATTACGATCGCATTGTCACCAGCTAGCACCAGATCAATGATAATGATGGATACTAATGCGGTTAAAAACTCAATTGACAAAAAATCCATACGTTTCTCCCACCTTTTTTTATTTATTTGTTATACTGTACATAGTTCAGCGCTTTATACTAAAAAAGCGCCATTTCACGGAATCCGGAAACGGCGCTTGACCCAAATTCGGCATCAAAAAAAGACCATTTACCCGGATTCCTAAAATCCTGGCAAAGGTCTCGCTTACAACATTACGTTGCCAATAAAGCCGGGGATTAAAAATCCCGTAATGACGACTTTACTCGTTGAGCTACTCCCCTTTGGGAACTATTCTGTTAGTGGCAGTATAGCACACATTATTGGGAATGTGAACCCTATTTTTTTCTGTATAAGCGATAAGCCGAACAGGGATATTGAAAGAGGTATGTAAATGAAAAAATGGCTACTCGTCACGGCTTATGTTTCGCTGCTTTGCATCGCGTTTATCTACAGATATGATTGGCTCGCCTGGGCGGACAAGCAGACCTCCTTCCCAGTTCTGCTACTGCTCGCATTTTTATTCGCGCTAATTCCGTTTGTGCCTTACAAGCTGATTATCGCCTCCATTGCTTATGCCGCAGGCCCCTGGCAAGGTGCTCTGATTTGCTGGCTTGGCACTACATTGGCTGCGTTGGTCGTTTTCACTGCAGTACGTACCCTGTTCCGTGACAAAGGACGTGCCTATTTGAAGCGGGTTCCCGCATTGGAGCGCTTCAATCGAGTCATGGAGAGGGAGCCTTTTGCTGCTATTCTGCTGGCTCGTCTGATTCCAGTCATCCCCCAAGCAGCGGTAAATGTATACGCTGGAGTAGCAGGGTTTCCGTTCTGGAGCTTTATCCTAGGTACAGCTATTGGTAAGCTTCCCGCAATTGCGGTGTATGCTTATGCTGGTGGCACCTTTGCAGAACACCCAATCACCGGTTTGCTCATTTTGGTGCTATATACTGCACTGGTGGGCGGCGCCTTTATACTCTACCGAAAAAGGCTTCAACGCGCCAACAGAACATAATGCGATGAGTTTGCCACCGTCTCTGTAGGAAGTTTCATTGCGATTTTTAGGACATAGCCATTTACACTACGGATTGCTTTCTGACCTTTCGTTGGATTTTGCAAAAATCTCGTATATAATTTAATTGTAAGCTATTTAAATAACAACTAATTAAACATTCTCAGATTGGAGTGACAAATATGAGCACCAACAATCCACACACGGTAGAAAAAGCAACTTTTGCAGGTGGCTGCTTCTGGTGCATGGTTTCCCCTTTTGAGGAATTACCCGGTATTTTGAAGGTTAGATCTGGATACACAGGGGGACATACCGAAAATCCTACCTATGAAGAGGTGTGTTCTGAAACAACGGGACATGTGGAAGCCGTACAGATTACATTTGACCCACAAGTATTCCCGTATGAAAAACTGTTGGAGCTCTTCTGGCAGCAGATTGATCCGACGGATGAAGGTGGACAGTTTCACGATAGAGGTTCATCCTACCAAACGGCTATTTTCTATCATAATGAAGAACAGCGAATCAAGGCAGAAGCTTCTAAAGAAGCTTTGACTCAAAGTGGCCGCTTCGACAAGCCGATTGCTACACCGATTCTGCCTGCGGCCACTTTTTATGAAGCAGAAGAATATCATCAGGACTATCATAAGAAGAACCCCGCTCATTACAAACGCTACCGCAAAGGTTCGGGACGTGAAGATTTTATCGAGCAAAATTGGTCCGGCAAGATTGATAAATCCGATCTTAAAGATCGGCTGACGCCTATTCAATACGAAGTAACACAAAAAAACGCGACCGAGCGCCCTTTTCAAAATGAGTTTTGGGATCATGAGGGTGAGGGCATTTACGTGGATATCGTATCAGGAGAGCCCTTGTTCAGTTCATTGGACAAATATGATGCAGGTTGCGGTTGGCCCAGCTTTACCCGTCCGCTGCGCAGCTACAATGTCAAAGAAAAAACCGATCTCAGCCATTTTATGATCCGTACCGAGGTGCGAAGTCGTGAAGCTGACTCTCATTTAGGGCATGTATTCGATGATGGTCCAGGTCCAGATGGTTTGCGTTATTGCATCAATTCTGCCGCGCTCCGCTTTGTGCCTCAAGAAGATTTGGAGCGTGAAGGATACGGAGCATATAAGTCATTATTTGAAAAGTAAGTAGCCATAGAATCACTGGGGCTGGCCCGCGATCTATCTTTAATAGATGATCACGGGCCAGCCTTTTTGGGAATGGCTGCACATCATTACGTAGGCTAGCAATTTAACTCATTACCCATCCAAGCCAAATGGCTAGCGGTACTAGCAATAGCTGAGCTAATAAAGTACCTGTCAAACGCGAGATGATCATCCAGCCGTACATGCTGTTCATCCGAGTTAAGGGTAGCTCCCCTCGTAGCGTTTTCTCCGACAGAACCGCCAATCTTGGATCAATTAACAAGGTCAGTAATACCGTTGCGACGCCATTGATTAGACCTGACGACATTGACATGGCTGTACCTTGAGCAGGCCACAGGAATGATGCATATAAAGCAGATACTACTCCAGTTGTATAAATGGCAGTAACAGCTATATTCAGAATAATTAGACGCTTGGGTATCGCTCCGCCAATCAGTGAGGTTAGCATGGACCAGGTAGGGCGCTTTATGTAGTAGCCTGCATGCTTCCAGCGACTTCGCAGCATTAAATGACGCACCAAAGCCGGAATAGATCCGGTATGCTCCAAATGCACAATCCATCTGGCTGACATGCGTACCACTGTTGGATACAATAAAATAGCAAGCATGGTTCCAACGGTTGCTGCCAGCAGTACCCCATGCATATATAGTTCCAGTCTAATATCCGTTCCGCCCACTTGTGCTGTAGCTTTAGCCTGATCGACCATCCCTCCGAGTAAAGGCCCCTGCGCCATGTTAGAGGTGCGTGAAACCAACAGCAGCATTCCCGCAACGGTTAACGCCAATCCAATCCGACGCGCTCGCAAACCACCAAGCCGGAGAGCATAGGACAAGCTATCTGTAGTATGAATGATGATAGTCAGCAAAAAAACAAAACCCCAGGCAAGCAAATGCTTCACTCCTTTTCCTCGTATTCTGCACACCATTATACGCTTTTTTTCAAGATACATTTTACAATATATTCATTTCTTTGATTTCCGTTTGTTTAAGCCGACAACGGGTAATACATAATACATCATCTGCTATAAGGAGTGTGCAACTATGCCTTGGAACAAACATGATTACCCTCCATCCATGAAAAACCTGGAACCTCGGGTGCGAGAAAAAGCCGTTGATATTGCTAACGCTCTACTCCGTGACGGCTATGAAGAAGGACGCTCGATTGCGATTGCCACTTCCCAAGCCGAGGAATGGAACGATAATCATCCTGCCGAGCAAGATGAGAAACCTAAAAAACATGAAAAACAGCATTCAAGCGAAAATGTACACGACCATCCTTCCGCTTCTTCCGATGAGAAGGAACCCATTCATGTGGTGCCGTACGAGGATCGCTGGGCAATCAAAGAAGAGGGATACAACCAGCCCATTTCAACCTTTAAACACAAAAACGAGGCGATTGATGAGGCTCAAAGTTTTGTAGAACGCCAACAGATTTCTGCAATTATTCATGACCGGGATGGACGCATCCATTCTACTTTAAAGCCTTCCTGATAGAAGCTGAATACAGCGAAAGGGTGTTACGAAAGAAGATTTCTCTCCTGACGTAACACCCTTTCCTTATTGACGAAGGCTGTGGACGACCGGCACTGTTTTGGCAACTACCTTTTTAGCGGGAATAGCCGCTGGCAGTACCTTTTTCACAGGTCGGTGCAGTTGGAACGTGGTCGTCCATGTAATTATTTTTCCGGCAAGCCACACAGCCAGTATTGTAAACATTGTTTCCTTCATAGGCAGATACAACAGTGATAATCCTAATACGATGATGTCACTGACAATAAACACGTTGCCGATTTTCCACCCGCGCCACTCACTGATCAGCAGAGATAAGATATCATCGCCCCCGGTTGCTCCACCGAAACGCAATACGATTCCGGCTCCCAAACCTGTAAGCACCCCACAAAGTAGAGCAGCTATCAGCAGATTTCCATGTAGATCTATAACCAGAGTCGAATACTTCTCAAATCCTGCATAAAACAGTGAAAAAGCGACGGCTCCGATTAACGCAAGCAGCATAAATCTTCTGCCCTTCAGTACCCATGCCAGCAATATGACGGGAATATCAAGCAGCAACATACTCCATGCTGGAGATATGCCAAACGCGTAATGTCCCAGCAGGGCCAAGCCTGCAAATCCGCCTTCTGACAAATGATTTTGAGCATTAATGTGATAGTACGTAAAAGCTAAAATGCATGTTCCGAGCAACATGACAGCAATCTGTCTCAATGCTCCATTGTTCACGATAGATTCGTAAGTTTTCCTCATACAGGCTCCCTCGGTTTCTCGTAAGTTTGATGTGGATGAACCCACTCTTACGGAAGCTACCGGATAAGATGTGCCTGGAGGACTTGGTCCTTCGCATGTACAATCCCCTCTTCCGCAGAGTTGGCTTTCGCAACTTGACGTTACTCCGCGGAAAAGCTAAGTATAAGACAGATCAAATCGTTTCCAAATCGTCCTTTGGGGAAGTATCCTTCGGGGACACATGGTATCCTGATCCTTTCTTTTGTGGAATAAAACTCCGACATTTCTGTGGTGCATATAATTCTATAATTTATTATACCACACCTTGTCACCTGCTAAACAGCTTGCTTTTTTGCTGCACCATATTTTATTTTATGTGTGAGCATGCTTTATTGTATGTGCGAATTAACGTATTATACCGAAGGTTTGGCGAATGTACATTTAATATAGCCCAAAGCGTATTTTATTTCTGTTTAGATTATTATCCACTTAATTTGGCGGTTCTACGCTGGTTGGCCATAAACACCCCTCCAAGTATAAGGACAAGTCCTGTAAGAACATTCCAGCCGATATGTTCATTCAGGAGCAAAAAGCCCCATACGATGGCACTTACTGGCACAAAATACGTCACCGAAGAAGCAAATTCCGCGCTCCCCCGCAAAATCATGTAATTGAACAAAATATATGCTACTCCTGATCCCAAAACTCCCAGCCCTATAAGGGAACCCAATACACCTGGATCAGAAACAATCGACAAATCAGGTCTCTCCACAATTGCCATCATAATACCCCCCCCTACCGCCGCACCAAACAGTGTCGCAAAGGTAGCCTGATACATGGAAAGATTGGAGAGAAAACGTTTGGAGAGCTGTGTTCCAAATCCATAGCAGAGAGTCGCAAGCAGCATACACCCAAAACCTACAGGATCAACAGAAATAATAGATGCAGGATTAATACCCAATAAAATAATAATTCCTACAAAAGCGAGCCCCATTCCTAACCACTGCATCCGATGAAAAATAGCCCCGAAAAAAACAAGCCCCACCAACATGGTCCATATTGGCGTGGTGGCATTCAATACAGAAGCCATGCTGCTAGCTATTTTGGTCTCGCTAAAACCGATCAATGTCCATGGCAAAACCATGTTGACCAAAGCTACCAGAGTAACCGATTTCCACGGAATGCTTTTAATTTTAAATGGCCTGCGCATAAGTAGCATTAATAAGACGATAAAAATAAGCCCAAAGCTGGATCTAAGAAATACAATAGTCCACGGTCCTACTTGATGTAGCAACAACACCTTGATAAACATAAACGAACCGCCCCAAATGAGGCTCAACAATAATAAAGCTGCATATAACGAACGTGACAATATGTATACCTTCTTTCTCCACTTTCTTAAGTTAAATAGTAGAGGCTGACCG
This sequence comes from Paenibacillus sp. Lou8.1, assembly GCF_024213565.1. Lineage (NCBI taxonomy): Bacteria > Bacillati > Bacillota > Bacilli > Caryophanales > Paenibacillaceae > Paenibacillus > Paenibacillus sp. Lou8.1. The sequence goes on from NZ_JANAVN010000004.1 coordinate 65,785, forward strand.
CAGTCAGAACGATCTCCTCTTTTATGTAAGTTTTTATCCTTTAGCTTAACATAAACTCTGTTTGACTGTCATTGGCGATAAACTCAAGAATTCTTTACACAATGGCACATGGGTATCGCTCTCTACCACTTTTCCAATAATTGAGGATTGCTTTTGCCTTGGAAAAATCCCTATGATGAGGTATAAACAGAACATACGTTCTATATAAAGATTATATATTGTATTCTTACTCGGAGTAAAGGAGATTTTTATGCCAAGCCAAAAGACACTGAACCACAAGAATAAAGCTCCTTTGCCTTCTGAAGAAGACGCAGGGCTAGTCAAGATCTGTGTACTTCTAACTCTTGTGCTGGATGTGCTGGAACGAGACATTCGTATTATACATACCTCCCCTCTAAAAATGCCTGATTTGTATGTTCGTAGCCTGACTGGAGTACAACAGCGTGTAGCTGTTCAATTAGCAGAGACAAAGGCGCGAATGAAAACACTAGGGGTTAAAATATACAGCGAAATCCGAAATCATGAAGGCGTAGAGGTTTTGTATATATGCCGCGGCTATCAAAGACGATTTTTCATGCTTTCATCCTTTGCCCGCAGCGAGGTCCGGCGGAAACTGGGACACTATCTAGGAATTGATCCGACGCAAGATTAAGCCCCCTTGTAATCTAGTCTCTAGTTCTTGCACGATTAAATTTCATTCCTTGCAAAATAACCAACCCATTTCCCATTTTCAACCTAAATTCTAGTATAAAACTATTGCATTACGCGAAGTGAAGGTGATTCAAGAATGGATAAGTCACCAGATCATGGATAAATTCAATCCATATGGCACACATTATGCCTATCTCATCCAAAAAGGAGGGCTCTCTTGGCTGGACATGACGCAGCTTCCGTTGAATTAAACAGAAATGTTTCCTTTATTGAGCAAGCCCTTTTTTATACGGATGATTTAAAAAAACAGGCAATTTCCGTTGACGGCAAAGACGGTATGCTGCTCTATATTGATTCGCTCGTAGATCAGGAGATGATTCAAACTCATATCCTGAGTGCCTTATATGAGAAAATCGATGCAGTCTCTCATCAAATGTTCACCACCTTAAGCAGTCAAAAAGACACCGACCTTCAAAATGCTGCTGATTCGCTTATTCAGGGATATTGCATTTTTATGATAAATGGAGCGGAAGAATTTTTTATCCTTTCTTCCGAAAAGACGTATGCTCGCAGTACGGACGAACCAGAAAACGAAGGGGTTATTCGGGGACCGCACAATGGATTCATTGAGCAGTTATCCATCAATCTGAATCTGATTCGCAAACAAATTGTCACACCGTCGCTGGTTGTACGCTACTTCTATGTGGGATCTAAAACCCGGACTAAAATCGCTATTGTCTATGTTCAAGACTTGGCTAATCCTGAGCTAGTGGAAGCAGTAAAAACGAGAATTAAAGCGATCTCCTCCGATATGGTGCTCCCCCCCGGTTTTATTCAAGAGTTTATTGAGGACAACCCTTTTTCCCTCTTCCCTCAACAGCTCAGCACGGAACGACCGGATCGTGTGACCGCCAATCTAATGGAGGGACGGATAGCGATTTTGGCTGAAGGTAGCCCTACTGCTCTAATAGCTCCCGTCTCTTTTTTTGCATTTTACCAAAGTCCAGATGATTATCACGGCCGTTGGATTATTAGTTCATTTCTAAGAACGATTCGAATGATGAGCTTTTTGATCGCTTTTACGCTGCCTGCTATTTACATTGCGACAATTGCTTTTCATCCAGCTATTTTGCCACTAGAGTTGGCGCATACCATTAAAAAATCACTGGAAAATGTTCCATTCCCAGCGATTGTGGAGGCTATGCTGCTTGAATTGATCTTTGAGGTGCTACGAGAAGCCGGGGTCCGTCTACCCAGTCGGGTTGGCCAAACTATTGGAATCGTTGGTGGTCTCGTCATCGGAGATGCTATCGTTCGGGCTGGTCTCGTGTCGTATACGATGATCATCGTCGTCTCGTTAACAGCCATTTCTTCTTTTTTAGTGCCTTCTCATGAAATGAGCTCAGCGGTTCGTATCCTTCGTTTTCCGATGATGATTGCTGCAGCCTTGTTTGGATACATTGGCATTGCTTTCGGTTTACTTTTTCTTACTATCCACCTTTGCAAGCTGGAGACCTTTGGTACGCCCTACTTTGCTCCTCTTGCACCATTCCGGCTCGGTGATATGAAAGATGTTTTTATCCGCTTTCCAATTTGGACATTTCATCAGCGACCATATGATTCCCAAGCCCAAAAATTGAAGCAGCAGAACGACTCTAGGAGCTGGAAACGACGTGAATAAAGAAAGTACCATTGCATCGGGTCAACTTTTTTTTCTCATCATCAAGTTTGAGATTGGCGTAGACATTTTGTCACTTCCCTATCAGATGCACCTTTCAGCTAAAGGAGGGGGTTGGATATCTGTCATTATTGGCGGCCTTTTGATTCAACTCATTATTTTGATGTGCTGGCTTCTGCTAAGACGTTTTCCCTCCTCTTCGATTTATCAAATATTAACCCAAATTACTGGTTGCTGGATTGGAAAAGCATTGACTGTGGCTTACATTGCTTACTATCTGCTTATGGGTACCTCCGTTCTTGTGAACGCATATGACGTCATCAATCGCTGGATGCTGCAATATACTCCCCGTTGGGCTATACTTGCCCTGTTTTTGTTCAGTAGCATATATCTGGTTCGCGAAAATTTAAGAACAATTGCTCGAGTGCTTGTTTTAATTTCATTTCTGATTTTTCCCATGATGCTGTTAATTAGCTATGGTATAAAGCAGTCCAACCCGCTTTATCTGCTACCTCTGACTGAGGCGGGATGGCCCCGTATTATTGTCGGTTCAAAAGAAACGCTCCTAGCGATGTTTGGTTTTGAGTTCATTCTTGTCGTCTTTCCCATGGTTGAGGGCAAAAGTATAGGCAAGCTCAAGTCAATTTTGGCAGCTAACGCGATCGTGGTACTATTGTATTGTTTTACTGTATTTACCTGTACAACCGTGTTCAGCCCCCAACAGCTTGAATTAATGCCGGAGCCAGTCATTTATTTGCTCAGATCCATTCCACTGGGAACGATGGATCGGGTCGATTTTATTTTTCTACCGATTTGGCTCATTTCGATCTTTGGTGCTATAAGTGGTTATTATTATGCGGCGTCTTACGGAATAAGCTATCTATTCAAGCAAAAGAGCCACAAAAAGGCGGTTCCCTTTGTTGTGCTCGCCTCATGTTGTATTGCCTATTTGCCTCAACGAAGAGAAGATTTCGAGCTTATTGGTTCCATAGCTAATAACTCTGCTTATATTTTCCTAATTGTGTTCCCTTTTCTGCTGCTGATCCTATCGTATCTCTTCAAAAAAAAGGAGGGACCTGAAACATGAAAAAAAAGAGCAGAGCGCTTGGAATGCTAACTCTACTCATTTTTATAACAGGCTGCTGGGATCAGGACAATTTGAAGGATGCCCGAATGGCAAATGCATCGGCTTATGATCTCACTCCTGAAGGCATGTTGCTGCAAACGCTAGAAGTTGTAGACGATTCTCAAAGCAATCAAGGTAAAAGCACCAATGAAATTCACTCAGGCACCGGTCATTCCGTTCGGCAAAGCACAGACAAAATCCGGGCTAAAGTAACCGGGGATATCCGCTTTTTCAAATACGGAGTTATTCTGTATGGTACAAGCTTGGCCCGAAAAGATCTATATCCCTATCTGGATGTGCTGTATCGTGAGCCTGACCATCCGACTTCCCATGTCAAGGTAGCTATTGTAGATGGATTAGCTGGAGAAATAATAGATCAAAAAGGCATAGGTAACCTCTTAATTGGCGAATTTATAACCAAAAAAATCAGAAGCCTTGAGGAAATGTGTATGTTCCCGGAAATGACACTGGAGACATTGCTCCCCCCAATGCTTGATCCGGGTCAAGATTTTGTGCTTCCCTATCTTTCCAAAGAAGGAGAAGATATTGCAGCACGTGGAATTGCCTTATTTCACGGACAAAAATTCACAGGAAGCCTAAGTAATGAGCAAGGTGTTTTATATGTCCTGATGACTGGAAAGTGGAAAAATACAGCTCGCTTTGTAAAAAGGATACATCCAGGATCTGTCGGTGATGTGCAAAACTTTATTACGTATCAGGCTAACATTCAGAATGTCAAACGTAGCCTTAAAGTGAAAGTTCAGCGCGATGGACAAATTGATGTGGAGCTTAACCTGAAATTGCCTGTCGATATTGTTGAATATGCACGTAATCATCTTCAAGATAAAGCTAACGTACGGCGTCTAAACCGTCAACTTTCCGAAATCATGACCCAGGATGCGGAACAAATTATCCGTACACTTCAGGAAAATGGATGTGATGCCTTTGGCGTAGGCAGACAGTTGATCGCTCATCATCCAGCAGTATGGAAAAGTGTAGATTGGAATAAAGAATATCCCAATGTCCGTTTTCATCCGCAGGTCACTGTAGACATTGTCGGGAACGGCATTTTAAACTAAGCCGTTCCTGTCGTTTAGTTTTTGGGTTGATCAGATATTATTTCTGGATAAATAACTTCATCAGATTGGGTTTTGGGAGTCTCACTCTGGCTTTCCGATTCAGAAGGAGTCCCCTGTTCGTTTTCAACAGAAGGTTGCGAAGTATCTGTTGATGGCACATCGTTATTCTCATCAGGCATTTCTATCTCTGTGTCTGCTTCAGGAACAGCAGGATCCGTTTCCTCTGGTGGAATTTTCTCTTGATCTATTGCAGGTATCTCAACCTCTGGGACTTCTTTTTCCTTGATATCTGGTTTGGACGGGACCACTGGTCTAGCAGAACGCGGAAGCCGTTCTCTTCCAACTTCAGTAGGCACATACTTTTGATTAAACCAGTCAGTCACAAGTTGACCCGATTGACGGGAATAACGCCCTGGCAGCTTACCTGTAAGGCTAGAAACCGTAACTCTTACAACACCTTCCGGCCGTATAAAGTGCTTATTCTTAAAAAGTTCAGGCTGGTCCTTGACCGCCTCATTCATGATCAGTGCCCACACTGACTGTGCTCTGGAATGGCCTTCTTGAGATAATGTATTAACCTGTTGGCGGTAACCAGCCCAGACGCCTAATGTAACGTCAGGTGTGTACCCCATAAACCACACATCACCAAAGTTTTGTGTTGTACCGGTTTTACCGGCGATATCAATGGCACCGTAGCTTTTAAAAGCATTTTGCAGGCGTTTACCAGTTCCCCTCGGATCTGATATAACAGTTTTAAGCATATCCGTCATCAAAAATGCGGTTTGCTGCGAATATACACGCTTCGTCTGCGGTTTAAATTCATATATGATCTTCCCGTTGGCATCCGTAATTTTGCTAATCAGATGAGGTGCATTATATACACCCATATTGGGAATCGTTCCATATGCTCCAGTCAGTTCCTCGACGGATACCCCTTTGCTTAGTCCACCTAGAACCCCTGTCTGAGCATGTTCATCCTGCGGCTGAATCGTCGTAATTCCAAGAGAACGCACAAAATTCCAAGCGTTTGGAATTTTAACTTCATATAAGAACAGCCTCAGTGCAGGGATATTGATTGACCGATTGAGTGCTTCACGGGCTGTCATAAGCCCCTCGTACCGTCTGTTATAATTTTTAGGAATATGATAACCTTTACGCCCGTCTTTCAATATGATTTGTGAATCATCAATAAGACCGGCTGGCTGAGTGTAGCCCTTTTCCAAAGCAGGTAAATAAGCAGCAATAGGCTTCATGGCAGAACCGGGCTGACGTGTCATTTGAGTTGCATAGTTCATTTGCTCGGTATTAAAATCCCTGCCCTCGATCATACCGAGTATAGCCCCTGTTTTATGATCAATCATGATTGCTGCAATCTGCTCTAATCCCTTCTTCTTACTGTATGGAGAAAAGTTTTGTGGATTGGCTGCAATCTGCCGCATATTGTTATAAATTTTCTTATTTATCGTTGTATAAATTCGATATCCGGACCGTTGCAACTCTTCTCGCGTATTTTGAAGAAGCTCGGCATACTCAGGCTTGGAAATCTCGGCTGCTGTGATATCGGGATTTTGTTGGAGCGCTAACAATTGGGCGGCTTCCCGCTCTGTCTCCAGCATCAAATAAGGGAATGTGTTATAGCTTTTTTCGCGATGTGGCGCAAGAGTGGCTTTCACATCAAATTGAAGCGCCTCGTTATATTCGGATAGCGTAAGTTTACCTGTTGCCAGCATTCTTCCCAACACGACACGCTGGCGCTCCATCGCTTTATTGAAGCCTTCTTCATCAAAGTTCCCTTTACCATCAAAAGCGGAATAAACAGATGGCAGTTGGGGAAGACCTGCCAAATAAGCCGCCTGAGCAATATGAAGCTTATGTAGATCACTTACATTGAAAATCCCTAACGAAGCAGACTTAATTCCATATAAATTGTAACCAGCGGAACCATTACCAAAGGGCATTTTGTTTAAGTAAGCCGTTAATATTTTATCCTTACCCATAAAACGCTCCATACGCAGTGCCAGCAGCATTTCCTTCACCTTGCGGCTGTCCGTCTTATCCAGACTGAGAAAAACCCTTCGGGCTACCTGCTGCGTCAGTGTGCTGCCGCCTGTTTGGCGGTTTTCATTCAAAAGCTTCTGCTTAACAGCACGAGCTGTTCCCTTTAAATCCACACCACGATGCTCATAAAATTGGCTGTCTTCCGTTGAAATGAGGGCGTCCACAATAGACTGAGGGACATCCTTCAGATCAACGAGCTGTCGATCCTCCTCCATGCGCATTCTTCCAACCGGAGTTACCTGATCATTAAAAAATACAAAGCTGGTCAGAGCGTTCTCATTTACCTTTTCATATATCAACTGACGTGAGCGTACAGGTTCATCATGAACCAGTGCCGCTACATAACCGGATATAAGACCTCCAGCAAATAGCACTCCAAGTACACCCGCAAACGAGAACCACTTGATATTAATCAGCAAAACTCTGCCAAAAATACGCCACCTACTGCGTTTTTGAGATGATGGTCGACGTTTTGGGTTCATAAAAATGGTTTTCTCCCCTCAATATCCATTCATTTCCACTTGTTTTTGCTCAAGATATTATGATACGCCATGTTAGGTTTTCCGTAAACTGTAACGTTCCAAAAAATACATTTGTATTAGGAACACTTGTTCTGTATATAATACTACTATAAGAGTATACATTCAAGAATATTTTGGAAGGATGATCCACACATATCAGGAAAGGAGGTCGTATTTTTGGAGGAACGCAGAAATAGAACCATATTCTTATCGGACTGCCAAAGTTTTTATACTAGCATCGAAAAAGCAGATGATCCCAAATACCAACATAAGCCACTCGTTGTGGCCGGTGACCCTGCACTTCGTTCAGGCATTATTTTAGCTGCGTGTCCGCTGGCCAAAAAATACGGTATATCTACAGCAGAACGTCTGGGAGAAGCGGTGAAAAAATGTCCTGACCTTATCATTGTACGTCCGCGTATGCAGCATTATATCGATGTCTCATTAAAAATAACAGAAATTTATAACGAATATACGGATTTGGTTGAGGTTTTCAGCATTGATGAACAGTTTCTGGATATGAGCGGAAGCCTCTCCCTGTTCGGGGATCCGGTGAGTATTGCAAGTGAAATTCAGCAAAAGGTACTGGCACAAACAGGAGTATGGATTCGAATTGGTATCGGCTCCAACAAAATGCTGGCTAAAACCGCAACAGATATATGGGCTAAAAAAAATGACAGTGGCATTTTCTTGTTGCCTGCATCCGATATTGCAGCGTTGCTATGGCCCCAGCCAGTACGTCTTATGTTCGGCATCGGTTCACGAATGGAACGGCATTTGGAGAAGCTTGGACTACACACCATTGGAGATATCGCACGTACTTCCTTACCTCGGCTACAGGACAAATTCCGGTCTCATTTCGGTAAGCAGTCCGATATTCAGGCAGAGGTAATATGGCGAACTGCTAACGGGATCGATCACAGCCCGGTCAAGCCGGAAACATTTAATACACCTCCCAAATCCATCGGTCATATGATGACTCTTCCTCGAGACTATCTCCAGCCTGCGGAAGTGGAAACCATCCTGCTTGAACTAACAGAGGAGGTGTGTCGGGACGCCCGCCGCAAAGGATATATGGGCTCGGTTGTGACTGTTCATTGTATATGCAGTCCCTACGAGGCACCAACCGGATTCTCCCGACAAATGAAGATACCCGATCCTACAAACCATACCCAAAAGGTATATGAAACCGTTAAAAAAATCTTTTATACTTTTTGGAATCATATGCCTGTGAAGCGCGCAGGAGTTACTTTAAGCGGATTGGTGGATGATCAACTGTATCAACTGGATTTTTTTGAGGATCAGGAGCGATCCCGTGCTTTGGAAAAGGTGACGGACACTTTAAAGGATCGGTACGGTCAGTCCATCATCATGCGCGCATCGTCCTTAACAGATGCCGGGCAGGCCATGGAACGGTCTATCAAAATTGGCGGTCATTACAAATAAAAAATCTCATGATAAGCTCACACTAGCTATTGCCCGGGGAATGAACTAACTAAAACAAACCAAAAAGGATCGCCTGATATCAGGCAATCCTTTTTTTTATCTGTGCTTCACAAAAAACATGGAGAGCGCTTCGAAGCACCTCTTCAAATAGCAATCAACGGAACATTCCCCACAGCTTGATTAGATGGAATGTATTGGACGGATCAATTTTTTGTGCCAATACGAAGGCGGTCAATTGCTCCTCCTGCGCAGCCGTCAAACGCTCGTTTAAAATAGCAGAAGTAGTCTTTACAAGATGACGCACCTTAGCTTTATTTTGCAGGTCCGCTTTAGTCACACCTTCGATCTGCTGCTTAACCCGATCCTTGAGCGCACGATTTTTCATTTTCAACTTAATCCGCTCCACCAGTTGCGGACTGATTCCATATTGCTGATAGCTCAATGTTGCCACACCTCCCATATCATTCGGTCATTCCCAAATATATGACGGTCAGCCTGTCCATTGTGCCTATCTGTTTAAAACGTTTAGAACAACCTCCTGATTCATGGTGGATTAGTCGATGAGATCCCCTTGGAAAATCTGCTCTTTTTGCAAATAACCGCGCAGTGCTTCATACTGCGGAGATGTCCAAAAGGACGCATCCTTGATCAGATCAGTTGCATCCTCACGCGCCTTTTCCAGCACCTCAAAATCCGCTACCATATCTGCTAAACGAAACTCGGGTAGTCCACTCTGCTTGGTGCCAAAAAAGTCACCTGGCCCTCTCAAATCCAGATCGCGTCTAGCCACCTCAAAACCATCGTCCGTATCGGTCATAACCTTCATCCGCTCCTGACCAACCTCCGACTTAGGATCAGCGATCAGTACACAATACGAGGCATGTGCTCCCCGTCCGACACGTCCACGTAATTGATGTAACTGGGACAGCCCAAAACGATCCGCATCCATAATGATCATTAGCGTCGCATTGGGGACGTCTACCCCCACCTCCACAACCGTCGTTGAAACGAGCAACTGAACCTCATTCGCATAGAAAGAACGCATAACTTCTTCCTTTTCTGCGGGAGTCATTCGTCCATGTAATAGCCCAACGCGGTAATGTGGAAAAGCCTGTTGCATTTGAATATGCAAATCGATGGCATTCTGTACGTCCAGCTTCTCCGACTCTTCAATCAACGGGCAAATCAGATAAGCCTGCCGTCCCTGATCTACCTCGCGGGAAATAAAACCAAGTACCCGATCCATCAGTTCGTGCTTCACCCAATAGGTGGAAATTGGAATACGCCCCTTCGGCCGCTCTGACAACGTAGAAACATCCATATCGCCAAACGCAGTGATGGCCAGCGTACGAGGGATCGGTGTGGCCGTCATTGTCAGCACATCGGGATTATAGCCTTTGCGACGCAGTACACTACGCTGGTTCACTCCGAATCTATGCTGCTCATCCGTTACAACAAGCCCAAGCTGGCGAAAATATACATCTTCCTGAATGAGAGCATGGGTGCCTACTACAATGTCCAGCAGACCCATTTGGAGAGCAGCTAGCAGCTCCCTACGCTTCTTCCCGGTTGTACTCCCAGTCAGTAGGCCCACACTGATTCCAAAGGGCTCAAACAGCTTGTGAAGCGACCGCATATGCTGCTCGGCCAATATTTCGGTTGGCACCATCAGCGCTCCCTGAAAACCAGAACGTACTGTGGCAAATAAACCGATGGCAGCAACAACTGTTTTACCTGACCCAACATCTCCCTGAAGCAGACGGTTCATACAATAAGGTGAGCGTAGATCGTGCAGTATTTCAAGCTCTACCTTCTTCTGTGCATCCGTTAATTCAAAAGGCAAAGCCCTTACAAATTCACGAATCGTGGCGTTATCCACCGTATGTACCACCCCGTCCGCTCGACCACGATTTAGCGCCCGGAATGCCTGCATTTTCAGCTGAAATAAAAATAGCTCCTCATACACCATCCGCCGACGAGCCTCTTGTCCCTCGCGGTTGTCCTGAGGCTGGTGTATACCCGCAATAGCCTGCTTGCGCGGCATCATACTATATTTGCGTACAAGCAACTCAGGCAATATTTCGGGGATCATTTCGCCAAACTGCTGGAGCGTCTGATTCATCGTTTTTCGCATCCAGCTTTGCGTAATCTTGCCGCCTATAGAGTACACCGGTTGAAGCGTCCCCGAGCGGGCTACTCCTTTATCAGGAAACTCAGAATCTGCAACAGTCATCTGCATACGTTTGAGGTCCCATTTACCAGTCACCACAATTTCACGACCAGAGGTTAGCTGCTCCTTCATGAAATGCCGATTAAACCATGTCGCGGTAAACATCCAATCCTCGGCCATCAATTTACAAGTCAACCTTGATTTGCGCCCGTAACGCTGAAGCACCGGAATGCCCATAATTTTGGCCTGTACCGTAATCTTATCTCCGTCCTTCACTTCGCTTAGCGAGCGCAGTCGGTAATCTTCATACCGAAACGGATAATATTCCAGCATGTCCTGTATGTTAGAAATGCCAAAAGCGTGAAGCTCTCCCTCTTTGAGAGCACTCACGCCATGTATTTGTTTTAAAGGTATTTGATCCAATTGCAGCATATTACCTCTCATCTCCGGCCGGCCATACAAAAATGCCAATCGTTCCTGGCCCTACATGGGTCCCAATCACAGCGCCAAGTTCAGTATATATTCGATCCCCCAGCTCAAAATGCTCTGCCAGCTGAACCACGAACGCTTCTGCCGCTGAGCGATCTGCCGTATGACCCACAGCAATATTAATTTTTTGGCCTTTTAAATCCCGCTCCAGTAGTTCAATAATTCGTGCTGTCGCTTTTTTATGCCCTCTCGCCTTATCAACCGAATAAATAATACCTTCTTTGTCAATCGAAAGAATCGGCTTAATGTTAAGCAACGTACCAACCATTGCCGCTGCCTTGCCAATACGTCCGCCTTTTTGTAAGTATTCCAGGGTATCCACCAGGAAATATAAACAACGGCGCTCCCCACGACGTTCCACAGCCCGAACAATATCAGCCGGGGAGTGTCCGGCAGCCGCCAGCTCTGCCGCATAAACCACTAGCATGCCATATCCGTATGAAGCTGATTTGGAATCCACCACAGTCACTCTATGTTCATGCTTCTCCAGCATGGATTTGCCCAGCAGAGCAGACTGATACGTTCCGCTCACACCCGAGGATAAATGGATAGAGATAACCTGGCTCTCCGGGTATTGCTCTAACAGCGTCGTGTATGTCTCCAAAAAACGGGCTGGTGAAGGCTGTGACGTCGTAGGCAGCTCATCAGCCCGTACTAGTTCGCTGTAAAACTGCGACGCTGACATCTCAATGCCGTCCAGGTAAGCTGTGCTGCCGAACATCACTGTCAAGGGTACAACAACTATACCGAGACGGTCTGCTAATTCTTGTGGAATATCAGCCGTGCTATCCGTCAAAATGATGGTACTGCTCATCAGTCAGACCTCCTTTTTGTTGTGGACTTCCATGGGCGTGCTAAAGCACATCAGGTTTCCACTGAGAACAAATAAGGATAAATCGGCTGACCACCTTCATGAACTTCCACTTCAGCATCCGCATAATTTTCTTCAAGCCATGCAACAAGCTGATCTGTGTCTTCTTGATTTGCGTCTGAACCTGTGAGAATCGTAACAATTTCATCGCCATTCACCAGCATTTTCGCTAGCAAAAGACGGGACGTTGCCATTAAGTGTTCCTCGGTCGCTACAATTTTGGAATCCAGAATACCGATGTAGTGCCCGGCTGTAATATGCAGGTCATCAAGTGTCGTATCCCGTACCGCGTAGGTCACTTGGCCAGACTTCACCCGGGTGACTGCGTCACGCATATTGTCCTGATTTACCTCAAAAGCCTCTTCCTCCTGGAAGGCAAATGCTGCCGCAATGCCCTGAGGAATTGTTTTGCTCGGAATAACCGACACCATACGTTCCATCTCTAGCAGTTCACGCGCTTGTTCTGCCGCCAAAATAATATTGGAATTATTCGGAAGAATAAAAATATGTTGAGCCGCAATCGAGCGCGCCGCATTAACGAAGTCCTCTGTGCTCGGATTCATTGTCTGGCCGCCAGAAAGGACAACATCGACGCCTAAACTTCTGAAAATATCAGCAATTCCTTCACCGGAAGCCACAGCTATAAAACCAAAGGATGCCAGTTCATGAGCTGGGGGCTCAGACGGCTCTTCCTCACGTGCAGGCTCTGTTGGTATTTCAGCAAACCACTCAGGCTCAGGAGCAACATCCATACCCGCAGACAACAAATCACGATGCTGCTCGCGCATATTTAAAATACGAATCTGTGTAATTTCTCCGTAACGCAGTGCCAAATTCAGCACTTCACCAGGAGCCTTAGAATGCACGTGAACCTTGATAACATCATCGTCTGAAATTACGATAATAGAATCACCATCTACGGATAACGCTTTCCGGAAGGCTTCTTCATCAAAATCGGTACCTTGCGCTTCGCCCAATTGTCGATTAATAAAAAACTCCATATCATACAAAAATTCAATATTATCCGTTTCGAGCTTCGCTTGCGCAGAAATCGGCGCATCTGGGGAAGGAACAACTGCAGTAGCAGTAGGTCTCTCCGATACGTGAGGAGCAAAAACCGGGCGTACATTATCACTTTTTGCAGTTGGAGACGTCACCAAGCCGCTTCCAATATGTTGCATAAAGCCTTCATAAATATACACAAGGCCTTGCCCACCCGAATCTACAACTCCTACTTGCTTCAGTACAGGGAGCATGTCCTGCGTCATGGCAAGCGTTTCCTTCGCTTTGGCAAGCACTTCTTCCATCAATTCCGTGATGTCGTTCGTCCGGCGCGAGAAAAATACAGCATGCTTGGCCGCTTCCTTCGCCACGGTAAGAATTGTACCCTCCACCGGCTTAACCACCGCCTTGTAGGCCGCATCCACCCCGCTCTGCAATGCCGATGCGAACTGAAGGGTATTCAATTCCTCGTATGGGGCAGCGTAACGGCTGAAGCCACGAAACAACTGAGACAGGATAACCCCTGAATTGCCGCGGGCTCCCATCAGCAAACCTTTGGATAATATGCCGGACATGACACCGATGGAGGAAGAATCCCCCCTCTTTAATTCCGTTACGCCCGCGCTCATCGTCAAATTCATGTTAGTTCCCGTATCACCGTCTGGCACCGGGAATACATTTAGTGAATTGACATGTTCCGCATGCTGCTGTAATTGTTCCGCCCCGGCTAAAACCATTGCGGTAAAATCTGTTCCATTCAAAGAACGATTACTCAAGAGAATTCCCCTTCCTAGCTTAATACACTTGTTTTACTATCAACCTTCACCACACCTTATCCAGCTGTGACTACAGGTTCAATTAAATTATACTAAAGCCAGACGACGAATACGAATGTCACACTTTCATAAGCTCTTGTACTCACGTCTGGTCGCTCTTCTACAGGTCATATAAAATGAAAAACCAGTCAACTGCCCAACATAAATCATCGGCTGGAATGATAACTATAGTCCCGCCTCTGAACCGCCGGCATGACTGGAATAAGAATTCACATTCCATTTAAATACAAAATAATCGCAGCAATAACTATCCCATATTGTACTATAATGCGAAAGAGAAATAAATAAAGTTTTTGAATCAGTTGACGGAGCTTTTTTGACTATGATATTATATTTAAGTATTGTTTTGTTCAGGTTAGTGACTTACAAAGTCCGGCTGACCCAGTCGGCCTGAAGAGAGACCCGTTCCATATGGAATTTGGTTATTTTCAGAATAGGAGGTGGAATCATGTCTCGTAAATGTTCTGTAACAGGCAAAAAGCCTGGCAGCGGTAACCACGTATCTCACGCTAACAACCGTAATCGCCGTACTTGGGGCGTCAACGTACAAAAAGTTCGCATTCTCGTTAACGGTAAACCGAAACGCGTTTATGTCAGCACTCGTGCATTGAAAGCCGGTAAAGTGACTCGCGTGTAGTCGTAAAAAAATATCGTTATAAACAAAAGGCACCTCGTTTTAAACGGGTGCTTTTTTGGTTATTCGAAAAGTAATATCCATCTGGTTCAGGAAAACAAAATGTCAGGCACCTTCCCGTGCGTTCCAATCTTTTACTACCGAGCTACCTATCTGTTATGCCCGGGAAGCGTGCCCTGTGTACCTCTAGCTTTCATCCTACATCCTGTGTTTACATTACGTTGAATTCAGTTTTTCTGGAATGTATTCAAAATGGCTTTAACGAATCCACCCAGAAATTTTGGCAGCTTGATTGTGTAAAACTTCATGCCTCACCCTCCCCATCATCCTCCTGCATCCGTTCTCTGTAGTTTATGCAACCTATCAAGGGTTGTTGCCCCACAAAAAAAGGCTACATGAGAATCCCGCTCATGTAACCATATTTATGCACAACCATCCCAGGCTATACCATCAGACAAGTCCGCGAACATAGAGATATGCTGAGAGTATGAAAATAAACAGGATATAATAAAGTACGCTGCACACCACAAAACCTATTCGTAAACCACGACGTTCATTTTTTCGAAAATAAAACAGGACAATTAGAACAGCCAAAAGTGAAAGAACGGCATTCCAAGGAGCCTTCACTAGCGAGAAACAGCTAAGGGTCAACCCCGTCGCCATGCTGGCTATAATCATCCACAATGCTTCGGTCAGCTTCACTTGGACAAACGTGCTGCACTGTCTCGAATCGCAGCAATAGCCGCTGCACGGTCTGCTCTGCCGAATACCGCACTACCAGCCACCAGCACGTCAGCCCCCGCTTCAAATACGGCTGGTGCCGTCTCCTCCGCAATACCTCCGTCTACCTCGATATGTACGTCTGGACGACCCAATTCGTTCAACCAAGCACGGATTTGTCTGATTTTATTTAACGTCTCTGGAATGAAGGACTGACCTCCAAAGCCAGGATTGACCGTCATTACCAGAATCATATCCACATTTGGCAGCACTTCCTTGATCGCATATGGTGAAGTACCTGGATTGAGAGCCACTCCAGCCAGAGCGCCTTGCTGCTTGATCAAGTGAAGGACACCATGCAAATGAACACAGGCCTCAGCATGAACAGTGATGATATCGGCTCCTGCTTTTACGAAATCGCCAATATATCGTTCAGGATGCTCAATCATCAGATGAACATCCAAGGGAAGAGTCGTGTGCGGACGAATAGCCTGAACGATAGGTGGGCCCAGCGTAATATTGGATACAAAATGTCCATCCATTACGTCCACATGAATCCAGTCCGCTCCTCCTGCCTCAGCTTCCGCAACTTCACTGCCCAAGCGAGCAAAATCAGCGGATAAAATCGACGGTGCTATTTTTAACATATACTCAGTACCTCCGCTTTTTTTCTTTTAATTCCTGATAGAACTGCAAATAGCTATCATACCGTCCCTGTGAAATATGTCCTTCTTCCAGGGCCTCTCTTACTTTACAACCAGGCTCATGAATATGGGTACAACCCCGAAATTTACATCCTTCCGCATACTGCTGGAATTCACGAAAACAGGGAGATAGCACATCCACACCCAGCTCCAGAAAATCCAGCTGGCTAAACCCCGGTGTATCTGCTACAAATCCTCCGTTGTCTAGAGGAATCAGTTCCACATGACGAGTCGTATGTTTTCCTCGGCCCAGCTTATTGCTTATGGCGCTCGTCTCCAGCGTTAACCCAGGCTCTAGAGCATTAAGCATAGAAGACTTTCCTACACCTGATTGCCCGGAAAACACGCTGATTTGACCAGCCAATAGCTTCTTAAGCTCAGCCGTCCCTTCTCCGGTACGGGCACTGGTTACCAGCACTTCATAACCGATCTTCTGGTATATTTCCTGAACGGCCAGCACGGTGTCATCCTCTGAAGGGCTGCCTTCATACAAATCGCGCTTAGTCAGACAGATAATCGTATCCAGCCCGGCGTGCTCAATATGGACTAAAAATTTGTCCAGTAAAGGCAGGTTTAAATCCGGCTCACGCAATGAAAACAGCAGCACGGCAAGCGTGGTATTGGCTACCGGAGGACGTATTAGCTCCGTCGTACGCTTTCTAATCTCCTTGACCATACCTTCCCCGTTTTCAGTCAGTTCGTAAACGACCCGATCACCAACAAGAGGCGTAATCTCTTTTTTCTTAAAAATGCCGCGTGCTCTGCATTGTACCGTAGCTTCGCCAGATACCGGACGCCCATCCTGATCCAGGCTGGAGACATAATAATATCCGCTAAGCGCCTTGACGATCAGACCTTCAGGCATGTGTAAGATGTCCTCCTTCATAATGTTCAAGTTTCATTGCGTATAGCAGGTTGAGCATCTTCCTATTGCAAGTTTACTGATGCTGAACAGCCTCAATCACTTTTTCCTTCTTTTTGTGGGAAGCGTGGCCTGGGTTGTTTTTATAACTAACCGCCAACTCACTGCGCGTCCCCCCCGTGGAATTCGTTCCAGGAACAAAGGCGGAAGGGTCACCATTACTTCCCGTGCCCTCCTGATTGTTCAAGTCTCCTCCACTATTACCACTATCATTAGAAGCTCCCCCGCTATCACCTTCCTCGCCGTTTCCACTTCCATTCTGCGAGGAAGTACCATCAGGTGTATCCGTTGGTGAAGTTCCGGCAGGCGGAGCAATTTGGGGCATCGTCACCGTTCCATTTTTCGCCTCAATATATGAGACTGGATACGTATCAATAAAGTCGCCATCTCTAAATACTGAGACAACACTGTCTTTGTTCGGAGCCATTAGCAGGTTGATAGTGAACACCTGTGTCGTATTAATCGTACGGCTTCCCCATTCCTGATTTTCTCCACGTGCATCCGTATAAGTGATACGAATTTTGCTGTTTTTCCCCTCTTCCTTGGGCGCAACAGGCACATTAAATGGCAGCGTAATCGCTTCTGGCGGGTAACCAGTACTTACATAAATCGTAATTTCCGTATTTGGTGGCAGCTCACTGCCTGCCTCTGACGGCCATTGTTTGGTTACTCTTCCTTTTTCCTGCTCATAGCTAAATTCTTCTTTAATCGAGCCAACCTTCAGTCCTGCCTTTTTGACCTCATTTTCCGCTTGACTCTGCGTCTTCCCTACGAGACTTGGCATTTTTACAGTGTCAGCTCCCTTGCTGACTGTAAGCACAACCTGGACTGAATCCTTATCAAATGGCTCATTTGCAGCGGGTGTCTGACTAAGGACGGTCCCTGCGGCCTGATCACTGAACTGCTCATTTTGCTGAATCTGCGTCTCCTTAATTTGCTGGGCGGTCAGCAGCTTAACAGCATTTTCGTAGCTTTGGCCTTTGACATCCGGCATCGGGGTGAGCGGCTTGGCAATCCCGACTTTCAGACTAATCTTAGTTCCTTCCTTGACTAAAGAATCTGCAGGATAGCTTTGATAAAATACAACTCCAGGCGCGATTCCTTCTTTGTATTCATGCTGGATTGGCTCCTCAATGAGTAGCCCCGCTTTACTGAGATTAACCTTCGCTTGGTCTTCTGTTTGTGTCAATACACCTGGTACTTTTACCTCAGGCACGACCAGTACACTTTGCACATAGTACACCACTCCGCCCATGCACAGAAGTAACACCAACACTAGTGTTACCCACAAAATCGCTTTTTTTCTATTTTTCTTGGACGATTGCTTGCTCGGAAGCTGTTCAGACTCACGCGGTTGAGCAGGTACATCATCCCCGCTAGAAGACATCCCTAATTGTTGAGGCTTAATAGCCGGAATAACCCGTGTTTGATCCTCATCATCCAAATGTGTAAACTCCAGCTTGGATTCATTACGCCGTCCCGGCAGCAAACAGGTTTCCAAATCTTTTAGCATCTCGTCTGCCGATTGATAACGCTCTTCTGGATTTTTGCGCATGGATTTTAGAATGACATTTTCCACACTTTGCGGAATCAACGGATTAATTTTACGCGGTTCCTCAAATTCCTCTTGCAAATGCTTGAGCGCTACACTAATTGGACTTTCTCCCAGGAAAGGGAGCTGCGCCGTCAGCATTTGATATAAGACAATACCTAAAGAATATAAGTCCGATTTTTCGCCGGTGACGACACCCTTTGCATGCTCAGGTGAAAAATAATGAACAGAACCTACAACAGAACCCGTCTGGGTAATGGTCGTTGACGTAACGGCTCTAGCAATCCCAAAATCGGTTACCTTAACCCGTCCATTACGTCCAATTAATATATTATGAGGCTTAATGTCTCGGTGAATAATCTGATTTTGATGGGCATGCTCCAGCGCATCACAAATCTGGGATGCAATCCGTACTGCTTCATCCACTTGCAATGGCGCACGTTCTTTAATAATCTCATTCAAATTTTTACCTTCGATGCACTCCATTACAATATAATGGATTTCATCCTCTTGGCCGACATCATAAATACTGACCACATTCGAATGCGAAAGCGAGGCCGCAGACTGCGCCTCACGCCGAAACCGGCGAATAAATTCCTCATCATGAACAAATTGCTGGCGCAACACTTTAACTGCAACATTGCGATTCAGCAAAATGTCTTGAGCCTTATACACCAGCGCCATACCGCCGCCACCGATGCGCTCAATAATTTCGTATCTTCCCCCTAGCAGGTGCCCGATCATGCGTCACACCCCTTTTCACTCAATGAAACCGTGTCATCGGGCAATTCAAACAAAGCCACAGTAATGTTATCGTCTCCTCCGGCAAGCAGCGCCAGATGTAGCAGACGATCCGCACGCTCCTCCAAAGGATTCTCTGCGGCACCTACTACTTTACTGATTTGTTCTTCCGTTACCAGATTGCTTAATCCGTCGCTACACAGTAACAGTACATCGCCTTTTTCCAGCGCAATGGAGTCAATATCCACTTTCACCTCAGAATCAGTACCCAGCGCCCGAGTCAGCACATTGCGACGGGGATGGTTCTCCCGTTCTTCCTTACTGATCTGACCGTTTTTGAACAGCTCATTAACCAAAGTATGGTCTTCTGTAAGCTGACGTACCGCTCCTTTGGATATGACATAGGCGCGACTATCACCGATATGTCCGATAATTCCGGATGCATCGTTTAGTAAAACCGCAACAACTGTCGTTCCCATATTATGATACTTGTCATCGCGTGCAGCCGTCTGGAAGATGACTTCATTGGCATGCAAAATAGCGTCGCTGAGCGCCGCCGTCAAAGAATGTGCGGATAATCCGCTCTCCAGCGTCGCCAAATCAGCGGCAAGTGTCTCTACCGCAAGGCGGCTGGCCGTATCACCGGCCAAATGCCCCCCCATACCATCGGCAACAATCCCAAGAATATAGCCTTGCTCCAAGTGCCTGATCCAGGCAGAATCCTCATTCACCGAACGTACACGTCCGACATGGCTGACATGAACTGTTTTGATCAAATGGTTTCACCCCAACTCCATATGCTTTGCACGCAACTGACCGCAAGCAGCGGCAATATCGTGACCCTGTTCACGCCGGATCGTCACATTGACGCCTTTTTCGGCAAGAATACGTTGGAAATTAAAAATATCGCTGCGTGATGTGCGCACATACTTGCGCTCAGGCACATGATTGACTGGAATCAAATTGACGTGACACAGCATGTCCTTTAACACATCCGCTAGCTCTTCAGCATGTTCTGCCTGATCGTTTACCCCGCCAATCAGGGCATATTCAAACGAAATTCTCCGCCCCGTCTTAGCAAGATAGTAACGTAGAGAATCCATAACATCTTTAAAGGGATAACGCCGATTTACAGGCATCAGCTTCGAACGAAGCGCATCATTAGGCGCATGAATGGATATTGCCAGATTAATCTGGGTATCCTCGTCGGCAAATTTATAAATATTCGGTACAATACCGCTAGTCGACACCGTGATATGACGTTGACCAATGTTCAGACCTTTTTCATGAACCATTGTACGCAAAAACGTCATGGTCGCTTCATAGTTTTCAAAAGGCTCGCCTGAGCCCATAATCACGATGCTGCTCACTCGTTCATTCGTTTTATCCAAAATTTTCTGAGCCTGTACTACCTGTGCAGTAATTTCACCAGCTGTCAGGTTCCGTTTGAGGCCTCCGAGCGTCGATGCGCAGAAAGTGCAACCAATCCGGCATCCCACTTGCGTCGTTACACAAATACTGTTTCCGTAATTGTGTCTCATAATGACCGTTTCAATGGCATGATCATCGTGCAAACCGAACAGGAATTTTACTGTACCGTCCTTTGATTCCAACTTTGTAATTTCACTAAGCGTCACAAAACTAAATTGCTCCTCAAGCTTCTCTCTCAGCGCCTTGGACAAATTCGTCATCTCGCTGAAATCATTGACCCGCTTCACATACAGCCAGTCAAAAATTTGTCCGCCACGAAAAGCAGGCTCGCCATTGTTCTTGGCCCAGTCCTGAAGCTCCTCCAGAGTTAAATCATATATAAAAGGTTTCATCAATGTTTGCACCCGTTCCTTCTTCATTAAGTTCTGTTTGATCGTAGATCGTATTTTTCATTCTTCCTATTTTAGCACAAATCCCTGGAGGGGTAAAAATTTTTCATCTTTCATGCAAAAAACCGCCGGAAATGTTCCGGCGGAATGTGGAAATACTGGTGGGCAGCTGCCTGAATTCTCTTCCGCGCTATTTCACCCGACGCAGGCGCGCGATATAAAACCCGTCGCTGTGAAAATGCTGCGGTAACAGCTGTACCGAGCCTCCCTGAATACTATCCTTTTCGTGGCTCACGTCCGGGAAGGAATGACCCTCTGCCAATTCATACTCTGGATGTTCGCTTAAAAACTGAGTCAATTGTCCTTCATTTTCGTCCGGTTCAATCGTGCATGTGCTATACACCAGAATACCACCTGGCTTCAACAATCCCGCCACACTATCCAGCAACTCATGCTGAAGCTGTGTAATGTCGCGAACATCCTGCGCAGTTTTGCTCCAACGCAGGTCCGGTTTACGACGAATTACTCCAAAGCCAGAGCATGGCGCATCCAGTAAAATACGGTCAAAAGAAGCTGGAGCATAGCGTTCTTTCAGTTCTAGCGCATCACCAGTGACTGTTTCCACAGCATCCAGGCCAAGTCGATTAGCCTGTTCACGGATTAATTGATGCTTATGGGCATGCAGATCATTCGCAACGATCCGGCCTTGATCCTTCATCAGCTCGGCCATATGAGCTGTTTTTCCACCTGGAGCGGCACAGCAATCCAGTACCAGCATGCCAGGCTCAGGAGCGACTGCTTCGGCAACGAGCATGGAGCTTTCATCCTGTACGGACAGCAAGCCGTCCGTATACCACGAGGTAAGCGCCATATTTCCACCGCTACGAACAACAATCCCATAGGGACTAACTGCGGAAGGAACGGCATCAAGCCCTTTTGAGCGCATCTCGTCCAGCAGCTGATCACGGCTGGTCATTGTCGTATTCACCCGTACGCTGACCGCAGGGGGCTCATTATTAGCCTGACAGATAGCCTCAGCAGTATCTGCACCGTATTGCTTAATCCAGCGCTTAACCAGCCACTGTGGATGGGAATGTTCTAATGAAATCCGTTCCTCTGGTGACAAATCGTCAGGAATACGCAGCTTGTCCGGCTCACGCAACATGCTGCGGAGCACGCCGTTGACCATACCGGAAATCCCCTGATGCCCACGACGCTTAGCAATGGTCACCGCTTCACTAACGACTGCATGATCTGGAACTCGATCCAGATAAACCACCTGATACACACTCATCCGCAGCAACGAACGTACCCAAGCCTGAAGCTTGGCCGTTCCTTTTTGAACAAATTTATTCAGGAAATAATCTAGTGTATTTCGGCGTGCGATTGTACCGTATACAAGTTCCGTCGCCAAACCAGCGTCACTTGCAGATAAACCTGCCTGCTGAAGCCGACGATTTAGCTCAAGATTGCTATATGCACCCTCTTGCTCCACACCGGTCAACACATCAAGTGCAACTTCCCGCGCCGTCTGATTGCGAGTCTTGCCGGATCTGGCACCCACTCCCTTGCCTTGGCCTCCCTGGCGGGAGTGACTCCCGCTCATCCGAGCACCGTGCCTGGCTTCATCTGTCCGCCGCGCGCAAAGGTTCCGGCATCCATAACCTTTTTGCCAGCCGGTTGAACCTGAGTCAGCCAAAGAGTTCCTTCGCCTGTCTGCACCTCAATGCCACGAGCAGTCAATTGAAGAACCGTTCCGGGTGCTGGAACATTTGAGCCACTCACTTCACTGTTTATGAAAGGCTGCTCAGCAGCCCAAATTTTAAAAACATTTTCCTCCCAAAGCGTAAACGCACCGGAAAAAGGAACCAGGCCGCGAATCCGGTTGTATATCTGCTGAGCATTGGCACTCCACGAAATACGCTCATCCTCGCGGTTCAGGTTCGGGGCATAAGTTGCCTCGTCCTCGTTTTGCTGCGTACGGTCTGATTGGCCTGCCAGCAACTTAGGCAGCTCGTCCTGCAAAAGCTTTGCTCCAGCTACGCTTAGCTTCTCAAAAATCGTACCAGAGGTATCCTCCGGCTCTATAGCAACCTCAACTCGCGATATCATATCGCCAGTGTCCAGTCCTTCCGCCATATACATCAGCGTCACACCCGTCACAGTTTCACCATTAATAATCGCACGCTGGATCGGTGCACCTCCCCGATAACGGGGAAGTAACGAACCATGCACATTCAGACAGCCGAACCGAGGCAGGTCTAGTACGGACTTAGGCAAAATTTGCCCATAGGCTGCGGTTACGATCAGATCAGGACGCAGCTCTGCCACCTGAGCCACCGCTTCTGGCTGACGCAGGCGGGTCGGTTGCAGTACAGGTAATCCTCGTTTTTCTGCCGCTTCCTTGACTGGTGTAGGCGTCAATATTTTTTTTCGTCCCTGTGGCTTATCAGGCTGTGTAATCACACCAACCACGTTATAACCGTTATCCAGTAACATGTTCAGCGATGGCACTGCAAACTCAGGCGTACCCATAAAGATAATACGAATGTCTTGACTCATCGAACCTCACTCTCCTATCTGACGGTTCGGTCCTGGCTGTTCCAGCGCAACCTCATATACTTTTTCTGCAATATCCGTGAACAAAATTCCATTTAAATGGTCAATTTCATGCTGAAAAGCACGAGAAAGCAACCCTGTCGCTGTAACGGTAATGGTTTTACCCTCGCGGTCCAGTCCCTTGACTGTAACCTTCTCGGCACGACGCACATCCCCGTTCAACCCAGGTATACTCAGGCAGCCTTCAGGACCCAATTCCTCCCCTTCTTCGGCCACGATCTCTGGATTAATCATTTTAATCAAACCATGCTCATCTCCAGCATCTACAACGATGAGACGCTTCAAAATACCTACTTGCGGAGCAGCAAGACCTACTCCCTCCGCTTCATACATCGTATCTGCCATATCGTCGAGCAGCTTTTGCACGTTAGGCGTAATTTTAGTGACTTCCTTTGCTACTTTGTGCAATACATCATCCGGCTCCAACACTATAATTCTAATTGACATGACAACAGAACACCTTCCTCTTTATGCTTCATTTAGGCCTAACTGTATTCATCACAAACGCGACTGCTACATTATCCTATGTACGGACGGCTTGTCCGCATTAATTGTGCTAATAACTTTTGTGGCAACACTCTACATAAGCATTTGCGGATCAACATCCAGACTAATCAGCAACTTTTGTGCCTGTGCGGATTCGGCCATTTCATCAGCTACTTGCTGAGCCAAACTAATCGCATCAATATTTCCACGCCATTTTATCATACATTGAAATCGGTATCTATTCTTGATTCTCGAAATGGGTGAAGCTACTGGTCCCAAAATGTCGAGTACATCCGATGTAAGACGATCCATATTCCCGAACCATCCCCGTTGTCTGGCCCGTCCCTGTAGTGTTGCTGA
This sequence comes from Paenibacillus sp. Lou8.1, assembly GCF_024213565.1. Lineage (NCBI taxonomy): Bacteria > Bacillati > Bacillota > Bacilli > Caryophanales > Paenibacillaceae > Paenibacillus > Paenibacillus sp. Lou8.1. The sequence continues at coordinate 90,270 of NZ_JANAVN010000004.1, forward strand.
ATAATTCTCAGCCAGCCGGACCAGCACCGGGAGTTGTTCATGAGAAAAGGTCACCAAAATAAGACGACAATATGGTGGATAGTGCAAATTGCGGCGGTGTTTCAATTCTTCCCTCACAAAAGAAGCATAATCATGGCGACTTGCGTGAATCACCGAATAATGCTCTGGAGTATAGGATTGTACAAATACTTCCCCTGGCAATTGATGTCTCCCAGCACGTCCAGCTACTTGTGTTAACAGTTGAAAAGTCTTTTCCGCGGCCCGAAAATCCGGTAAATTGAGAGCCGAATCCGCAGTAATGACACCAACCAGTGTCACATCGGGAAAGTCCAGGCCTTTGGCAACCATTTGAGTACCGAGCAGCACGTCCGCTTTTTTATCACGAAATTGCTTGAGGAGCTTTTCGTGGGCATTTTTTTCTGTTGTTGTATCAACATCCATTCGAACAACACGTATACCGGGGAATAGCTTCGCCAGCTCTTCTTCCACTCGCTGGGTACCTGTACCGAAATAGCGAATATGCTCACTACCGCACTCAGGGCAAGTCTGAGGCACGGGCTCGGAATAGCCACAGTAATGGCAACGTAAATTGTTCGACCGCTGATGATACGTAAGCGAAATATCACAATGCGGACAACCCGCGACATAGCCACAGCTACGGCACATGACGAACGTGGAGTGCCCACGCCGATTCAACAGTAGTACCGTCTGCTCCTTACGCTCTAACCGCTCTGCAATTCCATTATGCAACGCACGGCTGAACATAGAGCGGTTGCCAGCACGCAGCTCCTCACGCATATCCATGATATGTACTTCGGGTAACGTGTTCCCCAATGCGCGAGTTGGCATTTCAAGCAGCAACGGCGCAAATTCGTCGTTGCTTTGTGAGCGAGCTGCATAGTAGCTTTCCAGCGACGGTGTAGCCGAGCCGAGAATAACAACAGCCCCATGCTGATGGGCTCTGCGAATGGCGACATCACGCGCATGATATTTAGGTGTCTCTTCCTGCTTATAGGACGTTTCGTGCTCCTCATCCATAATAATAAGACCTAACTCACGAAAAGGCGCAAATACTGCCGAGCGAGCACCAATCGCCACTTTCACACGGCCTTCGCGTATTTTGCGCCACTCATCGTACCGTTCCCCCCCGGACAACCTACTGTGCATCACTGCTACCTGATCGCCAAACCGGCCTTTAAAACGCTCAACCATTTGTGGGGTTAACGATATTTCAGGTACCAGCACAATAGCCTGCCGATTCTGCTCGATACAACGCTGAATTGTCTGTAGATAGATTTCCGTCTTACCGCTCCCTGTGACTCCATGCAACAAATAAGCTCCTTGCTCACGTGTGTCCAGCTGGCGAATAATGCGTTCATATACTGACTGCTGCTCTGCTGTGAGAGGGAGTGGCTCTGTAGGCTTGAAGTGTCTGCCCCGGTAGGGGTCGCGGAACACTTCGACATCCTCCAGCAACACATAGCCCTTATCTTCCAACGCCTTAACCGTTGCAGCCGAGACACTCAGTGAGGTCATGACTTCCTTCAGCGACAAAGGCAGAAACTCGCTACGTTCCAGCAAAAAAGCAAGTACCTCCCGCTGACGCTGTGCTTTGGCAGAAAATTGCTCCAGTGCCGTTGATGCCTCGTCTATGCCAATAGCCAGATCAACGGATTTCATGGTCTTTTTACCAAGTTTGTCTTTGATAACTTGACTTTCCTGAAGCACACCCCGGCGTAACAGGGATTTAATAACCTCTGCTTCCTCAGGGAAACGTCGACTGAGTTGCTGCAATGGGACTTGCTCCTTCTCCTGAATGAAGCTAACAATCCGACGCTCCGTCGGATCACTCATACCATCGTCGGTCAGAAGTGCCCATTCGAGTTCATCGCCCTGATTCGGTTGTATAGTACGTTGTGGATGCGTTAACTCATGCTGTTCCGCAATTGAGATATAACGTTCTGCTTTGCCCTTGAGCGCGGTAGGAATCATCACTTGCAGTGCCATAATTTGATTACAAGCATAACGTTCGCTCATCCATTTGCCCAGTTCGACTAGGTCGGCAGATAAGGGTGGTACCAAATCCAGCAGTTCCTGGATCGCTCTCATTCTGTATTTCGGTGGATCATCAGCTGGGACTACCGAGATGACAAAAGCCTGCACCGTCCGTTTGCCAAATGGCACAGCTACCCGACTACCCGGCTCAATCCAAGGTCTCATTGAGTCTGGTATCAGATAATCGAAGGTGCGGTCCGTATCCTTGGCAGGTACATCGACAATGACCTTGGCAACTAAATTGCCCGTCTCCATTAATGCAGCACCCCACCCATGCGTCCCGCGGCTATAGTAAGCAACTTACGCGCGACTTCTTCCTTTGACTGTACAGGAATACGCTCTACGATCCCGCTTCGGTCATAAATTTGAACAGCATTCGTATCGACGCCAAAACCAGCACCATTCACAGTTACATCGTTTGCCGCGATCAAATCACAATTTTTACGTTCTAATTTATCTATCGCATACGTCTCCAAATGTTCGGTTTCAGCTGCAAAGCCAATTAAAAATTGATGTTTCTTACTCCGTCCGAGTGATTCTAAAATATCGACGTTCTTCACTAGCTCTAGCGTAAATACACTATCTTTTTTCTTGATCTTGGTCTGTGCAATCTCACGTGGTCGATAATCTGCAACTGCAGCAGCCATAACGACCATATCGCTCGTTTCCCATTGTTTTAAAACAGCGTCGTACATGTCTTCAGCTGACTGGACTCTTTCAAGCATAATACCAGTAGGCGGTTCCGCGCTGGTATTGGCAGCAATCAAGTGCACCTCTGCACCCATCTCCTGAGCCACTTTTGCAATGGCAAAGCCCATTTTGCCAGATGAATCATTTGTGATATAACGTACTGGATCAATTCGCTCGATCGTGCCTCCAGCCGTTACAATGACTTTTTTGCCTGAAAGCACCGATTCATTCTCATTCACAAGTGACTCAGGCATTTGAGCCTCCATAGATTCGTCACCAAACCATCGTGGTTCAGACTTGATGGTGGTTTTTTGTTCCTGAGCTTGCTGATCAAAAAAATGCTCTATGGTTTGCACAATTGTGTCCGGCTCTTCCAAACGTCCTTTGCCAACGTAACCGCAAGCCAGTAATCCTTCACCAGGCTCAATCATCTTCACGCCACGTGATACAAGCGTCTCCATATTTTGCATGACTGCGGGATGAGTGTACATATGTACATTCATCGCAGGTGCCACCATAATAGGCGCTGTTGTAGCCAACAACGTTGTAGACAGCATATCATCAGCAAGACCATGCGCCATTTTCCCGATAATATTCGCAGTTGCAGGAGCAACAAGCACCAAATCAGCCGCATCCGCCAGATGAATATGGGATACGACTGACGGCTCTCTTTCATCAAATGTGTCACTGTACACCGGATTACGAGAGAGCGACTGCAACGTAAGTTCAGTAATAAACTCCTTGGCAGAGGCCGTCATAATCACATGAACATCGGCGCCCTTTTGCGTCAACCTACTACACAGCGCTGCCCCTTTGTAAGCAGCAATTCCGCCAGTTATACCAAGAATAATAACTTTTCCCTTCAACATCGTTAACTCCCCCTGACCTAAAAAAATAACAACCTTGCGGTTGTCAAAGGAATTGGCATTGCGCCCGGTTATAATAGTTGTGTATAATTCTTACTCGTCTTCGCCGCTTTCAAGACGCAGATGATCCGCGTAAATCTCTTCCAACGCCACTCCAACCTGTTTGTGGGATTTAGGATTCTTGAGAGTCGTCTTTTCACCCTCGCGCAACTGTCTGGCACGACGTGAAGCCGCTACAACCAACGAATACTTACTATCTGCCTTTTTCATCATTTCATCAATGGAAGGATACAGCACGAATAGACACCTCTTCATGTAGTTTTGGGACTGTATAAGCTGAACTCCAGTGTACACCTTCAAGCTCAGCTTATACAGTATTATTTCTCTTTAAGTACGCCTGGCATATGTAAAGCCCTCGTTTAAGGATGAACCTTACAATGTTCGGCGATAATAATGGATTCTATTCGTTTACAAGCGAAATCAATCTCATCATTGACGACCGCATAATCATAGTGACGCAACAAATTCATTTCATCCACAGCTACCGACATACGGTGGTCTATGGTCGCTTGAGTTTCTGTGCCCCGTCCCCGGATTCTATCCTTTAATTCGTCTAGCGAAGGCGGAAGCAGAAAAATGAATATGCCTTCTGGAAATTTTTCTTTAACCTTTAGCGCTCCCTGAACTTCAATCTCCAGAAAAATATCTTTTCCCTGCGCAAGGGTCTGATCTACAAAATCACGTGGAGTACCATAATAGTTCCCTACATACTCAGCATACTCCAGCATTTCATCTCGTTCAATCATACCCAAAAATTCTTCACGCGTTTTAAAAAAATAAGTCACTCCATCCTGTTCGCCTGAACGAGGTGTTCGAGTTGTAGCAGAAACGGAGTATGTTATCTCTGGTAGCTTGTCACGCAATGCGTTGCCTACCGTCCCTTTACCGACACCCGAAGGTCCGGATATTACAAATAATAATCCCTTAGCCATAGTACACTCCATTTTTATTCGTCATTGTCATCATCTTTAGTGGATAGGCGATGAGCGACCGTCTCCGGCTGCACCGCAGACAGGATTACATGATCACTGTCTGTAATAATAACAGCCCGCGTCCGGCGGCCATAGGTAGCATCAATTAGCATATGACGGTCCCTGGCTTCCTGTATAATCCGCTTGATCGGAGCAGACTCCGGACTGACGATGGAGATAATTCGGTTGGCCGACACGATATTGCCGAAACCAATATTGATCAATTTGATTGCCATATTCAGGTCTTTCCCCCTATACATGTGACTCTTGCAGCCGTGCCGCTACCAGGTAGCTACTCAATATTTGCAGCCTGCTCACGAATTTTCTCGAGCTCTGCTTTCATCTCAACGACCAAATTAACCAATGTGAGATGATTAGCCTTGGAGCCGATCGTGTTGACTTCCCTGTTCATTTCCTGGATTAAAAAATCTAATTTGCGACCGGCCGGCTCGTCTGACAGCAGCAATCCCTTGCACTGTCCAAAGTGACTTTGAAGCCGGGTAAGTTCCTCGTCAATATTGCTGCGATCCGCGAATAACGCAATCTCCATTCCGAACTTATGTTCATCAAGCGTAAATGAACCGTCCTGAAGCTCTTTAAGCCTGTGTTTCAGCCTGTTACGGTAGTCGCTCACAACATGAGGAGCCAGCACCGTCATTTCATGATGCAGAGATTCCAGACGTAAAATACGGGATTCCACATCTTGCGCCAAATGCCCGCCTTCTCGCCTTCTCATCTCCAGTAAACCTTGCAAAGCTTCATTCAAAGCCCGCTGTAGTTGCTCTTCCCAGTCCTCTTCATCTCCATGGCAAGTCTCTCCAGGCTCACCCAGAACGTCAGGCAAAGCAAGAATATCGCTTATCCCTAACGTTCCTTTCACTCCATAACGATCCGCCAGCTGCTCCGCTGCATGCAGGTAAGCCTGCACCACAGTGTCATTCAACCGCGCGGCGGGCATCTGTTCTTCATCACGTTCCCTGTGGATGAAGACATCGATACGACCGCGTTTAATCTGCTGTTGAACCGTTCTTCTCAAGCCATCTTCGTATCGAGTCCATTCGCGCGGAATTCTCATCATCACTTCGCAATAGCGGTGATTCACCGATTTCAATTCCAAGCGCACTTTATAGCCCTCATAATGAAGGATGGCTTGACCGTATCCGGTCATACTCAATGACATCGGCATCACATCCATTATACTATTGTAATTGATTATTATAGTCGAAACAAGGGGGCCTGTGCACGGCCTGATTTTTGCCATACGTAAGAAGTCAGTTCAGCTGTCATTTCATAGAACATAAATGGAGTCATAAAATAGATACCATTAAAATGTTCCATTGCCGTATCAAGTAACTCCTTGGCAATAGACACGCCCATTGCTCGTCCTTCCGGACCCTCAAGACCAGACATACGTGCACGTACCTCATCGGATAACTGAATCCCTGGCACTTCATTGTGCAAGTATTCTGCATTGCGCCCACTAGCCAGCGGCATAATACCGATAAAAATCGGTACTTCCAAATGTCGTGTCGCTTCCGCGATGGCTGCAATCAACTCGTGGTCGTATACGGGCTGAGTCATAACATAATCGGCTCCGGAGGCAATCTTCTTCTCCAACCGCTGTACGGCTTTACCCAAATGCTTGACATTAGGATTAAATGCGGCACCTACCACAAAATTAGCTTTCTGCTTCAGTGGCTTACCGGAAAATGCGACACCATCATTTAATTGCTTGATCATGCGTATGATTTCAAAAGAGGTCATATCATACACCGAACTGGCGCCTGGCAAATCACCGAACCGCGCCGGATCTCCAGTAACCGCCAGTACATGGTCAATACCGAGCGCGTCAAAACCCATCATGTGGGATTGAGTACCAATCAGATTGCGATCACGACATGCTATATGAATTAATGGGCGCAAGCCTGTTTCAATACTGACCAAATGTCCAAGCGCCATGTTGCTCATGCGAGTGACTGCAAGCGAGTTGTCAGCTAGTGTAAGCGCGTCGGCCCCTGCTTTCTTCAATGCATGAGCACCTTGCATAAACCTTGTAATGTCCAGATCGCGCGGAGGATCCAGTTCTACAATGACTGTATGACGTTCCTTAACCAGATCCACAATATTGGGCTCGCTGGTATGTTTGCCATTTCCTCGTTCCTCTTCATCTGCAATCTGCTCTGCCACTTGAAAGGACTCTTTCGACAAAGCTTCTTTTGAAGCCAGCGGAGGCGGTTGCAAACGGTTCAAGGCTTTGGAGATAGCTGCAATATGTTCCGGTGTAGTTCCGCAGCAACCACCGAGCAGCCTCGTCCCCAGGTCTACAAAGGACTTGGCACATTCTCCAAAATATTCAGGTGATGCACCGTATACATAGTGACCGTCCACATAATCTGCTAGTCCTGCATTCGGATATACGGACAGCGGTACAGACAAAGGGCCGTCCAGCTGCTCCATTACACTCATAATTCCCTGCGGACCCGAGTGACAGTTAAATCCAAGGATGTCTGCCCCCTCATTACGCAGCACCGAAAAAGCTTCCGCCACCAAAAAACCATCCTGGGTACGACCAACCTGATCAACTGCAAACTGACAAATTACCGGAATGTCACTGTATTTACGTACACTGTGAAGCGCAATGCGTATTTCATCCAGTGAATAAAACGTTTCGCACAAAATGCCGTCGACTCCTTCGGAGAGAAGGGCATCAATTTGCTGCTCATAGTTTCTTGCCAGCTCCAGTTTTGATATGTTAAGCCGTTTGCCCCCACATATGGAACCCACTGCACCTACCACATAATGTTCAGGTCCGGCCGCAGCTCTGGCAATTCTCACACCGGCACGATTGATCTCTTCTACCTTAGATTCCAAACCAAACCGGGCTAACTTATAATCATTTGCAGAAAATGTATTAGTCTCCAGCAATCGAGCTCCTGCACTTAAATATTGACCATGCACGTCTGATATAACGTCAGGCGAAGTGATGTTCAGTTCTTCGAAAGACGTATTTACTGGAAATCCTAGCTGGTATAAAAAAGTCCCCATTGCGCCGTCTCCGACAATAATTTCACGATTCAGCACAGTACGCAAATCCGGTTTCATGTCCTCTACTCCACCCCGCTCTTTATTTTCATACTAATGTAACATAAAGAGACTACAAACATAAGCCAAAAACAAAAAAAGCCGCCCCACCCCCCGACAATATGATATCAGGAGTGAAGCAGCTTCATTTATCTTTTCTATTTCCTACTATATTTTCCCATCGGAAGAATGGAGAGAGTACGCGTAAAAAGTCCCTTTTTTATTCACTTTAGCCACAATAGAATCCGTTCCCTTTTGCTGCTTGGAGAACGTATATTGATTCCCTTGAACTTTCACTTTATAGCCGGTCAAATTGATATTAAACAACATCTGAGCCTTGGGCTTGACTAGCTTCAAAGCTTCTGAAGCAGTATATTTCGGGCTTGCAAATGTTTTTTTGAAATCTGCGTCATCGTTCCAGTCTACCCCATAGGTGGATACGGCCAGCACTTTACCGGTTACCGCGCTAATTTTGACCTCACTCGCCTCGTTTGCATCCTCAAACGACCAGTATGAAAGTCCCTTCGTCTCGTCCTTGTACCGTGAAGCGTGCTGTACCTTGATTCGCTGTCCACTCACACGCTTAAATGTGTTCATTGCACGGTTCAGTAACACAGGGTCCACCTGCTTCAGGGCATAGTCCGCGTTGATGGTAATAGCGTTACCTCGATCCACATCCACATACAACGAGGAAGCTTGTTCTCCTGCACCCCAAAACACCCAGTAATTTGAAGGCTTGTTGGACTGATAAGGGGATTTGACCCGCCAAAATGCTTCAAACTGCAGAGGACGCTTGCTGTCAAACGCTTTGGCGCTGTTTAGCACTTTCGTCTTGAGTGGCGCGTTCATCGCCTTTCCCAAGCTGCTTATTTTATATCGTATGGTTGTAGAATCCACTCTGTTTTTTTCTTTATTATATTCTGTCTGCAACGTAGCAGTTCCGTCTTCCAGTTCGCCCTCTACAATCCAGGTTTTCCCCATATCTGTCACATCGTCAAATTGAAATGCTGTCTTTGAACCAATGAGTTCTTGCACCGCTTTTTCTAAACGGCTTACCACTGTCGGAGTTAGCGAGCCAACCTGCTTGTCCGTCGTTTCCGCGGCAGCAGGAATGGTCGCCGCCTGAACCGGAAGCGCGGTGGCTACAAATATGAGGACTGCAACTGCTGAAATCCAACGAAATTTCCGCACTATGAACGGCCTCCTTATTGTTTTTTCATTTTCTATATTATACATCGTTCAGGCGCCAAAAAAAGACAGAATATTGCCTTCTTCATCGTATTCCTTGTATACAGGGGCATGTAAGTCCAAAAAAAGAAGACCTCTAAGGTCTTCTCAGAGTGTCGAGAAAGTCCAGAGGACTTTTCGACAATTCTATTTTTATATGGGGAGACGCATCTTTTAAAACAAAAATCGATTTAAAACGATCTGAGGACCCTAGTTTTTAGACCACTAAGACAGTTTTAAACCCCCTGCAAAAAAACAGGGGGTTTCTCGACAGCCTGAGAAGACCTCTAAGGTCTTCTTTTCACTCACTTCTATACGATTCATAGGCCAGTTACACGCTATCTTTATAATTCACATGATTCAGAACAGACGACCTTCGTACACGATCTCAGCCGGGCCCATCATATATATGTGATTATCTTCCTCGCTCCATTCGATATCCAGATCGCCGCCCTTCAGGCTTACAATGGCGTGACGATCGCTGTATCCGTTTAGTACAGAAGCAACAAGCGTAGCACAGGCTCCGGTTCCACAAGCTAGCGTTGGTCCGGCTCCCCTCTCCCATACTCTCATATCTATATGCTTCCGGCTACGTACCGTGGCGAACTCAACATTTGTTTTTTTAGGGAACAACGGATGGCATTCCAGCTTTGGCCCCCAGGCTTCCAGCTCAAAGCTTGGCGCATCCTCCACATAAATGACACAGTGCGGATTCCCCATAGATACAGCCGTAAAGCGAAAACCACTTCCTCCAGCTTCAATAGGCTCGTTAATTACGCTAGTCCGCTCTAGTGTAGTTGGAATTTTCAAACCCTCAAGAATCGGCTCTCCCATATCTACCTTCACCCTACGAACAAGTCCGTTCTCTACAGTTAGTTCCACCTGCTGCACACCTGCACCCAGGGTCTCGATCGTGATCTGTTCACGGTTGATATGTTTACGGTCATATACGTACTTGGCAGCACAACGGATAGCATTACCACATTGCTCGGCCTCCGAGCCGTCCGAGTTAATGATGCGCATGCAGAAATCCGCTTTCTCTGACGGCAATATATATACCAACCCATCGGCGCCAACACCAAAATGTCGATCACATAGCCGAACAGCTAATTCCGAGGCGTCAGACGGCAAATCCTGATGCCCAAACCAAACGATAAAATCATTACCTAGACCGTTCATTTTTGTGAATTCCATAGCTTACCTCCGCCGTTGCTGCTGATATCATGTTCCTCATGAAGCTTTGATCCCATGATATCATACAGGACAATAGTGGGAAAGCGATGCGATATGCATGACCCGATTTCTAGGCTGAAAACTTCGTACGTCCCGCTGAAAAGTGTGTATTTCCGCCGCGACGACGGTTGCGTCGACCGCCCCATACACTTCCTGCTCCCATCAGAAACGTCGGAATCCCAGCTGCGACAATGGATAGCGCCCACTCACGCAAACCGAGCGGTACCGTTTTGAAAATAGGTTGCAGCATAGGCACGTACATAACCACTAGCATTAGCACTACGGAGGACAGCACGGCAAGCACGAGATAACTGTTTTGAAACGGATTACGATGGAAAATAGAACGGGAACTGCGGCAATCAAATACATGAATTAACTGTGCCAAGACTAGCGTAGCAAAGGCAACGGACTGTGCTTTGATCAATTGTCCTGCGTCATCCGGTGCAATACGTAATGTCAGCCAGAAGGCCGCTAGCGTACATAAACCAATCAACAAGCCACGACTAATGATTTTCCAGCCCAATCGACGAGCAAAAATATTTTCCTTTGCGCCACGAGGTTTGTGCTCCATAAGATCCTTTTCTGGCTGGTCCACCCCCAGAGCCATCGCTGGTAGGCCATCTGTTACCAGATTCACCCATAAAATCTGGATCGGTAACAAAGGTAATGGCAGCCCGGCCATCATGGCAAAAAACATCGTCAAAATCTCACCAACATTGGAGGCGAGTAGATAACGGATAAATTTACGGATATTCTCGTAAATATTCCGTCCTTCCTCAATTGCGGCTACAATGGTTGAGAAATTATCATCACTCAGAACAAGCGCAGCCGCTTCTTTGGTCACGTCCGTCCCCGTAATGCCCATGGCAATACCGATGTCCGACGCCTTTATCGCTGGAGCGTCATTGACACCATCTCCGGTCATGGCTACGACATGTCCGCGTCTTTGCAGCGACTTAACGATCCGTAGCTTGTGCTCCGGCGAAACTCGTGCATACACAGAGACGGCATCAACGGCTTTGTCCAGCGCCGCATCATCCATCGCAGACAATTCCTGTCCTGTCAACACATGGGATCCGCGCTGAAGAATGCCCAGCTGCTGTGCAATGGCCTCTGCAGTTGTACCGTGATCTCCGGTAATCATCACAGTGCGAATGCCAGCACGACGGCACTTGCCAATGGCTTCGCGAACCTCACGACGTGGCGGATCAATCATGCCTGTCAGCCCAATAAAGATCAGCTGTGCTTCAGCCTCCTCAACCGTGGAGACACGCTCATGCGAGCGGATATCACGGTAAGCGACACCAAGTACACGTAGCGCCTCCGAGGCCATTCCTTCGTTAGCCGCCAGTACCTTTTGGCGCAGCGTACCCGTTAACGGAACGACATTTCCTTCCCATAAAATATAGGAACACTGACCCAGCAGTACATCCGGGGCACCTTTGGCAAAGACAATGTGTCCTCCCTGGTGGCGTACGAGTACCGACATTCGCTTCCGATCCGAGTCAAAGGGAAATTCTCGCTCCCTTGTGTACAGCTCATATAGCCCTTGTCGCGTGACTCCGCCCTTGGCAGCTAACGTGATCAGCGCTCCTTCCGTCGGATCACCCTTCAGTTCCCAAACGGCGGACGGCGTCGGCTCTTTGGTTTTCTTTTTCGAACGTAGCTCCTCTGTATCGGCTTGAACAATTTCCGCATTGTTGCAAAGCACACTGGCTTGCAGCAGTCTACGCAGAGATTGTCCGTTTTTAAGATCGGCAGGAAGGTCTCTGTCCATAATATGCCCGTGTGGGTCATAGCCCTCTCCCGTAACTCCCCAGAAACGACCGTCCAGCCATAGCTTGGTGACTGTCATTTTATTTTGGGTCAGAGTACCCGTTTTGTCGGAACAAATGACAGATGCACAGCCGAGCGTTTCAACAGAAGGCAGCTTACGCACAATCGCCTTTCGTTTAATCATACGCTGCACACCCAATGCGAGCGCAATCGTCACAATAGCTGGCAACCCTTCCGGTATAGCCGCCACAGCCAAGCTCACTCCAGCCAAGAACATGCTCATGGCTGGCTGTCCATGTAAAATGCCTGCTACGACAACGAGCACCGTTAGCGCCAACGCTACGATAATCAAAATTTTGCCCAATTGCTCCAATCTGTGCTGCAACGGTGTCTCCTGCGACTCCGTATTTTCAATCAAGTCTGCGATCTTGCCCATTTCGGTACTCATACCTGTACGTATAACCATTCCTTGTGCGGTTCCTCTGGTCATCATCGTGCCCATAAAACCGATGTTTTTTTGATCCCCGAGTGGTACTTCGGCGGCATGAATAGGGCGGCAATGCTTACTCACCGGAACTGATTCACCTGTCAGGGCGGACTCCTCTACATCACAGCCGTTCGTACTCAACCACCTTACATCTGCGGGAATGCGATCACCACTTTCCAGCAGCACAATATCACCCGGCACCAGTTCTCTGGCCTGAACTTGAATTCGTTTGCCGCCCCGCAACACTTTGGCGGTTGGGGCCGACAGTTGTCTCAAAGCTCGCAATGAACGCTCAGCTCTGAATTCTTGTACAAAGCCGAGAATTCCATTCAGTACAACAATAGCAATAATGGTAATCGCGTCCAAATATTCGCCAAGCAGTCCGGATATCAGGGTCGCTCCCATCAATACAAGCATCATAAAATCCTTGAACTGATTGAGCAGCAGCAAGATTGCCGAAACTCGCTTCCCCTCGCTCAGCTCATTCCATCCTGACCTTTCTCTTCGTTCCGCAAGCTGTTCCTCCGAAAGACCCTGCTTCGGGTCGACTTCCAGACTTGTTGAAAGCTGTTCATTGCTTAATTGGTGCCAGTGTGCTTGTTCCATTCTCCCCAATTCCCTCCCGGTCAGATAGTCCGTTTCCGTCGGTTGTGCGTAGGATGGCTGCCCGTTATTATATTTTTGTGCCGCGATTGCTGATAAGCTGGACAGACTTTCTAGATTCAATCTATTCGGACAGGACCTGAAATATCACAAAGCCGCTTAAGTTTTGTCCCAAAGTTATGTATCATAGAAGGAAGGCGAAAATACATTTGCTTCAAAGGAGAACATAATTATGGCATTGGACGGAATCGTAACCCGCGCTATCGTACACGAACTGCAAGGAATCCGGGGCGGGCGCATTAATAAGATACATCAGCCAAATGATCGAGATATCGTGCTGAATCTGCGGGCACAAGGCGGAAGCGTAAAGCTGCTGCTGTCGGCTAATCCGACCTTCCCGCGTGTACATTTTACAGAACAAAGCTTTCTTAATCCGACAGAAGCCCCTATGTTTTGCATGCTCCTTCGCAAGCATTGCGAAGGAGGCGTTATTGAGAAAATCACGCAGGTGGGCATGGAGCGTATTATTCACATGGATATACGTCAACGTGATGAACTGGGAGATATTTCACTCAAACGAATTATCATTGAACTGATGGGTAGACACAGCAACATTATTTTGCTTGACCCGGAAACAGGCGTGATGCTGGATGGCATTCATCATGTCACACCGTCTATCAGTAGCTATCGGGTCATTATGCCCGGCTTTCAATACACGGAGCCTCCTGAACAAAACAAGCTGAATCCATTAGAAACGGAAGAGGCAGCCTTCATATCCTCGTATCAAACTGCGATCGAGGCCGAAGAAGCTCCCAAACGCTGGATCGTGAACACTTTTACTGGACTCAGTCCCCTCGTTGCTGAAGAGATACTAACTCGAGTAACTAATGAAGTATCTGGTGATAGTGATCGTTCACTATGGAGTACATTCAGTCACATCATGGATGACGTGCGGAATCATCGTTTTCAGCCAGTATCTGGACTAAATGCACAAGATAAAGTGATATTCTCAGCCATTCCACTGACGTTGATCCAAGAAGAACGTAAGGAGTACGCTACTATCAGTGAGTGTATGGAAGACTTCTTCGGTGAAAAAGCAGAAAGGGATACGGTTAAGCAAAAGGTCAGTGACCTACTGCGGTTTCTGCAAAACGAGCGGAGTAAAAACGTAAAAAAACTCGACTATCTCCATCAGGATTTGGCCGAGGCGGAAGATGCGGATCAATTTCGCGTTTATGGAGAGCTGCTATTCGCTTCGCTGCATGAGGTGAAAAAAGGGGACAAAGAAGTGACGCTCACCAACTTTTATGATGAGGAACAGCGTCCAATGACCATCCCACTGGACCCGCTACTCAACCCATCGGATAATGCACAACGGTATTTTAAAAAATACAACAAATATAAAAACAGCTTGGCTGTCATTGACGAACAACTGGAGAAAACGCACGAAGAAATCCGTTATATGGACAATCTTCTTCAGCAGCTAGCCCACGCCTCTATGAATGACATTGAGGAAATACGTGAAGAACTGGTTCAGCAGGGCTATCTCAGAGATCGGGTCAAAAAAGGAAAGAAAAAGAAGAAAAACGACCGTCCAACCCTGCACGTTTATACATCATCCGAGGGTATCGAGTTACTGGTCGGCAAAAACAACTTGCAAAATGAATATGTGACAAATCGACTGGCCGGACCAAATGACACCTGGCTGCACACAAAGGATATTCCGGGGTCACACGTCGTTATTCGTGCTGAGCAATTCGGGGATACGACGCTGGAGGAAGCAGCTCAACTCGCTGCCTACTTTAGCCAGGCCAAGCAGTCCAGCAGTGTGCCTGTGGACGCCACCCTGATTCGGCATGTACGTAAGCCCAGCGGAGCCAAGCCCGGCTTTGTCATCTACGCCCATCAGCGTACGCTCTTCATTACACCCGATGAGGAACTGGTCAAAAAGTTGCCGAATCGCATCAAAAACGGCTAAGTCTCACCAGCCTATTGAATCCACAAAAAAAGCCCTTTGTTCTTTGCACGATACACTTCTTGTGTTCCATGCATAAGGCAAGGGGCTTTATTTACTTTTGTCCAACAGCAGCCTTCCTCAATTCCTCGACAACCTGATCTTCCACACTACGGCTACCCAGATCACCGTGGAAAATAACACCTTGGCGTGCACCGTGAAAATCCGAGCCGCCAGTTGCAATGAGCCCATATTGTGCCGCCATCGCAGTATATCGGCTCTCAGCCTCATCATCATGGTCCGAATGTCGCACCTCCAAGCCCACAGGCTTCGCCTCCTCTATAATAGAGCGAACCAGCTCATCATTTCCGTATAAGCCAGGGTGGGCCACCACAGGAACCCCTCCTGCTTCACGAATCCAGTTTATGGCCTCCGCAGGCTCTACACGGGGTACAGACACATATCCGGGTGCTCCTTCCGCCAAGTAACGGTCAAACGCATCCCGCATATCCTTCGCATATCCCTTTTGAACCAGCGTATCTGCCATATGTGGACGTCCAATGCTTTCATCTGGTGCCAGCGGTCTGCCCATCGTAGCCACCACTTCATCCAGTGTGATTTCCACGCCCAGACTACGCAATTGACTCAAAATCAAATCATTACGGGTATCCCGCGCCTGGCGAAGCTTTTCCAACCGCTCCAAAAACACTTTATTGCGGTAATCCATAAAATAACCGAGTATATGAATATCCTTACCGCCAGCTCGAGTACTAATTTCCACTCCTGGCACCACAGTAATTCCTATGCGTTTTCCCTCCTTCAGAGCTTCCTCCAGACCAGCTACCGTATCATGATCTGTAATGGCTACACCTGCCAGTCCTTTTTCCTTGGCCCAGCGCACATTATCTGCGGGTGGCTGCATGCCGTCAGATGCTTGGGTGTGTGTATGTAAATCATATCGTTTTACGTTAATCTGCTCCTTCATTATACATCCTCCTTCTCTTTCACCTTTGCATGCTCGTCCTGCAAGTCCCTCAGCACGTCCGTTCCCTGATCATGACGACGCAAGTAAGACAGGAAGGTGACTACCGGAATCGGCAACAACGCCGACTTCAAATGAATTGCATAAAATTCTCGTTTGAACGCGATATCTGAAATGTTCACAATTTTCAACAAACCGAGCGCAACTTCATGCTTCACCGAAGAAGGTGATAGCATGGTAATACCCAGTCCAGCCTCCACCGCCGATTTAACCGCTCCGGTGCTCCCCATCTCCATTACAATACCAAGTCGAGAGGCATCCACACCACGACTTTTCAGCTCATCTTCTATCACTTGACGTGTACCAGATCCCTTTTCTCTGGCTACAAAGGGATGCTTAAACACATCTTCCAGAACCACTTTTTTAGCCTTGGCCAGCGCATGTCCTGAAGGCACAATCAGTTTCAGTTCGTCCTGCATTACAGGTTCTACCACGATATCCGGATGCTGGACTGGGGCCTCAATCAGTCCTAAATTCAACTGATGTTTTAGTATATCATCCATAATTTGAGTCGTATTCATCACATTCATTGCCATGCGTATATGAGGGTATTCCTGGCCAAACGGCCCCAACATTCTTGGTACAATATACTCACCAATCGTTAGGCTGGCGCCAATATGCAATCTTCCCTCCAGCATGTGAGTAAAAGCAGACATCGCCTCGTCAGCTTCCCTAATCAGTTGCATGCTTTTTTTCGCAAAAGGTAGTAGTGTCGCTCCCGCCTCTGAAAGCTCGATTTTTTTAGTCGAACGTTGCAGCAGCTTCGTGCCGAAATAATCTTCCAAAGACTGAATTTGCATCGTCACCGCAGGTTGTGTCATATGCAGCGCTTGTGCCGCCGCCGAAAAGCTCCCACGCTCCGCTACGGTATAAAAAATGTGCAACTGATGAAAGTTCATACTGACAGCCCTCTCCCCTCTGATCTCTCTATTTTACCATAAGAAAAACATCTGTCGAAGCATTCCAAGTAAACTTACTGAATTGGGGGAGTTTTATTGCTGGAAATAAAAAAAGCATGCAGCTGATAACTGCATACTTTCTACTCAAAATTGACGGTAATCATAAATTCGGAGATTTTTTCATCTAGAGCCGACCGCCCAATCACCGTCTATTTTTGCTTACGAGTGCTTTTCATCAGTGTCATGCGTCGCGAATGGCGTAGCCATGAATAGTATGACTTCAAATCCCTTAATTCAATGGTCTCCGACATTCGACCCAAAAAGGTAATGACAATCATCTTGTGAAGCGGATTCCCCGCAATATCCATCTCGCCGGGCAACTCTCCAAATTCGGCCACGACGACCAGATCACCATCAATTAAATATACATCCTCTTCGTTATGATAGTAGGACTCCATCCTGTTTTGCTTCAGGCATTCCCAAAGCCAGGCGGCGATATGATTCGTCTCGGACTGTTTCTGCTCTATTCGATCTAAGTAGCGAGTTTTCGCATGATTTGTAATCACGATATCGGCGACTTTTTTATCGCCCATCTCCACGTAGAACGGTTCGTATGTACTCCATCGCTGCATTGCTTTGTCACGCACGGGATCACTCTCCCCACCAGATAGGTCTTTATATCTACCAATATATTCATATGTTACCTCAACAGACCCGGGACTACAAGTTACAAAATTGAAGTTTATGGGCGGTTTTTAAAGATTTTTTAGGTCTAACAGCATTAAGACCATTATGCAAAAGTCCTGACTTTACAAAAAAAAGCCAGCCCGTAGGCTGACCTTTTAAGAATATTTTACAATTTATAGATATTAGAAACTTATATTTCATATTCTTTCATCTTTTCCTTATCGTCGTTGTACTCCGTCCTAATCTCATTTCGAAAAGAACGCTCGACCTTACGCACATAGGAAAGTCTACGAATATTTTTAACGGTGTCTTCTGCCCGATCCGCATTCATATATATAACTACATAATGCATACGCTTTGAAATAAAGTGGACATTTCCGTATTTCTCCAGATTGCGGGCAGCCTTGATATCGCTTACCCAAATGATGTACCCTGTCCGCTCGGCAAACATTCGCTTCATCTCCCCTCCACTCGGTATCATTCCTATGACCTATCCACAGGAGCATTTCCCTCCGCTGCCACATCCGCCCTTTTTCACATTCGGATCATTGCTCGGCACCTTAATGGTCTCGGACACGGAATATGCAATCGTTTCAGACATGGCATGAAGCATATCATCCAGCGCCTTTTCGGCTCGTTTGAACTCCTTAACCTCCACGAATTGTTCCAGTTCCAGCTCAACGACCTGCACTGCATCCTTCGCTTCATGATAGTTCGGATGAAAATGCCCAAAACGCTCCGTTTCCGCGAATAGCTCCTTTTTGGCATCCAGCTTGCGTACACACGCCTGAATAGACGGATTCAATTCCACACGCTGTTTCCAATATAAATAATCCGATACCTCAAAGGATCGGTTGACCATATCGCCCAATTCATAGGCGTTAATAAGCACTTCTGCCATATTGACCGTATTCAATTCGGCTACGCTCATGAATGTTCATCTCACTTTATATAAAGTTCTACCCAGTAAAAGTAGACTCATTTATCATACCACATCCTTCTTTTGAGAAGAAGGAGTTTCATGCACTTCCTGGCTCTACTATGTAAAAGGAACCAGTAGCCGCATGTCTGACCATTCACTTGGCTGTAAGCTCGCTTGAGAAGGTGTTTCGTCATCCATTCCTGAGGCGTACCAGCCTGTGACACTCCATGGCGCACCGGGAACCACCGCCTCCGGTATCCATTTAACCTCTTTCCCACCGATTCGCAATCCCACAGCGGCCTGCCAACGGATCGCTTGCTCGATCAACTGCCGGGCAGTGGAAGTATGGTAACTCCTCCATTCTTTTGTCCATGAGGAGGGGACTGTAGATCTTTCTGGAAAATAGTCAGACGGATCAGGCAACATGTGCTCTTGTTCGTAAAAATGCAGCGTGCGCCCTGTATAAACCAAACCTGCTCTTCCCTCTTGGGAAAAGATAGGACGGGCCTGAATCGGGTCGGACTCCATTTCACTGTTGGGACTGCCTGAATTCTCTGTTTCCGAAATCAATGGATAATGATGAGTTGGCTCGTCCACACCTTCCGGTTCACGACGTGGGCCTAATCCAATTGCAGCAAGCGTTTTTCGTATTTTGACAGCAGAGCTTGCCGGAATAATAAAGTCCCTATCGCCCAGCCGTTCCAGTAATCCTTCCAGCGCGGGATGGCGTGCAACTATGTCTGCATCCTCCCGTGTGCCACATCGCAAAAGTGTTACCGTTGCAAAAGCGGTCCGTCCGACATCACCTGCCCACTGTTCTACCGTCATACGTACATGATCAGGCACACCTGTTCGGCTGTATTTATCCAGAAGAGCAGGAATTGCTTTGGCTTCCATCCCTAACTCGATTGCCTCTGTAACACTTTCTCTGGTGAGCCGGTATACTACCATACGATCTCCTGTCACACGTTCACAGCAGCATTCCAGTCGCCAGCGCACATCATATGCCACATCTGGTGGAACCAATATTTCAAAATCAGGTTGTACATAAAAAGTACCTTGCTCTTGATGTGTATCCTCGTAATTATTGGGACGAAGCATTTCTATTACAGATACATTCCAGCGAAAACACAGTTCGCCCGTTACAGTCTGGCCCCAATCACCCATTCCAAAAGCAGTCAGAGCCTTCAGCCAACCCTTCAATTCCTCCATGAAAGGTTCATTGAAATTAAAATCAGAACCCGTTTCTCCCGCAAACCCTTCCGGATTTGAGATTATAGGAACAAGGTCTAAAAGGGCACCATTCTTGGAATCAGCTCTGCTCGTACTCTCATGCTGGATTAGGCCTACCTGAAGCATCCATTGCAGCAGAAACTTAATAGATATCCACCCTTCTGTTCCTACATACTGGGAGACGGCACACAGCATATAGCGAAAATGCTGCATAGACGCTTCGGCCTTGCCGTATCTTTCCATGAGTGTAGCAAAAATATGCTTGCGCATTTGCCAAGCAGACAAACGAATCCAAGTCGCCAGTTCCGTTTCCTGAATGCGAAAAGACACCGTTTCTTTCACTAACAGCCCCAAACTGAGTAGCAAATCCATCATTACCACCGTTTGCACTGGATACAGCTCTGCATGCGCATAATGCAACCCAAGACCCATCAGGTCATCTGGGCGAAAGGGGGTCAGTTCATTCAATTTTTGCAATGATCGCTTATGTATGGTTCCTTTGGCCGTCAAAGGGACACCTTGTACCGCAATACGTGACAACGCATGCAGTAATTCCGACTCCAGGCCTGTCATTGATTCATGTACCGTTATCGGATGATCCGACGAATGCATCATGTTCATTGGATTTTGCTCTAACAACATATCGTACAGATCCGGTAGCCGATGAACCGGAATATATAAAATTCGTTCGCCCCACGATTTGGTAACAGCCTCCAGCCAGCCTCGGGCGCGTAATCCACGTAGTGCCAGTTTCGTTTCGACTCCGCTTAACACTCCCCGGGTAAGCTGTATAGGTTCTTCTTCCTTCATGGGCTGTCCCGCGTACCAGATAAAGCATCGTCTAAGCACCAGTAGCTCATCCGATGAAAGCTCATTCCAGCTGTCTTGCGTGTTCGTTACGCCCATTCTTGATTAGGCCTCCTTTTTCTTCCCACGATCAGGCTTAGCATTCCGGCCTCTGTTAGCCTCTGTCACACTAAATCTGCGAACCGCATATTCATAGCCTTGCTCGATCAGAAACAGCTGACGACGAGCTGCAAAATCCGTCTCCTTGCTATTCTCCGTCACTAGCGCATAAAAATAAGCTTTATTCTCGCCCGACTTTGGTCGCAGAATACGGCCCAGTCGCTGCGCTTCTTCCTGGCGAGAGCCAAAGCTACCCGATACCTCTATGGCTACTGCCGCATCTGGCAAATCCACCGCAAAGTTTGCAACCTTGGACACCAATAGGGTCCGAATTGTACCCTTGCGGAACGCATCGAACCAACGCACCCGCTCGGTCTGGCTCATTGAACCCGTAATCAGTGGGACGCCCAGCTCCTGAGCCAATATACGCAATTGGTCCAAATATTGACCAATAATAAGCGTGGGCAAACCGCTGTGCTGCTGCATCAGGCTACGCACCGCCTCCAGTTTGACCGGATTTTCGGCTGCAATTCGGTACTGCTGTCTGCCCTCCGCACGCATACTGCGCTCCAAGAGTTCAGCTGTCATTGGAAGCCGTAGCTCCACACAATCGACCTGAGCGATCCAGCCCTGTCGCTCCAGCTCCTTCCACGGCATATCGTATCGTTTGGGTCCAATTAAAGAGAACACATCCCGTTCACAACCATCCTCTCGAACCAGCGTGGCCGTTAACCCCAAACGACGGGTAGCCTGAATGTCAGCCGTCGCCCGGAATACTGGCGCGGGTAGCAAATGAACCTCATCATATATAATGAGTCCCCACTTCCGCTCACTCAGCAGTTTCATATGCTCAAAATCCCCATCTTTGGTACGACGGTGTGTCAAAATCTGGTAAGTTGCCACCGTAATCGGACGCACCTCTTTTTTCTGACCACTATACTCCCCGATGGAATCGGCAGGAATATCCGTCTTTTGCTTTAACTCTTCTACCCATTGCCGTACAGAAGTGGTATTGGATGTTAGAATAAGCACCTCGCACTGAAACCGATTCATTACGGCCATACCTATCACTGTTTTTCCGGCTCCGCATGGAAGCACCAGTACACCACTACCCCCTAAGCCGTCCGCCCCTTCAAACGCATCAGCGGCCTTTACTTGATAATCACGAAGCTGCAACTTCGTTTGTCCCTTTCCCAAGGTAAAACTAAGCTGATTCCCTTCAAGATAGCCTGCCGTATCCACAACGGGATATCCCAAGCGCGTTAATTCCTGCTTGAGCAAGCCCCGATTTTCGGGCGGGACCGATGTGCTTACCTCGTCAACGCGAAGTAAACCAAGCTGTTTTAGCTCTTGCTTGGTCAGTAGCTCATCCAGTAAAGCGGGGGTCTCTGCTCCCAAGATCAAGCGATCACCTATTGTATAGCTGTTGGCTTTCCCTGTCTTTATACCTCCGTCTGGCTCATGTTCAGCACGGTATGCGCCAATCGTATCTGTGCTATAAGTTCGCTCTTCTTCCGTACCCTCCCTTGAAAGCGTCAACGTCCCATAACGAGAAACGAGCTGTTCAATATCCTTCAACAAATCACGTGGAATATCCCAACGGGACATGGAGTTCAAACTATTTTGAATGTCCTCAGCACTCCATCCGAGGGCAGCTGCGTTCCACAAAGACAGTGGGGTGAGGTGATATGTATGAAAAGCGGACGGGCTTTTAACCAGCTCCGCATAAATCTGCAACTGTGAACGAGCCCATTCTGAACCGGGCAAGCCCATTTCCAGCAGAACGGTAAAATCACGTTGTACAATACAAGGATGTTCTGGATTCATAACTACCTCCTGATAATCTAACCATACATCATTTTAAAGTTATATAATAAATAGCTTATCCGTTTATTCGCATATCAACCAGAACAGCAAGGAGTTCAACCCATATTCGGGTTGAACTCCTGATTAGAAGCTCGGGGTAAAGACCTCCCCAAACCAATGCCTACCTTAATTATTCTTCTAGTGGACCTGCTCGGAAATATGACTAAGCGCCTCTCCAGCGTTGTCTGCAAAAATATTACGAACAGCCAAATCCCCGATCGAGACAATCCCGATCAGACGGTCACCTTCCGTCACGGGCAAACGACGGATTTGCTGCTCTGCCATCAGCTCAGCTGCTTGATCCACCGACATGTCCGCACTAGCTGTACGAATACCTGTCGTCATAACCGTATCAACCGAACCCGAACCTGAATTTTTAGCCGCATAGCCGCGAACGACAAGATCACGGTCCGTTACTACACCGATCAACTTATCACTGCCTTCGCTTTCCACAACCGGAATAAAACCAGTATCATTGTCCTTCATTTTGACCGCAATTTCATAAATATTGTCCTGCGGGGTAACCGTTACGCATTTTTTAGTCATAACTTCCTGAACTTTTTTCATGGGTACTCCCTCCTTTTCAAGAGTAGGGTACCCCATTTCATTCAGCTCATACTCCAGATTGAACCGTTCCCAATTCAACTCATTTTAGCCCTTAATTGCCCCTGCTTTTCGTTCCGCAGCGTATCCCGTAGACATCGCAATAAACAAACGAACCGCGTTAATCATAGCATCCTCATCAAAATCAAATTTCGGATGATGGTGTGGATAAACTGCTCCTTTAACTGGGTTACCCGCTCCTACGAACATGAAGCAACCTGGCACACGTTCCAAATAATACGCAAAATCTTCAGCAGGCATCAGTTTCGACGCTTCCTGTACATTCTCCTCGCCAAAAACAGATTTTGCTTCATTAAAGAAACGAGATGCTTCATGTGCGTCATTGACAACTGGTGGGTATCCCATAATATAACGAACCTGTGCTGTTGTACCGTATGTTGCGGCTGTAAGCTCTGTCACCTCATGCAGTCGCTCCTTCATTACCGTTCGTGTCTCCTCATCAAACGTACGAATCGTCCCACTCAAGCGACACGTTTCTGCGATCACATTTTGCGCAGAGCCCCCTTGGATGGTTCCCACCGTCAGCACGGCAGGTCGCAAAGGGTCGACTGAACGGCTTACGATACTTTGCAGTTGCATAACAAGAGCTGAACCCGCCACCACACTATCATTAGTGGACTGAGGCATGCCACCATGCCCACCCTTACCTGTGATTTCAATATAAAAATCGTCTGCCGCCGCCATCAGCGGCCCTGCGCAACTCGCGGCCGTCCCGACCGGAAAAGGTGTCCATAAATGGATGCCATAAATGACATCCACACCTTCCAATACACCATCCTTTATCACACTGACCGCTCCGCCAGGCAGCAATTCCTCCGCAGGTTGGAACAACAACCGAATTTCTCCTTGCAGCTCGTCCCGGTTCAGACTAAAATAGTAAGCCGTTCCAAGCAACGCGGATGTATGTCCGTCATGGCCGCAAGCATGCATGGCTCCGTCCACGCTGGAGCGATATTCACATTCCTTTTCATCCTGAATCGGAAGAGCATCCATATCGGCACGCAGTAAGACGACAGGCCCCGGTTTAGCACCACGAATGGTACCTACAACACCGTGTCCCCCTACCTGACGGCGAATCTCGATTCCCCAACTCTCCAACTTATCCGCTACAAAAGCTGCGGTTTTGCTTTCTTGAAAGGAAATTTCGGGATTCTTATGTAAATGTCTACGCCATTCCACCATGTTTTCTTGCAAACGATCAAACCAGGTCTCGTCTATCACATGTTGTGTCATTCTGCTCCACCTCTCCTTTTAAAGCATCGGGCAAGTTCCCGATTAATCATGCAGCGTCACCACGTATGCACCGCTACTCTCAAGTCTTCATTTTTATCCTATTGTAGCAGATATGGAATTGTTGCGATATCTGTTGCTCCAGGGAGCTTGCAGAAGCCCATCAAACATAATATGATAAAATGGATAAACGATAAAATGATAACCGTCTGCGAGGAATATACCTTGTGGCGAATACCGGGGGAAGCTGATATGAGAAATACGAAGCCGGAGACTCGAAGAAGAGGCACACCGGATTTCCAATTGCTGATCCTCACTTTGTTACTGGTTGGATTCGGTGTAATTATGGTATTTAGCTCCAGCTCCAGCGTAGCTCTGCTGAATAAAGAATATAATTTTGATTCTTTATATTTTGTGAAGCGCCAATCTGCTTTTGCTGTACTTGGACTTTTTATTATGTTGGTAGCTATGAATATTAAGATGGAAAAATATAAAAAGCTTTTTGTACCTTTATTTTTCATAACTATATTACTGCTAATCATCGTTCTTTTTACAGGCTCACTTAACGGCGCAAAAAGCTGGCTCAGGTTTGGTAGTGTTGGCTTCCAGCCAACGGAGCTTGCGAAAATTTCCATCATTCTTTACTTATCCGCACTCATCGTCAAAAAAGGTGATCGCTTTAGAGATCTGCGGACTGGCTACATACCTGTAACAGTCATTGTAGGTTGTGTTGCAGGACTCATCATGCTTCAACCTGATTTAGGTTCCTGCTTCATTTTGGTTGCTACGAGTGGTCTGATTATTTATGCCGGGGGAGCCAGTGTCAAGCATATTACAGCATCCATTGTTCTGCTCGTGCTAGGCGCTTCCATCGTATTTGGTATTGGGTCGTTATTTGGAGGAGATTCTGGAACCACAGAGGGACAAGCTGCTGCCCAGCAAGATTATAAAATCGGGCGCTTTCAAGCCTTTCTTAATCCTGAGAAATATAGACAAGGAACGGGGTACAATCTGGTACAGTCCTTGCAAGCTATAGGTGAAGGCGGCTTAAACGGGTCAGGCTTTGGTAAAGGTATTATCAAGCTTCACTATCTTCCTAATTCATTTAATGATTTTATCTTTTCCGTAATCGGTGAAGAATTCGGATTTATCGGAACAGCCATATTCCTGATGCTATATTTGTATTTCATTTGGCGAGGCATGATCATTGCTCTTCGTTGCCATGATCCGTTCGGAACGTTGGTAGGCACCGGCATCATGGGTTTGATCGCCATTCAGGCCTTCATTAATATCGGCGGTGTAACCCAAACGATTCCAATCACTGGCGTAACGCTTCCATTTATCAGCTTTGGTGGCTCCTCCCTACTTGTCATGATGTTTTCCATGGGCATTATGCTCAGTATTTCTCGTGAGAACACCAAACAAGCGGTGCAGGAACGCACCACAGGGGTAGCTGTCCGTAATGAAGTACCCAATCGCTTTCAAACTCGTAGAACCAACCGTTTTCGCTAAAAAAAGAACTTCCAAGGACCACTTACAACGGTGGCTTTGGAAGTTCTTTTGGTTATGTATAAAATACGAGAGCCCTCTGCAAAAATGGCTAAACTGTTGATTCCCAAAACGAAAACTGGCGATTCTATAACCACCAGTTTCGTGTTTTTATTCGGGTTATCCCACGGAATTTCCCGACATGTATACAATTGGTTAAAAATGTCAATTGGTCGGTTCCTGATTCTTTTACACTGCGTCGTCCTTGAACGCGACACCTTCCACTTTTACGTTCACTTCCACGACCCGCAAACCCGTCATACTTTCGACGGCTTCTCGCACATTTTGCTGAAGAATTCGGGACACCTCATGAATAGGTGTTTCGTAGAGCACGATAATACGTAGATCAATGGCAGCTTCCAGCTGTCCAACCTCCACTGATACGCCTTTTTGTACATTTTTACCGCTCAGCCTTTTGGCCCAGCCTTCCGATAAACCGCCTGACATTGCAGCAATGCCCGGTGTCTCTAATGCGGCCATCCCGGCAATTTTACCTACGACATCGTTGGAAATCTTGATGTTTCCTGCTTCCAGTTGTTGAATTTGCTCTGCCATGACCTATGTCCCCCTTCATCCATCCTTTATTTGTATTGTAAAGCCTCAGCCACTCCAAATGCAAACCCTACGTATGAAAAACAACTTTCGTTTACAACCTATATCATTTTGGGTATATTAATTTAGAAAATCCATACAAGTGACAGCTTTCGCCAAACTTGTACACATCTATTGATATCGAGGTGCTCTTCATTGAAAAAATGGTTATCTCCCGCTTTGCTCATAGCGACATTTGCTCTTAGCGCAGTCGCTCATTACACCCATTGGAATGCTATAGCCCAATTTGTCATTTGTGCAATTTCTGTTGTATTCGTAGCCGGTTTTCTCGGCAGGGCGACCGAAAGTGTCGCGCATTATGCTGGCCAACGTCTAGGTGGGTTCTTAAATGCCACCTTTGGTAACGCAGCCGAACTGATCATCGCCATCTTTCTCGTTAAAGAAGGTCTTTACGATATGGTAAAGGCCAGTCTTACCGGTTCCATCATCGGTAATCTGCTGCTGGTGCTCGGAGCAAGTCTGTTCGCTGGCGGTTTGAAGTACAAAGTGCAAAATTTCAATGTATCGCTGGCTGGATTAAGTGGTTCTCTGATGATTGTGGCTGTTATTGCCTTGTTCGTTCCAGCTGTCTTTCTGAACACACACGTTATCACAGATAGCGAATCAGATACGCTCAGCCTGATTGTCGCAGGCACGCTCATTGTCGCGTATATTGCGTGGCTTATTTTTTCTATGATTACGCATAAGGACTATTTAGCTGACGTGACCGAACAAAAAGATGAAGAATTGCCACATGAGCATACCCCTGTGTGGTCCAGAAACAAATCCATTGCCTATTTGGTACTCGCTACCGTCATGGTCGCTTTTGTCAGCGAATGGCTGGTAGGTACACTGGAGGTGTTTACAACCCAATTTGGGCTCAGCGAATTGTTCGTAGGTGCCTTCCTCGTCGCTATTATTGGTAATGCAGCAGAACATAGCGCTGCTATTTTACTGGCGATGAAAAACAAAATCGGTGCATCGGTCGAAATAGCTGTCGGCAGCAGTTTGCAAATTGCGCTATTTGTTGCCCCTGTGCTGATTTTTGTCAGTTACTTTATGGGAAACACGATGAATATTGTTTTCACCACTATTGAGCTGGTCGCCATTGCTGTCGCTGTATTTATCGCCAAATCCATCACCCAGGACGGCTCAACCAACTGGTATGAGGGACTCATGCTACTGGTAGTGTATGTATTGTTAGGTGTATCCTTCTTCCTTGTGTAGCTTTTAAGGTTTTAAAATGTGCATTAGGATGGTGGAAGGGCGAGGCGCTTTTGCCATCCTAAAGGAACATTTTTTTAAAAAAAGGCATCAAAAAAAGCATGCTCTCAAACTCCGCATGCTCTCATCAATTCAACCGTCTTCCTAATTGGCCTTATTATTCATGGCCTCATATAGAATAGCCAGATTGCGTTCCAGCTCACTGACCAGCTGTTTACCTACCATTTCTGGAAGAAGTCCAGCGCGAACCGCAAAATCCACTTCCTTGGAAAATCCGTACATCTGAGTATCCAGCACTTCCTCATAGAGAGGGCAATAACGGGTTGCCAGATTCTCCATCTGTACTTCAATAAGCTTCTTTATTTTATCTGCATCTTCCTGAAGCAGATTAATAGCCTTGATATTCAATTGTTCCTGCAAATCAGATGAAGTCATGGATTCTTCCCCCCTATGTCTCAATGTCGCACAAGACGTCCTATCCTTAATATTAGACCAAATTGCAGGCTAATACAAGAACCTGACAAAAAAAGCATCCCTACAGTTACAGGTAGGGATGCTTTTGCTTCAAGAATAAAGTTAGCTGGCTACTGAAATATGAAGTCCGTGCTTCTCGAATACCTCGATGATCGCTTTCTTAGCTTCCTCCGCATCTGGTCCATGAACGTGTAGTTCATAGCTATGGCTGCTGACTAGGGTCGTAAACAAGCCCAGTATACTTTTCACATCAATATACTTATTTTCGGAATGAAGGACGATGGAAGAGGTGAACTTGCTCGCCGTCTGTGCAATTTCAACAACCGCCGCGTTATTATTGGACATAGAGATCCCTCGCTTTACTGAATTGTCATGTATCGTTACTCACCCATAATAATACATTGAAATCGCTTTCTCAGCAAGAACGGATATCGTTATTTTAAATTCTCAGGGTTTAATGGCTCCAGCTCAGGCAGAACAAAGATGCCGTCTTTACGAATCAAAACATCGTCAAAATAAATTTCACCACCGCCATATTCTGGACGCTGAATCAACACCAAATCCCAGTGGATCGATGAACGATTACCGTTATCCGCTGTTTCATAAGCTTGACCCGGTGTAAAATGCAAGCTGCCGGCGATTTTCTCGTCAAACAAAATATCCTTCATTGGATGTAAAATGTGCGGATTAAATCCGATGGCAAACTCGCCAATATAACGTGCTCCCTCGTCAGAATCGAGAATATCATTCAGCCGCTTCGTATCGTTACTCGTCGCTTCCACAATCTTACCATTTTCAAAACGGAATTTAACATTTTCAAAAGTAATACCATTATACAAGGTTTGTGCATTGTAGCTGATAGTTCCGTTTACGGAATCACGTACAGGCGCGCTGTATACTTCGCCATCCGGGATATTGCATTGACCTGAACACTTGATAGCTCCGATTTGCTTAATAGAGAAATTCAAATCCGTACCCGGTCCGCTGATCCGTACCTTGTCCGTCCGATTCATCAGGTCTGCCAATGCATCTTGAGCTTTGTCCATTTTTGCATAATCCAGATTACACACATCGAAATAAAAATCTTCGAACGCTTCTGTGCTGATATTCGCCAATTGAGCCATGCTGTCATTCGGATAACGCAGCACTACCCATTTAGTGTGTTTCACCCGTTGTTCGCTATGTACCGCATGCTGATAAATGGAATTATACATTTTCATTTTATCTTCCGGCACATCTGACAGATCATTTACATTTTCACCTGCACGTATTCCGATGTAGCAGTGCATTTGCTTCATCCGGTTAAGGTCAATCTCAGCCCAGGTCTCCAGCATCTCCTTTGTCGCGTGACGAAGCATGGCGCTCTGTACCTTACGGTCTGTAAGTTGTACAAAAACATTTCCACCTTTTTTACCAACTTCATGAATGATGGCGTTAAGCAAGTCGCGCTCTGTACCAATCATTTCGATCAATACATTTTCTCCAGGCTGCACTTCAACAGAGTAACCGACCAGATTTTCTGCCAGCTTAAGTATTCTAGGATCTTTCATGTAGTTCTCTCCTTCTCTATTTCATTCTTTTTGAACAATGGTTAATTCAAAATTCATTGTATCATGCCCGCCACGTTACTTGTAGTCCTTAAAAGTAACTCTGGTTATCAAAGCCTCTTGATGCAGCTCTTCATTCGCTCCTTGTCGGGAAATCCTGCATTCCGATGAAAGCTTTAAGGGTAAACCTGTTTGACGATCTATGGTCAGATGATACACAGTACGCACAATGGATTGCTCCAGCTGGTTGCTCATATCCTCACAACTTTGTGCCCATATTTGGCTCAACTTCTTTTGTAGTTCTCGATTCGTTCCTGTATGCTGCGTTTTTAATATCCCGATTTGAGGGTTTAAAGTATTCATTTCTTTTATTAAACGATCTTTCAACCAGCGCTTTGCCGAAGCTGATTCCGGTTCAATCCTCAACACCCAAGTTCCCCGGGCAGCTCCCGTTTCCATACGAATGCTCTTATTCAGTGTATTTAATTCCTCAAGCTC
This sequence comes from Paenibacillus sp. Lou8.1, assembly GCF_024213565.1. Classification (NCBI taxonomy): domain Bacteria; kingdom Bacillati; phylum Bacillota; class Bacilli; order Caryophanales; family Paenibacillaceae; genus Paenibacillus; species Paenibacillus sp. Lou8.1. Next base: position 120,564 of record NZ_JANAVN010000004.1, read on the forward strand.
CTGAATCGGATTGAAGCGATTTAACATACCATTTCCAACCAGAGGGGGATAACCGGATGTCAGCGCAACCCATTTTCCACTCTGACGAAGAAAACGTTCTTGTGTAACATCATGCTCGGACTTACCTTGTTGCAGAGCTGCGTAGCCACCTTGCTTACGAAAAGCCACTGCAGAACCCCAGTGCATGGTCAATTCATCGTGATTTCTTAGCCTACCGCGATATTCAAACTGCTTATTCGTCGGCAGACCACTGTCAGCTCTAATTGCAGTCCGTCCAGTAAACGTTACCATCTCTTTGCCGGCCATTCCTGCAACAGCTCTCTTAAAAATCTGCTCAGGAGTATATTGTCGATCCAGTGCACAACCACTTAACACACCTATTACAAGGAACACACAAACCTGCATCACCCATTGCTTTCTCCAATGCATCCATCATCCGTCCTATCCTGAACATAACTATACTCATGAGCAATAAGCCTGCTTCAAGGCAGTTATGCTACCTGGTTCACTTTATCGTGTTTTCCCTATAATTCAATCATACACACGATATAGCTACGTTTAGGATTACCTGTCTGCAATGGGTTATGCAAGACAAAAAGAGAACATTCCCTATGGAATATTCTCTACACATTGGCTACATGATCAACAACTATTCGATTGCGTCCTTCATTTTTCGCTTCGTACAAGGCCATATCAGCCCTATAAAATAAAGATTCAATACTGATCTGCTCATCCAGCCAGTTCCATTCAGCAATCCCGCAAGAAACAGTCACCTGAGGCTCGGTTTCATGCTGCACACGGTAACGTATTTTTTCTGCATATTCGAGCGCCTGCTGAACCCCCAGCTGTGGTAAATAAATGGCAAGCTCCTCGCCGCCCCATCTTGCACATACATCCTCATCGCGAGTCGCCGAACGAACGATATTGCTGACGCTTTTCAAAATTTCGTCACCCGTCTGATGCCCATGCGTATCATTCACCTGTTTGAATTGATCAATATCTACCAAAATAAGAGATCCACAGAAATCCTTTTCCTGATGTTGCTGAATGATTTGGTCCACATAGTGACGTACATACAGACCTGTTAACATATCCATATTAGCCAACCGCCGCACTTCAGCGTGCAGCATAGCATTGGTTACCGCCAATCCGATATGAGGGGCTAGCATTTGCAGCATTTTGTAATTATCGTAAGAGAAAGAGTGTGGAAGCTTGCTGGACAATAGTATAACCCCTTTAGGAGTATCGCTGGTCTTCATAGGTACAGCCATCAAAGACTGGGAGTCTGTCGCATCCATAAAATGAGAGGATATCTTTCCATCCTTTCTATAGTCCGACACAATCACTGGTTCTCCTGTTAAGCGTATCAGCCCAGCAAATCCATCTTTAAGAGGGTAACTTTCCAGTCTTAAGCTTTCCACATTACTCGACATGACATTAAAACAGTTTCCATCCTGATCAAGCTGTACAATACAACAAAAGTCCGCCATGAACATTTTTAATAACTCCTGCACGGCAAATTCAAATATTTCATTTAACTTCAGGCTCTGATTCAAGCGCTGAACCAGTTCATTAATGAGACGCAATTCATGGATAAGTACATTCGATTGCTCAAGCAGCTTCGCATTTTCAAATGCAGTACCAGCCGTATCCGCCATCATGGCAATCAGCTCTACATCCACTTTTTTCATACTATCCGCACCCGATGGAAGAATCATATGGAAAACACCGTATACACCCTGCTTGCCACGTAATGGGATGGCGATTTCAGTTATTTCATCTTGTGTACCGACAGGCTCGTTCACAGCCATTTGCCCTTTCATAAATGCACGGACGCATACATCTTCATCCCGTTCATGCAGCAGCAAAGGTTTGACCTGCGGATTGCGACTGTGTCGATCCTGACTCATGTACAAGATGATATCTACATGGGGAAACAAATAGGCGATGCTCCCGAATACCTCATCCAGCACGCCTTCCACGTCAATTTTGTCATGCATCCGTTTTACAATCTGAAATAAAATAGAACGGCGTCTACCTTCACGATCGCTTCGATTCTGCATCCCAAGGATATCTTCCATAAATATGTACTCAAACTTCGAGTAAAAGCAGGATTTAAAATGTAAAGCAGCTACTAATAATGTGTCCTGATTTGAGACAGAATGTTGAGCAGGCCGTGTAAAACGAAGAGCGGCAAAGGGCTCCCTCTTATAATTACGACATAGTATGGGAACCATATACACAAACGCAAGGCTTCCATCACGAAGTTTGCGCTGGCTCACTTCCATCTCTCTAGATATGCAACAACGTTCGACCAAATCCAAATCCTCGTCATCATCTTCTTCCCTACCAGCAACACGAACACCTATAAAATTAAAAACAGCAGTATACTCTTCGTTAATCCAGGATATACCATTGCTCTGCTGTAACCAACTCCGATATCCTTGGACAAGAAGCTGATTAATATAGGGGAAATCATAGGGTGTCATATCCATGTTCTGGAGCCAGGCAAAAGACGTATATCCTTTATCATCAAACAGCGGAGCACCGCTAGCCTGGACTGTTTTACTGTCAAGCATTTGCTGATCCGTTGTTGAAAATTCCGACATATTAAGGCGCTCCTTCACAGCAAAGTTAGCTGTACCAAGACAGCGGCTATACACCACTATAGCTCATAATATGATCTATTTTACTCTCAACTTTAGAAATTTGCATCCATTTTTCAGAAATTCGTCCCACTCTTTTAGTTCTAAAGCCCTATCGACAAATTTTGACGTTTTCATTCTTTTTCTCTTCTTGACATTGACCTACTCTTACATATAGTATATATTATTGAAAAAGACTGTACGGCAGAACTATCTACTGTGCGGATCTTAAATTTTGGGCGTAACAGTTTGTGTCACCCTCATCTTTTTTGTTGCTGACAGGACAGCGGCTGAACTTTTCTGTCAGTAGTGCGTCTTACCTTAATAGGTAGCGCCGAACAAATTGGAGCGCAAAGAGAGCCCCAACTCAAATTTTAATTATGAAGGAGTTAACTCTATAATGGCACGTTACACTGGTCCTAAATTTAAATTGAGCCGTCGTCTCGGTATTTCTCTGAGCGGCACAGGTAAAGAATTGAAACGCCCTTTCCCTCCGGGACAACATGGTGCAAACCAACGGAGAAAAATCAGCAACTACGGTATGCAGCTTCAAGAGAAACAAAAGCTGCGTCACATGTACGGCTTGGGTGAAAAACAATTCCGTACCCTGTTCAACAAAGCTCAACACATGCACGGTATCGCTGGTGAAAACTTTATGTTCTTGCTGGAAAGCCGTCTGGACAACCTTGTATTCCGTCTTGGCTTTGCTAATTCCCGTGCAGGCGCACGTCAATTGGTAGCTCACGGTCACGTTACTGTGAACGGTAAAAAAGTTGACATCGCTTCTTACCAAGTAAGCCCTGGCGACGTGATCGGTCTTCGTGAAAGAAGTCGTTCCCTGTCTTCCATCAAAGAAGCTTTGGAAAACCGCAACCACTTGGCAGCTTACCTGGAGTACAATGACGCAGCTCTGGAAGGTAAATTCATTCGTTTGCCTGAGCGTGGCGAATTGTCCCAAGATATCGATGAAAAACAAATCGTCGAATTCTACAACCGCTAATCCTTGCATTAGCACCAAAAAGCACCCGAATTTATTCGGGTGCTTTTTTATATTCTCTATGCATCGAGCCTGAGGGTTTTATTCAATGGGGATGTATACCTTCATACTCAAATGATCTGGATAGCAGGAATTCATCACGTCCGTAATTTCAAAATCAGGCCCCTCCCTCCGTTCAAAATTAGAATTAGGAAGCCATGTGCCATAGATAAAGTCTCGTATATTCTGAACCCGTCCATCTGAACCCGAAGCGTCAAACTCAGCATACTTCCCTGCTGGAATCTCAATATATATGAAACCCTCTGCCAGTTCTTTTGACTCTTTTTCAACTGCCTCGCCCACCACAAATGAAAATGCACCGTTGTCTTCAAATCGACAGGCAACCCCATATGACATTCCCGGTGCAATTTTGTTCGGGATACACATAAAATATTCATTTGCTCCAAAGTGTCCATAAAATCCTGGGATTTCTTTATAGTGCTGCTCATTATTCAGGTTTGTTTTATATTCATATCCTACAATTTTGACCGTTTCGAGCTGCAATATCACCGGCTTATTCACATCCAAATCCCCCATCGTATTTTTTTGGTAGTCCAGAAAATTGATTTTACTTTGCCCAGGAAGCTCAATATCACCGTTACGATACTTCCCAGGGGTGATCCCAAAATTCTTTTCAAAAGCGCGGGTAAAAGCCTCTTGTGAGTTGTACTGATACTCAATAGCAACGTCCAACACTTTTTGATTGGATTGTTTTAGCTGTTCAGCCGCCTCGGACAATCTTCTCCTTCTTATATATTGTTGAACCGTAAAACCCGAAATGGCCTGAAAAACCCGCTGGAAATGAAAAGCTGAAAAGCATGCCTGTGAAGCAATATCGGCAATTTTTAGATCCTCCCGGAGATTCAATTCAATAAACTCAATCGCACACTGAATTCGTTTAAAGTAGTCCATATAATCCTTCCCCGCACTTGTAATTGTTTTGGTTATCGATCCTACACCCAAATTGTGCAACCCACGTTTTCATTATGTATAACTCTTTACCTACATGTTTGATTATTTGTGCTAAGTTTACCATGACTTTTCACTTTGCAGAAATAAAAAAGCAGCGCTGAGATCGATACAATCTCAGCGCTGCTTTTGAATATATTTTCATTATCCAAGCTTGATTTTAGCAAATTTCCGTTTACCTACCTGCACAATGTCGCCTTCCTTCGGCATGTATGCTTCATTGACATCGGTCCATTTCTCTTCGTTAATTTTGACCGAACCCTGCTGAATACTGCGCTTGGCTTCACCGTTAGATGCTGCAAAGCCCAGATGAGTCAGCAACTGGATCACACGAATGCCACCTTCTTCTAACTGATCAGCCGTCAAGGTGAACTCTTCAATATCGTCAGGCAGTGCACGTTGCTGGAATACGGTCACAAAATGCTGCTTCGCTGCTTCCTCTGCTTCTTCACCATGGTACATGCGCACTAACGTTCCAGCCAGCTTCATTTTGGCATCACGTGGATGCACTGAGCCGTCCTTAACACCTTTCGCCAGCTCTGCCAGCTCCTCGTTGTTGATATCCGTTGCAAGCTCAAAATATTTCAGCATCAGCTCGTCAGGAACAGACATGGACTTCCCGTATATTTCGTTCGGCTCCTCATCAACACCAATGTAGTTCCCCAAACTTTTGCTCATCTTCTGGACGCCATCCAGCCCTTCAAGCAATGGTAATGTAATCGTAGCCTGCGGTTCAACTCCGTATTCTTTTTGCAGGGTTCTGCCCATTAGCAGATTAAACTTCTGATCCGTCCCCCCCAATTCAATATCGCTTTGGAGAGCCACGGAATCCATGCCCTGCATCAGCGGGTAAAAGAACTCATGGATGCTGATCGGCAATCCGTTTTGGTACCTTTTTGTAAAATCATCCCGTTCCAACATACGGGCAACCGTTACTTTGGCCGACAGGGTTACTACATCAGCAAAAGACATTGGCCCTAACCATTCGGAATTGTAGAATACCTTTGTTTTTTCAGGATCGAGAATTTTAAAAATTTGTTCCTTGTACGTTTGTGCATTACGCTGTACATCTTCCTCAGTCAGTTGCTTACGAGTTTCCGATTTACCTGTCGGATCACCAATTCTGCCTGTAAAATCTCCGATAATCAGTTGCACTTGATGGCCTAATTCCTGGAACTGGCGCAGTTTGTGCATAACAACCGTATGTCCGATGTGAATGTCGGGCGCAGACGGATCTAGACCCAGCTTAATTTTGAGTGGCTCGCCGCTAACGACCGATTTAATAACCTTACGCTTCAGCTCATCCTCAGGTACAATTTCCGCTACTCCACGACGTATCACCTCTAGCTGTCGCTCGACCTCTACCTGTTGCTCCGGCTTCAATTCTTCCCACTTCATCCTGTATACCTCCTATTTTTCATCCAAAATATAACATATTAAACAAACCAAAAAGCCCCTTTCATCCCAAGGGACGAGAAGGAGCTGCTCGCGTTACCACCCTAATTAAAGAAACGCATGTCAAAGACAGACATTTCTTTCACTTCATTCCTATAACGGGCCTACACCCGGTACTGGATTACTATGGCAGCTTCGCAAATCTGCAAATGCTTTCCATTCATCCAGACAGCTCCAGACGGTAATTCAAAGGAGGGACGCTACCGATTCACACCACCCATCGGCTCTCTGTACAACGTGAATCCGCCTTCTACTGAAGTCTTTCTCTGCTTTTCACGATATTTACTTTGACCTATTTATAACACACTGCTTTTATGTAGTCAACGACACCAAAAGACAGGCTTTTTAGCATATGGGTTCATTTTGTAATTTTATGCTATAATAATGGCTGTTATAAAGGAGGAAGACTTAATGGTTGAAGAAAAAAACAATGTATCAGAGCCAAAGCCTTCCCGCTTGCGGACAACCATGCGAAGGCTCGGCCGTGTCATAAAGTGGGTCGTCATCATCGGTTTTATGGGGGCACTATTTGCAGGAGGAGCCGCCGCCGGCTATGTTGCTTCTATTGTAAAAAGCGAACCCGTGCGTTCCAGATCCATGATCCTACAGGAAGTAGATAAGAATGCAATCACAGGCTTCGCTTATTTCAATGATGGCTCTCCCATCGGACAACTTCGGACAGAAGAAGATCGAAGACCTGTCACGTTTAAGGAGATTCCACAACTCGTCATTGACGCAGTCATTGCCATTGAAGATAATCATTTTTACGAGCATAAAGGTGTCGATCTGTCGGGAACGCTGCGTGCTGTGAAGCAAAAGGCGCTGCATGAATCCGTACAAACCGGGGGTAGTACCCTCACCCAGCAGCTTGCGCGTCGTGTCTTTCTAAATCTCGATCGCACGGATGACCGCAAGGTCAAAGAAATTTTGCTGTCGCTGCGCCTTGAGCGCTTCCTAAGCAAGCAACAAATTATTACGGCCTATCTCAATAAAGTACCTTTTGGTAACGGTTCAAGCGGTTACAACGTCTTTGGCATTAAAGCAGCGGCCAAAGGTATCTTTAATGAGAATGATCTGAACGAGCTTAATATAGCCCAGGCTGCCTATCTAGCAGGTTTGCCACAGCTTCCTTCTTCTTATTCTGCTTTCAACGGTAAGGGTGAGTTTAATGAAGCTGGCTTTAAAAGAGCCCTCAACCGCCAGCACCTGGTACTCAGTCGAATGCTGGAGGAAAACAAAATCAATAAAGCACAGTATGATGAAGCGATGGCTTTTGATATCAAAAAATCTCTCGCACCACGCACTGTTAAAGCTTATAACACCTATCCATATCTTATGATGGAAACAGAACGACAAGCTGCGCAGGCACTCATGTCTGTCACCAATCCGGGTCAAGCAGCTAATGCCAGTGCAGATACCAAGACCAAGGATGATAACGATTTACTCAAAGAAGCCGAACAGCAGCTTCGCACAGGCGGTTATATGGTGTACACCACCATTGATAAGAGCGTATACAAATCTATGCGTCAAATTGCAGAAAATAAAAACAACTTCTCTGCCACTAGTAAAACCAAGGGTGACGAACAAGCAGCGGCAATTCTGATTCAGCATAAAACAGGCGCCATTCTTGGAATGATGGAAGGTCGGGACTTCCAAAAGGAGCAGATGAATTATGCCACCCAGATGGTACGTCAGCCGGGTTCGGCAATGAAACCGATTGCTGCCTATCTCCCTGCATTGGACAGCGGTCTTGTGCAGCCTGGTAGTATCGTGGATGATGCCCCTATTATTTTGAAAGATGGCAGTAATGGATATCACATTCCGAAAAATTCTAACAACCGCTATCAAGGATTGGTCACGGCGCGTTATGCACTGAATCAATCGCTTAATACGATAGCACTCAAGCTGTTTAACGAAAAAGTAGGGATTAGCAATGCTTGGGCTTTTGCTAAAAAACTGGGTATCACCACCTTGGAATCTAGTGATAACAACGCCCAAACGGGTGTACTTGGCGGCTTAGCCCACGGGGTGACCGTCGAGGAACTCACGAATGCATATGGAGCCATTCCAAATGGCGGTGTGTTTAATGATGCCTATATGATCGAAAAGATTGTGGATTCGCAAGGCAATATTGTATATAAGCATCAGCCTAATCCTGTGCAGGCCTTCTCACCGCAAACCGCCTACCTGATGACAGATATGTTGCGTACAGCCGTGTCGGAAGGCACAGGCAGACTGGTGAAGCGGAACTTTGATCAATCCGGTAAGATTCCGATTGCCGGCAAGACAGGCACTACGCAATCCTACACTGATGTTTGGTTCGAGGGCTTTACGCCTGACGTCACACTGGGTGTATGGGTTGGTTACAAGCAACCTGTCAATAAGCTTGAAACGAAAGTCCAAAAAGAGCGGGCTCGCCGCTTATGGGCTCTAATCATGAATGAAGTAACAGCTAAAGATGCTCAGCTGTTCCAAACGGACAGCTTCAAGAGACCTGACGGCATTGTAAGCCGTACAGCATCCGCGTATGGTTCGGACATTTATAACAGTAAGTATCCACCTAAAAACAGTGAAAATGGTGTGAGCCGTGCGAAATATATTACCTACCAAGGTGTGAATTATATTCCACGCGATGGTACACCGGATGATATGTTATATGAACGGACCGTTAGGAAACGGGAAAAGTCAATCTCAGAATTGATTAAAGAGCTTCAGCAAGCCTTTAAGGTGATGAGACGACATAACTCGTTGTCCTATTATCTGCCTCAGGATGCAGATAAGGAAGCTCCTACTCAGATTGATCCACGCAAGGACGATGGAGCAGCCCCTAACGCTCCATCTAGCGCCAACGTAAGCTATAGTGACGGTAAAGCCATAATCAGCTTTAGCCCAAGCGGAAACAGCGACGTCGTAGGATACCGTCTGTATCGTTCTACAGATGGGGGTAGCTTCCAACGGCTTGGCAAGGTCGTTATGGCTGACGGCTCCAAGGTGTTTTCTGACAGCCCTGGAGGCAGCAGCTCCAGCTACTACGTGACTGCCGTTGATGTGGGCGGTCATGAGTCCGGGCCAAGCACGAAAGCAAGCGCAGCACCTGTGGTGCCACCTGCAGATTCTGAGTCTCCAAACGTTCCGGGCGAGGGAGATGGAACAGGTGCGCAGCCTACAGAGGTTCCTACTGCCCCTGGACAGCCTCAAGCTAAAGCCGCTGGCTCATCCGTAGCGCTCCAATGGAGCGCAGGTAAATCTGCAGACGCTATTACAGGCTATAACGTGTATTACAGCGAAAACGGTGCGGAGCCTTTTACAAACATAGGCTCTACCGCATCTACCAGCTTTGAATATAAGTCGGGGAAAAAGCCAAAAGGCTGGTTTCGTGTCACTTCCATGAATGCCATGGGGGAATCGGCTCCTTCCGGAGCCGTCCGTCCATAACTGAAGACAAAAGCAGAAAGTGATAGGTTGGGTGAAGATGAGATTCGCCCTAACAAAAAGGGAGTCCCCTTAGCCATTAAGGCTTTGGAGACTCCCTTTTTTAATTCTAATATGCAGAGCACTTCAATCCTCTATGGTGGATAAGTCACCTGTAGGAAGGTTAAGCTCCCAGGCTTTCAACACGCGTCTCATAATTTTACCGGAACGGGTTTTGGGTAACTTTTCCTTAAACTCAATTTCGCGTGGAGCAGCATGAGCAGACAGCCCTTCCTTAACGAAGCGATAGATGTCCTGCTTTAAAGCTTCAGACGGTGCATAGCCTTCACGCAGTGCAACAAAAGCTTTGATAATCTCTCCCCGCACGGTATCTGGTTTTCCAATAACTCCGGCTTCCGCTACAGCAGGATGCTCCAGAAGCTTGCTCTCCACCTCAAAAGGGCCGATGCGCTCCCCGGAGGAGTTAATGACATCATCAATCCTACCCTGAAACCAGAAATATCCGTCCTCATCCATGTAAGCTGAATCACCCGATACATACCAACCGGGAAAGCGGAAATATTCCTGAAACTTGTTCGGATTGTTCCATATACGATTCATCATGGATGGCCATGGTGTACGGATCGCCAAGTGGCCCATCCGGTTAGGAGGCAACACCTGCCCTCTGTCGTCCAAAATAGCAGCCTGGATACCTGGGAGTGGCTTTCCCATCGAACCTGGCTTAATCGGCAGCTCAGGGTAATTACAGATCAACTGTGCTCCTGTTTCTGTCATCCACCAAGTATCATGAATGCGTTGTGTATACACTTGCCATCCCCATCGCACCACTTCTGGATTCAGCGGTTCCCCAACGGATAAAACATGCCGCAGACTGCTAAGATCATATTTGGAAACAACCTGCTCCCCTGCGCTCATCAGCATCCGAAACGCTGTAGGAGCACTATACCATATGGTCACTTCGTGACGCTCAATCGTGCGGTACCAGTCTTCCGGGCTGAAACGCCCCCCACGAATGACATTCGTCGCTCCATTTAGCCATGGAGCAAAAATACCGTATGATGTTCCCGTGACCCAGCCAGGATCAGCAGTACACCAATACACATCATCTTCTCGCAAATCCAGCACCATTTTCCCAGTATAGTAATGCTGAATCATTGCATTTTGCACATGATACACGCCTTTGGGCTTGCCTGTTGAGCCTGATGTATAGTGAATAATTAATCCATCTTCACGATTCAACCATTCTGGCTCAAGTTCCTCTGAGGATGTGAGCATTTCTGTCTCAAAATCGATAATTCCCTGCTCGCGTTCATCCATATCACCAACCACAAAAATATGTCGCAGCTCAGGAAGCTCCTCACGTTTTACCCGTGACAGAAGCGCAGGTGTGGTCACTAATGCTACTGCCCCACTATCCTCCAATCGATCCTTAACCGCAGTTTCCATAAACGCCTCAAACAATGGACCGACAACAGCCCCTACCTTTAGAACACCAAGTAAACTAATAACCAGCTCGGGTGAACGCGGCATGAAAATAAACACCCGCTCCCCTTTACCAATACCGTATTTGCGAAGCACATTTCCGAACCTGTTAGAGCTAGCACGAAGCTGAGAGAAGGTGTAGGTTTCATGACGGTTTGCGTCACAATACAATAGTGCCGCTTTCTCCCCTCGTCCTTCCTGTACATGTCGATCAATGGCTTCATGTGCCATATTTACCTTGCCTGTTTCATACCACGTAAAATGACGCTCTGCATCTTCCCACTGAAAGTTGTTGTAAGCTTGTTCATACGGGCCCATGTTGGATGTGGGAACTACAGTCTGGAGTTCTTCAAACTTCATACGTTCAGCCTCCTCACAATAGATTAATGAGAATCACACAGAACAAGATAACGCTTACAAAATCAATAAAGCAGATGAAGCCCTTTGGTTTACTGATTGATTTAAATTGTGAACATTTTATGTCTAAAACAGTATATCATAGGTCAGGATGTGACGACCATCCTTTTCATTTAATTGTTTTTTTGCTATAAGTAGGGGATATGAGGAACGAGCTTATGGCGAACAAGGAGGGCGTACGCATGCAGCATTTAAAACTGTACCACTTGGATACGCTGGATCATAACGGACAAACAATCTATGTAGAAGGCCCCGTATCCGCGGATCAACTGCGTTCATTTCAAATGCACAAGCAATTAGATGCCTTTCGCAAACCAAAGGAACAGTTCGATGCATTAGTGGATATTTCGGAACTGCCAGAAGGCAGAATTATCATTGCCCACAACGGGGAAACTCTCCTGGGATATGTTACTTTTCATTACCCAGATGAGATGGAGCGCTGGTCGGAAGCTGGCATGAAGGATTTACTGGAACTTGGAGCTGTTGAGGTAGCCGATGACTATCGTGGTCTGGGCCTGGGTAGCAGAATGATTCGGATTGCCTTTGAGGACGGCCAGCTTGAATCCTATATTATTTTTACGACCGAATACTATTGGCATTGGGATTTAAAAGGCAGCGGTCTCTCCGTATGGGAATACCGCCGCATGATGGAACGTCTGATGAAAACTGTAGATATGGTCTGGTACGCCACGGATGATCCTGAAATATGTTCACATCCTGCTAACTGTCTGATGGTACGAATGGGAAAGGATGTGCCCCTTGCATCACAGGAGCAGTTTGACCATATCCGGTTTGTCCGAAGATTCATGTATTAAAAAATTATACCATTAGCCCAAATGCTTGAGCATGAACTCTACAATACGATGCGAACGATGTGAAGCTTCTACCGTAAATTCAGCATAATTAACGTGAGCCGATCCATCAGCCTTATCTGACATAGACCGTAGGACAACATAAGGCACAGCGTTCATATGAGCTGTCTGAGCCACAGCTGCACCTTCCATTTCGGTACAAGCACCGTCCATTTCCTGATGCAATGCAGTCACTAACTCACGACTTGCAACAAATTGATCGCCAGAAAGTACCTTGCCGACAATATAACGATCGCCAAATGATTTGCAGGCTTGCTCAGCTAGACTTACAAGCTCGGGATCAGCCACAAACTCTGAGGTGTCCTGATAAGGAATGACCCCTCTGGCATAACCCAAAGGCGTTACATCCATATCATGCTGCATACATGTTGATGAGATGACAATATCCCCAATGTTTAAATCGGGATGAACTGCCCCTGCCACTCCCGTAAATATAATCTGTTCTACACCAAAATGATCAATCAGGATTTGTGTTGTTACCGCAGCATTAACCTTGCCTACACCGGATTTGCAGACAACGACTCTTTGCCCGTGAATGATTCCTGTAGTGTATGTGATTCCAGCCTTGACCGTCTTGCTTGCTTCCGTCATCGCTGCCAGCAGCAATTCAATTTCTTCATCCATAGCACCCATTAATCCGTAAAGTCGGCTCATTACGCATCCCTCTATTCTTGGTTTGATGATGATGTCCATAAGAAGCTTTATATCCGCGAAAAAAGCTCCATCAAAGGAGCTTTCAACGAAGGTATATCCTATTCAGCACTGCGTCTAGTCTAAATAATTAACTGACAACCGCAAAATAGTTTCATGCGGCAAAATAACGCGAGGGTTCTCCACGTTTTCCTTTTTCATCAGCTTGGTCAGCAAACGCATCGCTACCGCACCCAAATCGTACATCGGTTGCGCGACGGTTGTCAGCTGAGGACGAACCATAGAGGCCATACGAATATTGTCGACACTGATTACTGAAAAATCATCAGGAACTTTCAATCCCTCATCCTGAATACTGTGGATTGCACCAATTGCCATCTCATCCGTAGCAGCAAAAATCGCACTTGGCTTCTTCTTTAGGCCGAGAAAATATTTCATTGCCTCGACACCGGATTCATAACGGTAGTTCCCGATTCGCACGAGATCCTCCTGATAATCAATTCCGGCTGTTTCCAGTGCTCTCTTGTAACCTTGGAAACGTGCATAGCCGTTTGCAGGGTCTTGAAGCGTACCACTGATCATTGCGATTTGACGGTGTCCATGGCGGATCAACGTGTTTACTGCATCATAAGCAGCGGCTTCATGGTCGATATCGACCGAAGGATAGCTTCCTTTTTCATCACTCGTTGCACATAGAACAATAGGGACCGCAGCTGTATGGAACGCCTGAATATGCTCGTCCGTTACTGTACCACCCATGAACAGAAGACCATCCACTTGCTTTTCAAGCAATGTGTTGATGACACGAATCTCTTTTTCTTTTCGCTTGTCGGCATTACACAAAATAATATTATAGTGATACATATTCGCTATATCTTCAATACCGCGCGCAATTTCTGCAAAAATTGAGTTCGATATATCCGGTATAACCACGCCGACGGTCGTTGTCTTCTTGCTGGCCAGACCTCTAGCGACCGCATTTGGACGATATCCCAATTGTTCAATCGCTTCGTACACTTTCTTGCGGGTCTGAGGTTTCACATTAGGATTATTGTTAACTACGCGGGACACTGTGGCCATTGAGACACCAGCTTCGCGAGCTACATCATAGATCGTTACCGTCACATTCCTTCTCTCCATTGCCAATAAATTTTCAACCGAATCCTAGATCAACTAATTAGAACCATGATACGACAAAATACTACTTTATGCAACGACAGCACACATTTATCTATGTGAGATGATCGTGGAGTGCACGGGCTGTAATATTCGAATGGGATGTATGCCAAACAGCCTCTCCGTCCTTGATTAAAATGGCCTGCGGGGATTCATGCTTCACCTGAAGCCTGTCCGCGGTTTCATTGGACACCGGCCGATCTTCTACTACATAAATGATACCGTATTCAATATTTTCGTTGGGAGCGCCATGCAAATAGGACTCCACTTCCTGATATGCGCCTGCACTTATCGGACAACGTGTGCTATGTTTAAAGAGAAGCAACGGCTTGTCTGATGACGCTTCCAGAGCCGTATTTAATTGTTGAACAGTAGTCATTTTTGTCATCGTCGCCATTGGATATACATTCCTTTCTGTGTCTTGTCGTATGGCCTATTCTCATCGTAACAAAAAGAACATGTAAAATCCAATGGTGACCATGAAAATTTTCATATTTTTTAGTTTTTTGTATTCGTAAATACCGATTTACTGGTAAAACCGGATAATTGAACCAATTTTTTCTCTACATCATTCATCCAATCTTCGTCTCCCAGACTTCTCGCATAGCGATAAAGATCCAATAAGAGATTAATTCGAAGCTCCATCCGCTCCTCCAAAGCAGATTGCCAATCCACATTGGGATTGTCCGCTTCCTCCAGTACAAGCTTGCGAATGATTTCTGCCAGTTCATTGTTGCGAGCAAAAGATATTCTCCGTGCCGTAGGTTTGCTCTCTAGACTTTGTAATAGTGCCTTAATGTCTTTCGTCACATGCTGCAAAACCTCACTGGAAAAGCATGACGAGCATGAGAATACAGGGACGTGCAAAATTTCAACCTTGCCCGCATAGATTACCTTTCGCAGTTCCAGTCCCATCGGTTTGCCACATTGACATTGCTTATGCATTTAACCACCTCATTACGTAGGATCAAACTATACGAGGATCTCGTCAGAATCCAAATATATCTATCTACTAGTCTAATAAATATTTGTTAACTCCATTAAATCTATCATACCTTGTTTTATTTCGACTTTGGGACCTCAAATCCTTCCACAGATTGCAGCTATGAACAAATTACCAAAGCTTTGGCGGGTCGGAAATTGACGACAATTGCTGTTAAAGAGCAGACTACTAACATAAGAATCTGCGAAGGAATGGACTTCGGGCGTTCTTTTTCTTAAGATGTAAAAGTACAGATTACAAAACAGAGGTGTCATCATGTGACGCACGAAAGGATGGTTGGATGTCAAGACTTGCCGGAAAAAAGGTTATCGCCCTAGTGGATGAGGAATTCGAGGATCTGGAGCTGTGGTATCCGATTTACCGTGTTCGTGAAGAAGGCGCAGAAGTGCATTTAGCCGGTGCGGAAAAGGGTAAAAAATATATTGGAAAATATGGCGTACCTGCTGAAGCGGAATATGCCTTTGAGGAACTGAATAGCAGTGATTATGACGGGATTCTCGTCCCTGGCGGTTGGGCACCTGATAAACTGCGCCGCTATCCCAAAGTAATCCAACTCGTACAGGAGTTTCATGCTGCTCATAAGCCGATTGGACAAATCTGCCATGCAGGCTGGGTACTGATCTCTGCTAAAATTTTGGATGGTGTTACGGTAACCTCCACACCAGGTATTCGTGATGATATGGAGAATGCAGGAGCTATTTGGAAGGATGAGGCAGTTGTAACGGATGGACATATTGTATCTGCTCGTCGGCCACCTGATCTTCCACCTTACGGAAAAGCGTTCTGCGATTTGTTAGCAGATAACACCCGGAAATAAGAGAATAAGTCCTGACACTCAGGGCTTGAATAACCCAATCTAATGGAATCAGGATAATTGCTAATTATGAATTTTCCATAATCACAAGAGGTTGTCAACAAGATGAAAAAAAGAACCTTCAAAACCACTTTATTCATTTTTTGAAGGTTCTTTTTCATCTAAACCATGCTACGCCATTATGGTTTGCTACGACAAACCTAACAGTACGGAGTTCGGCTCCTCCTGAAGATGTATACGGACATTACATATTACTGCCGTCCAGGCCCGGCCGGAGTGCAGCTGACATTAGCTGCAGTGAGCTTGTCTTCGATCGCCGCACCAGTGGACATGCCAAAGCAAACCTGAGCGACTGTCTTTGCCTCAGATGCAGTCGTATTCAGCACACGATGCTTGACCCGCAATAATGATTGGGGAGACATGCTGAGTTGATGTATCCCCAGTTCCAGCCAAAGAGGAACGGACCGTTCATCTCCAGCCATCTCACCACATACACTCACATCAATTCCTGCTTGATGTGCCGCTTGTGCAGTCATGCGCAGCATTCGAAGTACAGCTGGATGGTATGGATGGTACATATGTGCAATCTGCTCATTCATACGGTCTACAGCCAGCACATACTGAACCAGATCATTCGTTCCGATACTAAAAAAATCTGTTTCAGCTGCCAATAAATCAGCGATCATCGCCGCAGCCGGTACCTCAATCATAATTCCTCGCTGAATGTTCGGATTATAGGCAAGCCCTCTTGCATCCAAATCCGCCATAGCCTCCTTCAAAAGAGCATCTGCCTGGCGGACCTCCTCCACGGATGAAATCATCGGATACATTACCTTTATATTTCCCATTGCACTGGCTCGCAAAATTGCAGTCAACTGGGTTTTAAACAATTCCTTCCAATCCAGACTGATCCGTATAGCACGGTAACCTAGAAAAGGATTTTCTTCCTCTGGTAGTTGAAGATAGTCCAACGGCTTATCTCCACCGATATCCAATGTACGGATGACTACGGAGTGGTTTCCTGCCTTTTCCGCTATCAGCCGATATACTTCATACTGTTCCTCTTCATCTGGAGCAGATTTGCGATCCATGTATAAAAATTCCGTGCGGAACAGTCCTACACCTTGAGCGCCATGCTTCAAAGCTGCCTCCAGCTCTTTAATGGAACTAATATTTGCCGCCAGCCTCAGGGTGGTTCCATCCTTGGTCACGGCATCTACAGAAGCAAGTACCTGAAGCTGCTCTTTTCTGCGTCGCTGCTCGTCGCGCAAAATTTTATAATGATCAGTTACCGTTTTTTCCGGATTCACATAAACTTTGCCCAGGTCTCCGTCCACAACCATCATGTCTCCCGTTTGAACGGGCAAATTCAGATTGCTCTCCAGTCCTGAAACAAGTGGAATACCAAGTGCACGGGCCATGATCGCAGAATGCGAAGTTTTACCACCATTCATAGTTACAATCCCTAAAACATAGCTAGGATTCAAGTGTGCCGATTGGGAGGGTGAAAGCTCCTTGGCTACCAGAATATAGGGCTGTGTGTCCTTGGGAAGAGTCACCTCCGGTGCACCTAGCAAATGCTTGAGCAACCGGTTCCCCACATCTTTGATATCAATTGCCCGCTCCTTCATATATTCATCGTCCAGTAAATCAAACATTGTCACAAAATGATCAATGGCTTCCTTCACGGCCACCTCGGCCGCCTTGTACTGACGCTCAATAATTCCACGAATTTCATTCATGAATTCCGGATCTTCCAATATCGCAAGATGAGCATCAAAGATGCTGGATTCTTCTGGCCCCACCATCTCTCGAAACTCATCCTTAATAAACTGGATTTCACTTTTGGATGTGCGTATCCCTTCATACAAACGTTCAAATTCCTTTGCAAGATCTACCGCATCCATTTTTTGATCAGGTAAATCCCACTCCCAGCTCGGCAGGACAAATGCCTTCCCGATTGCCACACCTGCTGCGGCGCCGATGCCTTCTATCATGTTTCTACCCCTCCAACATTCCTGTCATGCAGCACAACGGACATTACCGAGGCCTGACCTTTTTTCACTGTTTTAAACGGAGCAAAGCTCCACGACTTGACGCGATCCGGATTCGTGATGACCATAGGAGTCACCAGCGATGGAGCTTGCTCTCGCAGCGCCTGCAAATCAAATTTGATCAGCAATTGCCCCGGTTCCACCGTATCGCCTGCTTCTACCATAGCAGTAAAATTCCCTTTTAGCTGTGAAGTATCAATCCCGATGTGAAGTAGAACTTCAAGTCCTTCTCGTGTGGAGATGCCTAAAGCGTGCATAGTCGGATACAAATGCATCACAGTACCATACACCGGAGAAACAAGTTCACCGCGTTCAGGAACAAAAGCAACACCGTCCCCGACCAGCTTCGTCGCAAAAATTTTGTCAGGCACTTCATGAATCGGTAGCATTTTTCCATGTACAGGAGCGTTGAACAAAATTTGAGGGAGATCACGCTCCATCAGCTTCGCGATTTCCTCACGAATCAGTTCTGAATACGTTCCGAATACAACCTGCAAATTACCCCCACCCAGATTGATAAGTCCGGCCGATCCCAAAGCCTTCATCGCTCCGGTATCAATCAGCCTGTCATTGTGGACGGTCAGCCGCAAACGTGTGATGCAGGCCTCTACCTGCACAATATTTTCCTTCCCGCCAAGTGCTTCCAAAATAAGCGGAGCACTATAAGGAATATTGCCGGCCCAATCCTCCAGAACTGAACCTTCCTCCCGCCCAGGAGTTGGAATACGGAACCGCCGGATAGCCCATCGAAACAGTACATAATACACAAGCCCGTACGCCACCCCCACTGGAATTAACAACCAGGCGTTATGTGAGAGATGAAAATTAAGGACATAATCTATAAAACCCGCCGAATAGGAAAATCCGTGATGAATATCCAGCTCAAAGGTAAGCCACATGGCCAGCCCAGACATAACTGCATGAACGAGGAACAAATAAGGAGCAGCAAACAAAAAGGCAAACTCAATCTGTTCCGACACTCCAGTAAAAAAGCAAACAAGCGCAGCTGTCAAAAATGTTTTTTGCACCTTTGGCTTCAAATCTTCACGCGCTTCCTGAATGATCGCCAGCGCAATGGCAGGGATGGCAAACATCATAATGGGGAACAACCCGGACATGAAATAGCCCGCTGTCGGATCGCCAGCAAAAAACCGGGGTAAATCGCCCTGTACAACGTTGCCAGACGGCGTTTTATATGTACCCAGTTGAAACCAAAAAATATTATTAAGCAGATGGTGAAGACCAAAGGCCGCCAGCAACCGGTATAGAATACCGTAGATAAACAGTCCAAAGCCGCCCAAGCTTGATTCCAGACCTACTATAAATTGCAGCCCTCTCTGTATGAGTGGGGCAATAATTAGCATGAGTCCTGCAAACACAGCCGAGAAGAGACCAATAAGCAGCAGAACAAATCGGGTACCTCCAAAAAATTGAAGCACCTCGGGCAATTTGATGCTTTTGAAGCGATTATAGGCCACCCCTGAAATGACCCCCAAAATGATACCAATGAGCGTCGCCGGTTGAATGAGTCCGTTTCCAAATCTCAATGTGACCTGATCGTATATAGCCATACCAGCCAATGCTGCCAGTCCCGCCTGACCTGCCTGATTCGACATACCCAGGGCAACACCAACCGCAAATAAATATGGCAAAAAATAAAAAATCCCGTGTCCAGCCGCATTTGCCATATCAGACACCATAGGGAATCCCCATGTGGACCAAGGAAGGCTGCCGAGACTTAGCAATATTGCAGCGGCTGGTAGCACCATCGTCGGGAGCATGACAGCACGACCGAGCTGTTGTAAGGATCCGAGCCAATTCATGGCATTCCTCTCCTTTCTATCCCTGATGGTAAGCCGAATAAATACTTTTGTCAAAGCAATGATTCCATCTGCCAAAATATTTATTTACGCTACTACAGGTCAAAAAATTTATCATCACAACAGATAACACTATGAATCCGTTTAGAGCAATTTCATCATCAAGACATACATACATTATATGGATTCCTGAAAGTATAATATACTGTACCATATTCCTCGTTTCGCACCAAAAACCTTCAACCCTGTGAAGCAAGGGAAGAAGGTTTTTATTCATCTGCGTATAGCACAGATCACTGATCCATGTTTATCCTTTACGTACTGCTTGGGTCACTGAGTCCTCCACCTTAATGCAACGATCCATAATAACCGTCATTCCATGCTCCTGCGCAATGTCAGCGGCTTCCTGGCTTATAATTCCCTGTTGAAGCCACAAAATCTTAGCTCCAATAGCAGCTGCTTCACGCGCAACCTCTGCACAGTATTCACTGCGGCGGAATACATTGACCAGCTCCACAGGCTCAGATACTTCAGCAAGGCTGGCATAACAAGTCTCCCCAAGAATCGTTTGCCCTGCCGCCGCAGGGTTAACTGGAATAATACGGTATCCCCGCTTCTGCATGGCATAAGAAACCATGTATGAGGTACGGTCCGATTTATCAGACAAACCAACAACCGCAATATTGCCTACTTGTTCCAAAATGCTTTTAATCTCTTCTCTCGACGGATTTTCAAAAGCCATTCTGTTCCCTCCTATTCGTATCTTCGTTTGTTTTTATTTTACCCATTCTACAGAAGCACCAAGCGTCGTTAGATGGTCAAAATACTGCGGATACGATTTGGCGACATGATGTGCGTCCTTAATCACTAACGGCTTCTGTGCGCGCAAACCAACAATCGTCAAGGCCATAATAACACGGTGATCAAAGTGCGCGTTAATTTCCACGCCACCTTCGACACCCTCCGGTCTGCCATGTACGATAATTTCCGCTTGACGTTCTTCTACCCGAGCACCAGCCTTGGTCAGCTCATTCAAATAATCGGTAATGCGGTCACATTCCTTATACCGTAAATTCTCCACGTTATAAAAACGGGACGTGCCTTCAGCAAATACAGCCGCAGCCACCATTGCAAGCACAGCGTCTGTTGCAGCATCACCGTCAAACTCAACAGCTTTCAATCGGCCATTGCCCTTCACAACGACGGTATCGTTCTCATGTGTCAGTGGCACTTCCATCATACGCAGCACATCTACGATAGCGCGTTCTCCCTGTTTGCTCTGCTCTTTAAGACGATGGATGGTAACATCGGAATTCGTTACTGCAGCCGCCGCCAGCACCGCTGCACTCCCTGGATAGTCTCCCTGTACCGTATACGTACGTGGCTGGTAGGATTGCCGCCCCGGGACACGGAAAGACATGTAATCATCGCTTGCATGAATGATAATACCAGCCTCTTGCAATACCTCCAGAGTCTGCCCAATGACCACCTTAGATTTCAAATCATGCAGCACTTCGATTTCACTGTCTTCCTCCAGTAAAGGCGTAAGGAATAGCAGGGCGCTCAAATATTGTGAGCTAACCGAGCCGGACACCTGAATTTTACCACCCTTCGCCTGACCACCCTGAATACGAATGGGCAACTTACCTTCACGATGATCTACTTTCACGCCCAGTTGCCCCAGTGCATCGATTAAATCATCATGTGGTCTCTTGCCCAATGAGTCGGGATATGTATTAACAAATGTAACATCCGGACATAGAGATGCAATACCCATCAAAAAACGGAGCACCGCTCCTGCGTTTCCCACATTCAATTCCTTCACAGCCTGAGGATGGCTACCAAAGCCTGTAATCACTATTTTTTCATCATCCTCTTCCAATACTGCACCCAAATCGGCGATACAACGACGCATAGCATCACTGTCTTCACTATGGGCTGGATAATAAATGGTACTTTGTCCCTCAGCAAGTGCCGCAGTGAGCAGATAACGAGTAGTGTAGTTTTTGGAGGACAGGGCCCCAATCTCTCCTTGCAAAGAAGGGGTAGGTCTAACGATAACATCCATAATGTACATGCTCCTTTTCAGTTCAAACCATCCTATTTTACGTTAATTATACAAGTTGTAGCATTCATTTCTCCACCCAAAAAATAAGAAATATTAATCTAGGTCACCCGAGTGAATCCCGCCGGTTAATTAATCTATACCTGCCTTTAGGATTAAGCGGATTGACAGCCCGGAGATAGCTTAGCTATCATACATAGAGTGTGTGTGACATTTTGCACACGTCAAAAACATACGTAGCACCCAATATATATCAGAAAAGAGGTCCGGCCATGACGCAAATCGCCCTGATTGAACCTTCTGAGTTGCGCGCACGTCTGCAAGCAGGAGAGCAATTGCAATTAATCGACGTCCGCGAAGCGGAAGAAGTAGCGGAAGGCATGATTGAAGGTGCCAAGCACATTCCGCTCGGACAGCTTCCGGGTCGTCTTGAAGAAATTGAACGCACCGGTGAAATTATCTTTATTTGCCGGAGCGGTTACCGCAGTGAACGAGCCTGCGAATATCTACAGCAGCTAGGTTATGAAGGCTGTACTAACATGACTGGCGGCATGCTGCAATGGTCACAGGAGCAATAGAAACCTACTTAACAAAAGAGACGGGAACCTTCTCGTCTTTTTTGTTTTGACTCAAAGCTTAGACGCGGTAATGCATTAAAATATTTTGTCCCTATCATACCATAGCGCCAAAAGATTACACAATCCTCTACTGCCATCATAATCGTATCCATAATTATAAATTAAAAAACGGAAGCTTCTTCTACCCATAGGGCAAAAAAGCTTCCGTTGTATTACATAATGCTATTCATGCATATCCGTCCGTTCATTAGAACCATTGATGATGGAATACGCCTTCTTTGTCCACACGTTTGAACGTATGGGCACCGAAGTAGTCACGTTGTGCTTGCAGCAGATTTGCTGGCAAACGCTCAGTGCGGTAGCTGTCATAGTATGCAAGCGCGCTGGAGAAGCCAGGCACTGGAATACCTTGGGATACAGCCACGGAAATCACTTGACGCCATGCATCTTGATACGTTTCAACTACATTTTTGAAGTAAGAATCCAGCAACAGGTTTTTCAAGGCAGGATCGCGGTCATATGCATCCTTGATGTTTTGCAGGAATTGCGAGCGGATAATGCAACCGCCGCGGAAGATCATAGCGATTTTTCCGTATTTCAAATCCCAATCATATTCATCGGAAGCTGCACGCATTTGAGCGAAACCTTGAGCATAGGACACGATTTTACTTGCAAACAGTGCTTTACGTACACTTTCGATAAATTCTTTTTTGTCGCCGCTGAAGGACTCAGCATTAGGACCGCTCAGCACTTTACTTGCCGCAATGCGCTCGTCTTTCATAGCAGACAAGAAGCGGGAGAATACGGATTCGGTAATCATGGACAATGGCACACCCAGATCCAGCGCGCTTTGGCTTGTCCATTTACCTGTACCTTTTTGACCAGCAGCATCCAAGATAACGTCTACCATTGGCTTGCCTGTTTCAGCATCGTACTGAGAGAAAATGTCAGCTGTGATTTCGATCAGGTAGCTGTCCAGTTCCCCTTTATTCCATTCCGTGAAGATTTCATGAAGCTCTTCCGCATTCACATTCAGGACTGATTTCAACAAGTGATACGCTTCACCGATCAATTGCATGTCGCCGTACTCGATACCGTTATGCACCATTTTTACATAGTGACCAGCACCGTCAGGACCGATATATGTACAGCAAGGGTCGCCTTCCACTTTAGCAGAGATTGCCGTTAGAATCGGCTCTACCAGTTTATAGGCACTTTCTTGTCCACCCGGCATGATAGCAGGACCATTCAAGGCACCTTCTTCACCACCGGATACGCCTGTACCAATAAAGCGAAGTCCTTTTTCCTCCAGCTCCTTGCTGCGGCGCTGTGTATCAGGGAAGTAGGCATTGCCTCCGTCTATAATAATGTCGCCCTTGTCCAGATGAGGCACAAGCTGTTCAATCGTGGCATCTGTTGCTTTACCAGCTTGAACCATGATCAGGATTTTACGGGGGGATTCCAATGAGTTCACAAATTCTTCAATAGAGAAAGTACCCGTCAGTTTTTTACCTTCTGCTTCTTTGATAAGATCGTGCGTTTTTTCTGGAGAGCGGTTAAAAACCGAGACGGTGAAGCCTCTGCTCTCAATGTTAAGGGCTAAATTCTTACCCATTACCGCCAGGCCGATCACACCAATTTGCTGTTTTGCCATCTGGTTCCTCATCCTTTGCAACATATTTTGTCTTCTATATCGCCGCTTTACCGCATTACACTTTATGTGAATCGGAACACGTGCACTTCTATTTTAACGTTTTTGATGTAAGAAGTGAACCCCTGTCTATTCACAGATCAAAACACCCCATTTACATGAGGTGTTCAGATGTACTACGCTTCCATCATCAGCAGTTGGTGGGATAGCGTTTGCAGGCGTTCATGGCAATTCCCGATTTTAGCCGTATCTCCGTCTGTCATCGCTATGAAGAGCTTCTCCAATTCATCGTCCACTTCCATTTTAAGCAGCAGCAGTCGGGTTTCTCCTTCATTGGAAGCGTACATATCCTCCATTTCCTGTGCGGACAGCACCGGTCCCTTCTGATAAATGACACGCTGCTTAAAGCCTGTAACCTCGACCAGACGAATGACCTCACCAAACAAAATATTTTCTACCAAAATATGATGATCCTTGACTCTTTTGACAATGGCATGACCTCGGGTGCTTCCAATCAGCTTCTCCAACCACTCAGCCAGCTTGGCATCGCGGATTACATAATCTCCAGCCAACTTGTAGTGTCCTGTGCGCAGCTGTTGAAAACGGAGCTTCACCAGCTTACGCCCGGTTCTCACCGACAAAACCAGATACGACTCATCCTCGCTCCAGTACAGCGAATACCCTTCCGATATCAAATCCTTGATCAGATTATGGATATGCCGACGGCTAAACCGGAGCTCTAGATTGCAATATTCTACCTCACAGCCCTTGTTCACGGCATTCCCTCCTTTTTCAAGTCCGATTCAAGAAGTCCGGCTACAGCAAGCCTGCGGCTTTCCCGCTTGATCTTCCCTTGCTCTATTTTATACTTCATTTTATGTAAGGGTACTTGGTTATTTGACCTATTTTTATGAGTAACAGCGAACAATCCTACTTTTGCCTTATATGCTTGTTTCAAACCTAGTCTAAAGTCGGCCAAGCCCGGCGGCATTATGCTATAATTGGACATATTACGCCACACGTTATGGCTTAACCCAGTTACAGGAGGAAAAGGAATGACATTTAGTGGATTTACTGCAAAGGACTTCGATGTTTTTGAAATACCGGGATTGGAGCCTCGTATGGAAGTGCTGATTCAGCAGGTTCGGCCCAAGCTGGAGGCAATTGGCGAGGAATTAGCCCCATTTCTGACGGACTTATGTGGAGAGCCTATGCACGTTCACGTCGCCAAGCATGCACGACGCAAAGTCAATCCCCCCAAAGATACTTGGGTAGCCTGGGCGGCAAATAAGCGCGGGTACAAGGCGCTGCCGCATTTTGAGGTAGGTATGTTCGCTACCCACCTATTCGTTATTTTTGCAATTATTTATGAAAGTCCTAACAAAGCTACATTTGCCCAGGCACTCGAAGCCAATCTGAGCGATGTGCGCTCTAACCTGCCTGATCATTTTTACTGGTCCATGGATCATATGGCTCCGGAAGGCACAGAACAACAACACATGGATAATGAAGATTTTCAAACGATCATCCATAAGCTGCAACAGGTAAAAAAAGCGGAGGTCATGTGTGGAATCCGTATTGACCGAGAAGATCCACTTGCCAGCGACGGGGCTGCATTATTACAGGCAGTGCGTTCTACCTTTGAGCATTTGCTGCCGCTGTACCGAATGTCTTTCTCGAAAGAGTAGCCCTCGCCGCTTTTCAAGGCGCTGTTCAGGCCTTTACAGTCTTCCTACGTGGATTGCGCGCCAGAGCCAGGTGGCAGCCAAACATGAGCAGCATGACGACTCCACTGATGATAAATGGAGCGGTGTGTCCGACACGGTCCCATAGCACTCCTGAAACGAGCGGGCCTATAACCATGCCGGAGCCTTGAAGTGTTAAAAAAAAGCCCCACACCGTTGCTCGCTCGCTTTCCGGAATCAATCGGGCAAGAAAGGTGTTCCATGCAGGCAAAATGAGCGCATATCCCAAACCAATAAGCGCCACGGATACAAACACCAGCGGAATAGATCGAACGATTGAGAAGAAAAACAGCGTAATTCCGGCTAGCAAAAAGCCAACATGTAGAAAATACTCCGTTCCAAGTCTGTCGACCAACTTGCCACAAGGGATCAGTGCCAGCACAGTCACCCCACCGCCTGCAATCAGAAGCACGCTGTACAGGTTTGGTGAAATCCCGAGGTCCGTCCGAGCGTACAGCGTCAGTACGGGGCTGATCAAACCGATAACAAAAGACTGCAAAAATAGCGCCGGGTAAATTAACGGATTGACGTTAAGCTTTGTTTTGAGCACACCGATCGTCTCCTGGATTCCTTTCAGAATTTGCTGTTTCTGCTTTGTGTACCCATCAGACGACACTAGAGCGCTCTGTTCGAGGTCACCTTTATCAGGAGACCTTTTCGGTCCTGGCAGCATAAGAGCAACCAACAACAATACAATACTGCATCCTATCAAAATCATGAACACCATGCCGTAAGAATGCCCATAGTGGGATATGGCAAAGTTCATAACGAGCGGACCCAATCCCGTTCCACCCATAGACGCAATTTCCAGTGTGCCCATCGCCGCGCCATTGCTGTTATTAGGCCCGGACATTTCGGTCGTTCCGGTCATAACACAAGGCCAGAGCGGAGAAGTACCCAGACCGAGCAGCAGACACGCAACGACGAGCCACACGGGCTCTGTCAATACGCTCAGCATAATAATCGCTACAAGCGTAAACAACAGTGCGGTCGACATCGTTCCGCGGTAGCCGAGCCGTTCAGCCATCCAACCCGCCGGTGCCCGAAACGCATTGTCTCCAAAATACTGAAGTGAAAAGGCCAAACCAATAATCCCGGCCGACAAACCAAGCGTTTCTCCCATATATACCGGCAGGATGGATACCAGAAGAGATCCTTTCATAAATTCGACCAGAAATACCAAAACCCACAATTTGCTAAAAAAAGGAGTCCACAGCCGCTGTGGAGCTTTTTTTCGTCCATTTTGCCTCATCTAATTCACTTCCTCCACCTTCGTTTTTTGGCTGTATAGACCGGGTTATCAGCCTACTCCACTCTTTCGCAAATAAATGCGCCCTCAATCGCTTGCATTCCTACTTCAAACTGCTATACTCAATTTTGTTCTATTATCACTTGCACAGGATTGTCGAAATCCTGCACGAAAGGTTGTGACAACACTAATGAATCAAAGCAACACCCCGCTTTTTACTGCTTTGAAAAAGCATGCTCAGAGCAACCCGGTTCAATTTCACATCCCAGGCCATAAAAAGGGAGTGGGAGCTGATTCGGAATTTCGCGAATTTATGGGGGATAATGCCTTTTCCATAGATATGATCAACATCGCTCCATTGGACGATCTGCATCAGCCATCAGGCGTCATCGAAGAAGCTCAAAAGCTTGCAGCAGAGGCCTTCGGAGCTGATTATACGTATTACAGTGTACAGGGGACAAGCGGAGCCATCATCACCATGATTATGTCGATTTGCATACCTGGTGATAAAATTATTGTACCCCGAAACATACACAAATCTATAATGTCTGCCATTATCTTTGCTGGTGCAAAGCCGGTATTTATTTCTCCAGTCAGTGATGAGAATCTCGGTATTCACCACGGGGTTACAACCAAGTCCGTACGCCGGGCATTGGAACGCCACCCTGACGCCAAGGGCGTCCTTGTTATCAACCCGACATATTACGGTGTGTGCGCCGATTTGAAGGAAATTGTAGATCTCGCTCACAGCTATAATGTGCCGGTCCTGGTCGATGAGGCTCATGGAGTACTGATTCATTTTCACTCTGATCTACCGATGTCCGCCATGGAGGCGGGAGCAGACATGTCAGCTACAAGCGTTCACAAGCTGGGTGGTTCCTTGACTCAAAGCTCAATTCTGAATGTAAATACGAAAAACGGATACGTTAACCCACAGCGTGTACAAACGATTTTCAGTATGCTGACAACAACGTCGACTTCGTATATTCTGCTGGCTTCGTTGGACACATCCCGACGTAATCTGGCCCTTAACGGTCATGAAATAGCACAACGCGCTCTGGAATTGGCTGAATATTGTCGTTCAGAGGTCAACAAGATTGAAGGGCTATATTGCTTTGGCAGCGAAATTCTTGGCACGGAAGCTACCTATGATTATGATCCAACCAAAATTACGGTTCATATCCGCCATTTGGGCCTTACCGGATACGATGTGGAGAATTGGCTGAGAGATCACTACAATATCGAGGTTGAGCTTAGCGATATGTACAATATTCTCTGTTTGGTGACCCCTGGTGATACCAAAGAGGAAATTGAAATTTTGTTGAAAGCTCTGCGTGAGCTGGCTTCTCTGCACTATTCCACAGGTCAGGAGCATGAGCTAGTTGTAAAGATACCGGATATCCCTCAGCTCTCCCTCATTCCAAGAGACGCTTTTTATGGAGATACGGAAATCGTGCCTTTCAAGGAATCTGCAGGTCGCATTATTGCAGAATTCATCTATGTGTATCCACCTGGTATTCCGATCTTACTGCCAGGAGAAGTTATTTCGCAGGACAATATTGATTATATTGTTGATCACGTAGAAGTAGGCCTGCCTGTTAAAGGACCTGAGGACCGAACAGTACATCAGGTGAAGGTTATCGTCGAAACTGACGCTATTTCATAATATTGAACTGTCAACACATGCTTAAAAAATATGTTGATAGTCAAGAAAAAAAGCCCCCGTTCGGGGGCTCAGAGTGTCGAGAAAGTCCAGAGGACTTTTCGACAATTCTATTTTTATATGGGGAGACGCATCTTTTAAAACAAAAATCGATTTAAAACGATCTGAGGACCCTAGTTTTTAGACCACTAAGACAGTTTTAAACCCCCTGCAAAAAAACAGGGGGTTTCTCGACAGCCTGAGCCCCCGTTCGGGGGCTTTTTTTCTTGAAGAGCTATACAGCTGCTGCATCCAATTCTATTCGTATTGGGCAACAAGCTCGCTATATGCGGCTTCTACACGTTTCCACTCATCTTCGTCCTCAATATTGTAAAGCACCATTTCTTCGTTTTCTTCTTCCATACGAAGAATAATGCCATCCGCTTCGGGATTGCCTCGCTCAAGCAGAAGAGCATAAATGTGATCTTCTACGTCAAAGGTCTCTACCAGCACCATTTCTACATCTTTACCATTTTCATCAGTTAGCGTAAGAACCATTTCTTCATGTTCGTGGTCATGATCGTGGTTGCAGGCTTCACCGTGTTCATGTTTGTGATCACTCATGGAAATACCTACCTTCAAATTGTTTTATTTTCCCCCGTATCGTAACATGATCAAGGGTGCAGGTCAATTTGTGGTATGCCTAATTTATCGCTGTAATGACTTTTTCGGACACCAGGGTATAGCTGCCATCTTTGCTCTCTTTAATGTAGAAACCAACCCGGTAATTCCCTGCTGTTTTGAAATCATACGTAAAGTCGTTCGTACGGAACCAGAAGTTATCCTTTTGCGCTCCTTTGATATCTTGAGACTGAATATCCTTCACATTGCCCGAAGGGTCGGTGATCGCTACCTTTACTCCGGAGATATCTGTTTTCAAGGTATCAATTTGACTAAATACATTAAATTTCACTTTATTGCCTTTATTCACGTTACCAAACACAGTATCTCCCTTGAACAGGAACATATGCACGTTCGGCTGGTCGAAAACAACTTTTCCACCGGATGGATCAAAATTGACAAGTCCGTTAAAATCACGGATGGGCACATAGGTTTTCCCATCAATGACAACTGCACCATCTTTTGACACTTCTCCATTAATAATCAACTGCACTTGGTCCTTAGCGGATTCCGCCGAAATGGCGGTCCCTCCCATTATTGAAAAGGCCATCATCAGGGCCATCACTCTTCTCCATTTCATAACTACTAATCCCTCCATCATCATCTGTTTAAAACCTTCTGTCGTACATTTATACCTAGCTCAGCGGCACAAGTTGCGCTGTGTTTCACAAATTGTCCAAAGTTTTTACACAAGGAGCCAAATCTTTAGTTCCGGTAGCATAGGTGATAAAATACGACTGTAGAAGTCCTAGTACACAAAGTCTGGAGGATAAATCCATAATGAGCCTAACGATACAAATGCTTGGCACAGGCAGTGCCTTTGCCAAGCATTATTACAACAACAACGCGCTGCTGGACAGCGGAGAAGGCAAACTGCTGATCGATTGCGGTACAACCGCTTCTTTAGCATTACACCAAATGGACGTCTCTTTGCCTGATATTGACGCAATTTTAATCACACATATTCACGCAGATCATGTCGGAGGTTTGGAGGAATTCGGTTTTCAAATGAACATTCTCCATCGTTGCAAGCCTCTACTTTATATTGCCGAACCACTAATCTACCCTTTATGGGAGCATACACTCAAGGGCGGAATGTCACAGCAGGGTATGATTGACAAGCTTGAAGATGTATTCGAGGTAAACGTAATAACGCCTGGTGTACCCACTACATTAGTATCCGGTATTCAGGTGGAGCTAATCCCTACAAGGCATATTCCTGGTAAAAACAGTTATTCCATATTCATTAATGACCGCCTTTTTTATAGTGCAGATATGGTTTTTGACCCTGATTTGCTTCATCATCTGGTGCATGAACGAGGATGTCGGAGTATTCTCCATGAGGTTCAATTACAAGGCGCTGGAGAAGTCCATACGACATTGGACGAGCTGCTAAGCTTGGCGCCATCTCTTCAAGAACGGATTCATCTAATGCACTATAGTGATGATATGGAACAGTTCAGGGAGAAAGCAGGGGTCATGTCCTTTCTGGAGCAGCAACGAGTATATCAACTTACAGAGTTGGAACGTGCAGAGTAGCATGCTAAATACAGCTTGAACAATTAACAAAAAGCCGCCTGGCTTTCCTACAAAGGATAGCCAAGCGGCTTGCTGTTCTTGAATATAATGATGAACTTGCATTCTAATGTTGCGAGTTAAGGTCAGAACAATGGCAGTTGATCCAGGTTATTAGAAGGATCTCCATCGGCATCTCCCCGAATTCGTTTGCTTCCATCCTTGGCCTTGAACACGTTAACGCCTGCAATTGAGCCTGCCTCAATCTCGTTCAGTGCTTGGCTATAATCTAAAATCCGACCGGTAGATGTCTGAAAAGACGCAAGGTCGCCATCCCCGTTTTTACGTACTGCTGTAATTTGCTCCCGTTCTGTATTAGCCATGCTGTATCGCTCCTTATCCATAGTTTAGTGGAGGAACTTTTACTAGCATGCACATTGTACAGATTTGTATGCACCTTACGCTGTCGACTACAACTTTTTGCGCATACGTACATGCGGTATTCCCGCATCGTCAAAAGGTTCATCGGAGATCGTCTCATAACCGAGCTTTTCGTAAAACTTCTCGGCTTGACATTGGGCATCTAGCAGCGAGTATCTTAGCCCCAATTCACGTGCACGTTCCTCCAGTGCTAGCAGTAATACACGTCCATAGCCTGCGGCACGATGCTCCTTGAGAACGGCAATACGTTGCATTTTAGCTGTATCTTCCTCATAGTATGTCAACCGACCAGTGGCCACCATTTCACCATGTTCACAAATTAGCAAATGATGGGCCGTATCTCCCAGCTTGTCATAATGATCAACTTCTAAATCGAGAGGAACTTTTTGCTCTTCGACAAACACTTTGGTACGGATCGATATTGCCTCCTGTAGCTGCTCCTCTGTTGTTACACTTATAATTTCTGCGGCCATCATCTGTTCCCCCTATCATTAATTCCAGATTGCAAACTCACTAAATTCGAATTATATATATAAATGCTCATGAAGTACAGGCTGACTTCTATTTTTCCACTTTACATATATGGTTAATACATGATATTATCTAGTAACCGCAGGACGGTAGCTCAGCGGGAGAGCATTATCTTGACAGGGTAAGGGTCATGGGTTCGATCCCCATCCGTCCTATTCGTCAAAAGCCTTGATACTCAAGGCTTTTTTGTTTGTCTCGAGATAAATCCAGTTATCCTGTGAAAAGAAAATAGGTTATTGACTAAGGTTTAGTCAATAACCTATTTTTCAATCAAAATGATGCCTACTTCTTCAACAAAGCCTTTCACCTTGATCCTTCTATTATATAGAAGAAAAAAAAGCAGAACCTCCAGCACAATACGCATAGAACTCTTAGATTACGATATAAACCTCCCCGCTCTCACTGTCAATCTCCGTGGGGTAAGCAGTCACACATCCAGTATCCGGCTCTTGCACCTGGCCAGTGGAAAGGTCAACTTTCCAGTCATGGAGCGGACAATGGATCGCTGAGCCACATATCATTCCTTCAGATAACCGTCCCCCTTTGTGCGGACAACGATTCTCAAGCGCATGCACGCTGCCATCGCTCAGACGGAATACAGCTATCTCTGTATTATGAATGCGAACTGTCCTTGCTCCACGTCGGTCTATTTCGTTCAGATCAGCTATTCTGATTCTGTTGGTTGTCGTATTAGTCTCCATTTTGTCAGCCCCCTATTCCAGTACTGGCTTAAGTTCCGGCAGTTGCACAAAATTTTTGCGCAGCTCTTCGTTGTGAATAATTTCGTGCCACGGATCAGTCGTCGTGCTTAACGTCTCCTCAATTCTGGTCACCAGTTGTTTCCTCGTCTCTGCATTCGCCAGTGCCTGTTTGATGGATTCAACTCCGACCCGTTCCACCCAATGGGCTGTGCGTTCGTTCCAATTGGCCTGCTCGCGATAATACTGCAGATAGGCACCGGTCCATTCCATCACTTCATCCTCAGTTTTAACGGTACGAAGCAGTTCAGCTGCCCGAACCTTAATACCGCCGTTACCTCCAACGTAGATCCCCCAGCCACCGTCAATAGCAACGACGCCCAAATCCTTGATCGTCGCTTCAGCGCAGTTACGCGGGCAACCAGATACAGCCAGTTTGACTTTGGATGGCGCATTCAGACGTTCAAATGCCTTTTCCAACCGGATACCCATACCCATAGCATCCTGAGTGCCAAAGCGACAAAAGGTGTTACCTACGCACGTCTTAACCGTTCGCAGCGTCTTTCCATAGGCATATCCAGACGGCATATCCAACTCGGCCCAGATCCCCGGCAAATCCTCCTTCTTCACACCAAGCAGGTCAAGACGTTGGCCACCCGTAAATTTCACCAGAGGCACATTGTATTTCTCTGCGACAGCAGCAATTTTCTTCAAGTCGGCAGGTGAAGTAACTCCTCCATAAATGCGGGGCACGACAGAATAGGTGCCATCTTTCTGTATATTGGCATGGTATCGTTCATTCGTGAATCTGGATTCCTTCTCATCCTCATAATCCAGCGGCCATAGCATACCTAGATAATAATTGAGGGCCGGCCGGCATTTGGTACATCCTTCTGGCTCGTTCCAGCCCAGCACATTCATCACTTCTTTGACGCTCTTCAATCCCATCTCCCGAATGCCATCAATGATCGCTTCCCGGTCAAGCGTCGTACAACTACAAATTCCCTCTTTCATCGTTTCTCCGGCTTCTGCGCCTGCGTATAGCTGTAAGAGTCCCTCCACTAATGGCTTGCAGCCGCCACATGATGCCGATGCCTTTGTGCATGCCTTAATCTCCCCGACACTCCGGCAGCCAGCCGCAACCGCCTCTCCAATGTCACCCTTGGATACACCATTACATCCGCATACAATTTCGTCATCAGGCATCTGCTCTAGCATCATGGCGCCACTAGCTTCAGGTTGACCGGGATTAAAGCCAAGTAATAACTCTTTCTCTCGGCCAACCACCGACTCGCCACTTTTGATCAAAGAAAATAGCATGGCTCCGTCAGACGTATCCCCAAACAGAACAGCTCCGATCAGTTTTTCTTCCTTGATCACGATT
Organism: Paenibacillus sp. Lou8.1; assembly: GCF_024213565.1. Classification (NCBI taxonomy): domain Bacteria; kingdom Bacillati; phylum Bacillota; class Bacilli; order Caryophanales; family Paenibacillaceae; genus Paenibacillus; species Paenibacillus sp. Lou8.1. The sequence goes on from NZ_JANAVN010000004.1 coordinate 154,570, forward strand.
TTTTTGTAGACGCCGCCAATATCATCCTGATACCGAAGGGAACGTGTTCCCGGTTCATCCTTGTAATCCCCTGCTGAAAACACGTCGACACCCGATACCTTCAACCTTGTCGAGGTAACAGAACCACTGTAGCCGGGAGTCTCCATTCCCGCGAGCCGCTGAGCCAGTACACCACCTTGCTCATATAATGGAGCAACCAGCCCGTAAGTGATTCCCCGGTGTTCTGCGCATTCTCCAACGGCGTAGATTCCGGGGATATTCGTTTCCATGTAATCATTTACGATGATGCCGCGGTTTACAGGGATTCCCGCCGACAGCGCCAGTTCAATATCTGGTTTGATGCCTACCGCCATAACGATCAGATCTGCTTCCAGCTCGCTGCCATCGGCAAATTTCAACCCTTCCACGCGGCGACGCCCCGTAATAGCCGCCGTCCGCTTATTGACCAGAAAAGTCATTCCCTGCTCCTCCAGCTCGCGCCGTAGCATAAGGGAAGCAGCCTCATCCAGCTGCCGATCCATAATATATCCGTTAATATGAATAACGGTGACGTCCATCCCCAAGTTAAGCAGCCCCCTAGCTGCCTCTAGCCCAAGCAATCCGCCGCCGATGACGGCTGCTTTTTTGTGCGTCTTTGCGGTCTCCATCATCGTTTCACAGTCACGAATATCCCGGAAACCGATAACACCTTCCTTATCGGCTCCTGGAAGCGGTAGAATAAAGGCTTTAGAACCCGTTGCCAACAACAACAAATCATAAGAGATGCATACGCCGGAGCGCGACGTCACCTGCTGCTTTTCCGTATCGATAGCTGTGACAGGATCATCGGTATACAATCGAATATTGTTGTCTTCGTACCAACTCCAGTCGTTGATGACAATATCCTGCAAACCAGCCCCTCCCGCCAGAACGGAGGACAGCATGATCCGGTTATAGTTTGGATGGGGCTCGGCCCCGAATACCGTAATTTCATAGCTACCTGGTGCAAGCTTCAGCAAATGTTCGAGAGTGCGTATTCCCGCCATTCCGTTGCCGATCAACACTAACTTTTGGATATCGTTCATCAGGTCACTCCCCTTCCATTTGTATCCTTAAAACATAAAAAGCCTGCTTCACATATGAGGATTCAAAATATCCCTCACATGAGAAAACAGGCTCCATTGCCGTTTCATCGAATACGCCGTTGTATCCATCAGAGTATGGAATTAAAAAGTACTGTAGCTAATATATAATGGTTCAAATGATATGTCAACATTCCTTACGCAATATCTTATAAAAAATTATATTTTATCACCATGTAACATATCTATGACGTATAAAATATCACTCTCCTACAAAATTAGGATTGATTTTCAGACCAAAACACGCCAAAATGGTTTAAAAGTCCGTTTTAATTTGATGATGGTGAAAAAAATAAGCAAACGGATAAAATTTCATGTCATATTTGTTATCAATGAATACCATCCCCATCCCTAACTACCCTTCATGTTACAGAGAGGAGGAGCCCGCTTGCGTTCCTTGTTGGTAATTCACTTACATTCTGACCATGTATCTGAGCAGACACACGCCGTTTCCTCATGGCAGGCAGGACCTGAGTACCTTTTAGAGTCCAACGGATACCTAACTCTGCCCTGCCGCAATGAATCCGAAATCAAACAGCTAATCCTTAATGCAGATGCGGCGGTACTAAACATACCTGTCGGCACTATCAGCATATGGAGTGACAGGCTGGAGCAAGCCAAAGCGGTCCCATTGCTCTGGTGGTGCAGCGCAGAATCAGCGCTATCATCGACAGAGGCTTGTGAAGCTGATGTCACTGTCGATGGCATTCTAACCCCTTCAATGGCAGCCCATGAACTGAATTGGGCTCTTCATTTTAGTGCCAAACGCTTTTTTGAACGCCAGCATTGGCAAAGTGAACGCAAGCAACTGACCGCTCGGCTGGAAGAACGCAAATGGATTGATATGGCCAAAGGAATACTGGGGGAAGTAAACGGCATCCCGGAAGCGGAAGCATACGATGTGCTACGCAAAAAAGCAATGAACGAACGCAAACGTATCGTTGATGTGGCCATCTCCATCGTCAAAGCACAGCAAATGCTAAAAGCATAAATCTGAAAGGGGCCTGAACATGAATATCATTGAAATATTAAAAGAAGTGGGTCGCGGCAAAAGAGGCGCCCGAGATCTGAATTATGCCGAAGCCGAAGCTGCTGCCGAACTTATTATGACCCAGTCGGCAACCCCTGCTCAAATCGGAGCTTTCTTTGCCGCGGAGCGCATTAAAATGGAGAGCGTTGCCGAGCTGGAAGCATTCGTAAACGTCTGCCGTAAATATACCCATCGCTTCCCGATGCAGGAAGGTATTGATTTTGCCGGTCCGTACGATGGCAGGAAGTCATCGTTTATCGCCACCTTCGCAACAGCCTTCGTACTCGCCTCATGCGGAATACCTGTAACGATGCATGGCAGCGCACCCCTCCCTCCCAAATGGGGGGTTACGCTACCGCTTTTACTGCAGGAAATGGGGGTTACGTCCGGGAACATGACACGCGAAACCGCCATTCATGCCGCGAAGCTGGCTGGTGTACTATTCATAGCCTCCGAACAGTGGTGCGCGCCCCTGCGAGATCTGCGGTTCATTCGCGAAGAGCTGGGGCTTCGCACGGTGCTGAATACTGCCGAGAAACTGGTTGATTACGGTTCTTCCCCCTATATTGTATTCGGCGTTTTCCACAATACTGTGTTCGAGAAGACGGCGAAACTCATGCAAAATCTCAATTACCGCAGGGCTCTGATCGTCCAGGGGAGCGAAGGATCGGAGGACCTGTTCATCGATCGGCCGACCCGGACTTACCTGCTTGCTAACGGCGAGGTGTCACTACAGGTTATTGATCCAGAAATGTACGGGCTGGATTCGGTGGTACCAGAGCATAACTGGACCCCCGCTGAACAACTGCGCATTACGGAGGAAGTGCTACAAGGTACAGCTTCTATAGCCTTTTCGAATCAAGTGTTACTCAACAGTGCGGTCCGACTGTTCGTTGCAGGACGAGTCGATTCCATAGAGGAAGGTTTGTATACCTGCAAACCGCTGCTAGAAAACGGGGACGCCTGGAATTTGTATAAACAATGGCGGGAAGCTATGCTCAGAACAGAAATAAAAACGGGAGCAGACATATCCGAAACCCGATTGCAATTATAATATCGGCCTCACGCAGTCTGTGATTGCAGGCCATTAACTGTCCAATCCAAAAAGGCCAGCCCTCATTCATACAATGAGGGCTGGTCTTTTATGCAATGAAAAAGTCACTTACTCCGTCCTACTCTAGAACTCAGACCATTCCCCATTATCTGCACTTGTTGCAACTGCAGCCAGATGAAGGGGACGAATACGTACAGCTGCCGTTTTGAAGCCAGGCATCCGGCAGAACGGATCAAGATCGGGTCGGGTCGCCCGATTTACATTTTGTATCCCGCCCCAATGCATGGGTACGAAGAGCGTGTCTTCGCGGATATGTGGTTTGATTCGGCTGCGGACAGTGAAGTTGCCGCGCTGTGATGCTATTTCTACCCACTCCCCGTCCCTGATATGCCAGCGTCGCGCTGTCCGCGGATGAATTTCCACATAATTTTCAATCTCTCGCGCGGCCAGCGACGGACTTCTGCGCGTTTGTGCACCGGTCAAATAATGAGCCAGTACACGGCCGTTCGTCAAAATAAGCGGGTACTCCTCTGATATCTCCTCTCCTGCTCCACAGCTTTCAACCACCGTAAAAACAGCCTTTTGATCGGAATGGGCAAAGGTTTCCCGAAACATCATATCCATACCGGCTCTGTCCGTAGACGGGCATGGCCAATATACTCCTTCTTCACGACGTAGCCTGTCATATGTGATCCCATAATAATCGGCAGGACCGCCCCGGCTGGCGAGCCGCAGTTCTTCAAAGATATGCTCAGCATCCCTGTAAGAGAAATAGCTGCCCTTGTTTAGCTTTGCAGCCAACTGACACAAAATGTTCCAGTCATCTCTAGCCTCGCCCGGTGCAGGCCTCGCCGCTTCCCGCAGCAGAACGCGGCCCTCCAGATTGGTCATCGTCCCCGTATTCTCCAAATAAGACGTCACAGGTAAAACAACGTCGGCCATCCGTGCGGTTTCAGTGAGAAACATATCCGCCACAACCAGCAGATTCAGCTTTTTGAGGGCTTCCTCCACCAGCCGGACATTCGGGTTAGATACAACAGGATTAGAGCCCATCACGAACAGAGCTTGGATTTCTCGCTGATGAACAAGCTCCATCATTTCATATGCGGACACCCCTTTTCCCGGCAAACTGCTTGGTTCAACTCCCCACACGGACGCCACATAGAATCGATCTTCTTCATTCTCAATCGATCTGTAGCCAGGAAGCTGGTCAGCCTTTTGGCCGTGCTCTCTCCCCCCTTGCCCGTTTCCTTGTCCTGTGATAGCCCCATAACCGCATCCTTCCCTTCCTATCTTGCCAGTGGCCAGCACCAGATTAAGAAATGCACGCACCGCCATATGTCCATCTGTCTGCTGTTCGACACCTCTGGCCGTAAAAACGATGCCAGTCTCCACACTGCCAAAGGCACGTGCTGCCTGCCGGATCATTTCTACCTCAATTCCGCACAACGCAGCCGATTCGCTCAGATCCACACCCTTCAAATGAGTCAACAGCTGGTCATAGGCGTTGGTCCGCTTGCGGATAAACTCTTCATTCGCAAATCCTTCATCCACGATGACCTTTAGCATGGCATTGGCCAGCACAGCATCCGTACCCGGCTTGATTTGCAGGTGCAAATCGGCGGCCGCCGCCGTTGGTGTCGCGCGCGGGTCAATCACGATGATAAACGCGCCGTTTTCCTTCGCCTCGTGAAAATAAGGCATTAACGTCGGCTGGCATTCAGCGATATTTGTACCTGTGAGTACAATACAACGAGCTAATGGAATATCAGCCAATCTGCAGGTCAGTCCGCGATCAACGCCAAACACTTTACTACCAGCGGATGCCGCTGCCGACATGCAGAAGCGCCCGTTATAATCGATATATCGCGTACCTACAGCCACTCTTGCAAATTTACCGAGTAAATAGGCCGTTTCATTGGAGAGTGAACCTCCACCGTAAATTCCGATTGCATCGGCACCCTGTGTGGACAGTAGCGTAGAGAAACTGCTAGCTATAGTATCCAATGCCTCCTCCCACTTGACGGGAACAAGTTTGCCCTCTTTGCGTATGAGAGGCTGTACCAGCCTTTCCGCATGAGTCGCATGCTGATGCGCATTCATTCCCTTGATGCACAGCCTACCTTGCGAGGCTGCATTAGGCTTCCCTTCCGCCTTATACACTGTACGGATGATACCCGCGAGTGTCTCTGTACCCGTGCTAACGGTCATCTTACATTGCACGCTGCAAAACGGGCACTGCGTATCCATTACTGACGATACATGTAGCCCAGCTTCCGGTTTGCTTTCTCCTGACTGACACATCAAAGTCACCTCCCCTTCGCCATTTTTCGTAATTTTATTGTCTGCACACGCTAGATATATCGCCACAACTCCAACTCAACCCGTCATCCTGTCAGGATTGTGGTCCGTAGGCTGCCCGCCAGTTCACTTCGAAGAGCAGCATCAAGCACACTTTCCCGTAGCGCCATAACGCCAGTCCTTTCAATCCACTCCCACATTTTCTCCCCGTACCGGGCACTATGTCGGTATATTCGCAAGCAAACTGCAGCCAGCAGGACTGCTTCTGTCGGGTCCTCCTCCAATCCAAGCAGCTGCCCCTGGCGAACCGGATGCTCAGCATGACCACCGGCATAAACCTCCCAGCCTGCTGGAGATCGGGATATTCCAATATCGTGGACAAGTACACCTCCGGGATACTCCGATCCAGGACAAACAGAAACTGTAACCAACGAGGGCAATGCAAGACTTCCCCATAAAGTTGCCAACCGTTCTCTTAGCCAGGCTACTTCTACAAATACCTGATCCATCAGGTCCGACTTAACAAAAGCCTGATTCTCGGCATTTAGGTTCGTAAAGCGCAGACCCGCAGAGGGCGCTTCTCCTCCGCACTGCGCGGCGACCTGAACCGCAACGCCAGCGCCTAATGGATTTGTCGCAGATCTGTCTCGCAACCCGAGAGATTCCAAATAAAAAAGTACAGCCGGACGACATAATTCACACCCCTGCTGTCTGGTCCAACCGAGACGGGACACTACTTCCTTTGGTGTCTGACAGGCTGCGTCCACCATAGCTGTCTTAAGCGAATCATGATCGTAGTGCGTACATCCACACACAGGGACAACTTCTTGGGCGATCGGAGTAACTACAGGCCCGGAAACTGTCGATCGGGACAAACTATTTTTGACCAGTGCAGCCACCAGCGGCCGACAGCCCCCACAGGAACCGGATGCTTTGGTCCGGCTTTTCACTTCTTCCACCGTCTTCAGCTTATCCGTGGCAATCGCTCGCAAAATAGCCCCCTTACTTACGCCGTTGCATGCACATACCATCTCCTCTTCCGGCAGTGCGGCTACCGCATCCTCTGCTCTGCTCTCGCTGTTATCTTGGGATGCAAGCTCTGTAGCCGGCGCGCCGCGCCGTACCATACCGAGCAGGGAGTTACTTTCCGCCGTATCTCCGAATAAAATGGCACCAGTGACAGCACCGGCATGCATCATCACTTTTTTGTAAACCTCCTGCATCCCGTTATACTCCATGACCGCTATCTCGCTTCCCTCTTCGCGAATGTCTCCTACGGAAAACAGATGAATCCCCGCTACCTTGAGCTGCGCATACGGAACCGTCCCTTCATAGGGAGCCGTTTCACGACCACAAATAACTTTTGCCAGCACTTTGCCCTGCTCATATAGCGGCGCCACTAGCCCGTATGAAATCCCGCGATGCTCAGCACATTCGCCGACGGCATAAATACCGGGAATACTCGTGCGCATATAATCATCCACGACAATGGCACGGTTTACGGTCAGACCGCTGTCCTGAGCTAATTCGATATTCGGTCGGATACCAACCGCCAGCACAACCAAATCCGTTTCCAACCTGTTCCCGTCCGCAAACATCAATCCTTGCGCCCTGTTTCGGCCTATGATGTTGACCGTTTCCTTCGCCAAATGAAACCTCATGCCCTGTTGTTCCAGCTTTCGCTGCAGAAGCACAGCCGCCGTCCGATCAAGCTGACGGTTCATAAGATACTGCGCATTATGAACAACCTCAGTTTCCATCCCTAGATTCAACAGGCCTTGAGCGGCTTCAAGTCCTAACAGCCCCCCTCCGATAACTGTGGCCTTACGGTATGTTTTGGCACATCTTGCCATGGTTTCACAATCATTCACATCACGAAAAGCGATTACCCCCTGTTTTCGAGCTCCGGGAATGGGCGGCATGAAAGGCAATGAGCCCGTTGCCAATATGAGCATGTCATAAGGTTCTTTGATGCCGGATTCCGTTTCCACCATCCCGGCTGCAACATCAATACGACAGACGCGTTCACCCGCGTACAACTTTACCCCGTTCTCTTCATACCAGTCCCAGTCATGGGTAACGATGTGCTTAAATGAGCTCTCCTCCTGAAGCATTTTGGACAGGAGCACTCGGTTGTACCCGGGACGGGGCTCTGCACCAAATATCGTGATTTGGAACCGCTCTGGCTCCAGATCAAGTATTTCCTCCACACTTTTGATGCCTGCCATACCGTTACCGACGACGACCAGTTTTTTCATCATATTAAACCAGCCCCATTCTCCGAATAAAATAAGACAGAAAAAGCCCTTCTCCATTCCATGGAAAAGGGCACCGTTGCCGTAAATGTCGGCACATCATTGTGCCGATATGTATCTAAGATTACTGAATTGTGAAGGTTATGTCAATATTTAATACATGATAGCTATATTTTCACCTTATATTTAATTTTTTTACGATTTTGTGTTATGTATATTGACATAAAACAGATCCCTTTTTATAATTTGATTAAAATCACTCCAACGTGATCATACCAAGTCGACTCACAATGAGGTGTGTCAACCACGGCAATGAGGCCGCAAACCGTTTCCTAGATACCATGTAGGGGCGATTTGCGGCTTTTTCATGTTCAAATTACATTTTGCAGACAAAGAACAACAATTAGAACAGGAGAGATGGAGAATGAACAAAAAAAGTTTCTGGAAAAGCGGACACAAGCCCACCCTATTTGGCTCCTTTCTGTATTTTGATATCAGTTTTATGATCTGGGGAATGATCGGCCCATTGGCCGTTGTAATTGCTAATGATTATCCAATGGACCCTGTACAAAAAGCCAATCTTGTCGCCCTACCTATACTTGGTGGTTCCCTGCTGCGGCTCGTGCTCGGATTCATGTCGGATTATATCGGTCCGAAGCTCACGGGACAGATTGGTATGCTTGTCACGATAATCCCTCTCTTGCTCGGCTGGCTGTGGGTTGATTCGCTAGAGCACATGTACGTTGTTGCCCTACTCCTGGGCGTAGCCGGAGCATCATTTGCAGCTGCGCTGCCGTTGGCCAGTCAATGGTACCCCAAAGAGCATCAAGGCTTGGCTATGGGAATTGCTGGTGCCGGGAATAGCGGTACCGTCCTTGCGACATTGTTCGCCAACCGCATTGCTCAACATTTTGGCAGTTGGGAAGCCGTTTTCGGATTGGCCATCCTCCCCATCTTAACCGTCTTCGTTCTGTTCAGTATTTTTGCCCGCAACAGCCCTCACCGCCCAGCACCAAAAAGTCTGTCGCAATATGCTTCGGTGCTCAAACAGAGGGATGCCTGGGTATTCTGTGCCTTTTACTGCGTGACGTTTGGTGGATTCGTTGGCCTTTCTAATTATTTGACTATTTTCTTCAATACCCAATATGGCCTCTCCGCGGTACATGCCGCCGATTTTGCGACCATTTGTGTGATTGCAGGAAGCTTCTTTCGTCCTGTAGGTGGCTTTTTGTCCGACCGGATTGGTGGTTCACGCATGTTAATGTACTTGTATGCAGGAGCCGGGATTATGCTCGCCGGCATTGCGTTTTTACCGCCACTTGCCGTGGTAGTCGTGCTGCTATTCGTAGGCATGATGTGCCTTGGCGCTGGCAACGGCTCCGTATTCCAGCTCGTTCCGCAGCGGTTCGGCAACGAAATCGGGCTCATGACCGGTATCGTCGGCGCTGCTGGTGGCATAGGCGGGTACTTTCTCCCCCTTATACTGGGTCATCTATACAAATCAACAGGTTCCTATATGCCAGGCTTCATCTGTCTGAGCCTGATCACATTCTGTGCCTTTACCCTCGTCATCATAATGCAATTGAAATGGCGTAACAGCTGGATGCGACGCTCTGCTACAGTTACTGATGAAGCCGTCAAGCGCATCGGAGAATTAAATGCCTGATGTTCATTAAACATAGAGCTGCGAAGCATTGAATTGTCCCTCAACCATCCCTATAGCCAAAAAAATAGCTTAACTTCGTTTATATAAAATGAAGTTAAGCTATTTTTCATGCACACTCAGTCGAATCACACCTATAAAAACTATGATAATTATCACATTGAAGCAATATTTTCCGAAAATATTATGAAAATTAAATGAAATTTTCATTCGAAAAACATTGAAAATCGCTTTCATTTTCATAATTTTTCTTATGTAAACACTTATATAACCATTTTTCACACAACATACTTCTTCACTTGGTTTAAAATAAGGCGTATACTTGTTCACGAATTGTTCAAGGATTAACTAAATGTAATTTTTTAGAAAGAAGGAATTGAAAATGCGTGCTTTTCATTTTACGGAAGACGGATCTATCGAAACCAAATTAACCGGAAAAGATCTACTTGCCAACCCCCTGCTGAATAAAGGAGTGGCTTTTACTCTGGAAGAACGGAAACAGCTTGGACTTGATGGTCTCCTTCCTCCTACGATATTAACTATTGAGGAGCAGGTTCAGCGGGTTTACGAGCAATTTCAGAGCCAACCGGATAATTTGCGTAAAAATGTTGCGTTAAATGATCTTTTTAATCGGAATACCGTCCTTTATTATCGTTTGCTCTCTGAGCACCTAAGCGAAATGCTCCCGATTGTTTATACACCAACAGTAGGCCAGGCTATACAGGAATACAGTCATGAATATCACAAGCCTGGTGGTATGTATTTATCTATCGATAATCTTGCGGGTATTGGAGAGGCTTTTAAGAATTTGAACCTAGACCCTGATGATATCGACCTGATCGTAGCCACAGATTCCGAGAGTATTTTGGGAATCGGGGACTGGGGAGTCGGAGGTATTAATATCTCTATTGGTAAGCTTGCTGTGTATACAGCTGCTGCTGGTATAGATCCTAGCCGGGTGCTGGCAGTTGTTCTTGATGCAGGTACAAACAACGAGAAGCTATTGGAAGATCCTTTATATATGGGGAATCGTCATAAACGTGTACGTGGAGAACAATATGACCAATTTATTGACACTTATGTTCAAGCGGCACTGTCCTTTTTCCCGAATGCCCTGCTGCACTGGGAAGATCTGGGCAATGTCAACGCACGGAACATTATCAATAAATACGGAAATAGTATTTTGACTTTTAATGACGATATTCAAGGTACTGGAGCGGTTACGCTCGCAGGTGTGATGTCTGGTGTTCAATTGTCCGGAATCCCACTGAGCAAGCACCGGGTTCTAGTCTTTGGTCCAGGAGCTGCTGGAATCGGCAATGCAGACCAAATTAGCGCCGCCATGATGCTGGAAGGACTGTCAGAAGCAGAAGCAAGACGTAACTTCTGGGCTTATGATTACCGTGGACTGCTTACCAACGAAACAGAAGGACTTTTTCCATTCCAGGTCCCTTATGTGCGTGATGTTGCAGAATGCCGTGACTGGGAACATGCTGAGGATGGCAAAATCCCTTTGCTTGAAGTCATTCGCCGCGTGAAACCGACGATTATGATCGGTACTTCCGGTGTTACTGGGGCATTTAGTGAGGAAATCGTTAAAGAAATGGCCAAACATACAGAACGTCCTATTATTATGCCTATGTCCAACCCGACTCCACTGGCAGAAGCAACTCCGCAAGATTTGATCCACTGGACCGAAGGAAAAGCCCTCATTGCAACAGGAAGTCCTTTTGAGCCGGTGATCTATAACAATATTAAGTTTGAAATTGGGCAATCCAACAATGCTTTCGTATTCCCGGGTCTGGGTCTCGGCGCAATCGTGGTAAAATCCAAAATTATAACAGATAGCATGTTTGCAGCAGCTGCCCATGCAGTAGCTCAAATGGTTGATTTGTCGCAGCCTGGTGCTTCCCTGCTGCCAAAAATCAACGAGCTACGAGAAGTATCTGAAGCGGTAGCCGTGGCTGTAGCTAAGGCAGCAGTTCAGGATGGAGTAGCGCGTCATCAACCGGACGATATCGCACAAGCGGTTCGAGATGCGATGTGGGACTGCAAATATAAACCCATCAAACAATATGGTCAGGAAGCGGTCCTGGTTTAAAAAATAGCGAACAACATCAAATGTGTACTTGCATATGCAAAGTGATTATTTAACTGATGTCCGCCATTTTTGGCGGACATCTTCATTGGAGGCGACATCATGGCTACAGGTCATATTTTTATTATCTTAATTCCTATTTTCTTTGTCATTTTAATTGGTTATTTCGCAGGATTGTTCAAGGCCTTTAACCCCGCTTCTTCTAAGGGATTAAATACACTCGTGACGAAGTTTGCTCTACCTGCACACTTGTTTATTGGTATTACGACGACACCCAGAGAGACGTTGATTCAAAAGTGGCCCTTTCTTGTGGCTTTGCTACTTGGTGTAATCGGCTTTTATATTGTATTGCTCATTGTTTATCGCTTAATTGCCAAAAAAGGCCTGACTGAATCCTCCATGTTCGCATTGAATTCGACACAACCTTCTTTTGCATTCATGGGAATTCCGGTTCTGGGCAGCTTGTTCGGAAGTACGGCAGTCGCCATCCCGATTGCGATTACTGGGATCGTCGTTAATGCCATTCTTGATCCGCTTGCAAGTATTTTGGGAACGGTCGGTCAACGCAAAACAACAGAATCCGACGGCACTAAAGGCAACTTATTTAAAGTCACTATGAAATCAGTCCTTCATGGACTCAGCGAGCCGCTTGCCTGCGTACCCTTGTTTGGTGTCGTATTGACTCTATGTGGATTCCACGCTCCGAAACTTTTGCAGTCCATGTTTGATCAAATCGGCAATATTACTGCTGGTACAGCCCTATTTGCCATCGGGGTAACCATTGGTATCAAAAAGATTACGTTCAGTCCAAAAGCACTTAGCATCGCTGTGCTGAAAGCCATCGTGATGCCTATTGTTATGCTCGGTATTGCTGTTCTAATAGGACTATCCCATGAAGATGTAACCAAAGCCGTACTGCTTGTCGCTTTTCCCGGCTCGGCTGTGGCCGCTATGATTGCTACCCGTTATGAAACACTGGAAACGGAAGCTGCATCTGCATTTGTTATTAGCTCAGTCTTATCGCTCATTTCACTACCCTTACTCATTTCACTTCTTTTATAGGGACAGAAACTTAAGAACCCTCAATGCAATCCAGGTATTTATAGGTATAAAGCATAACCGATTGCTCTCATTTATCTTATTTTTTAAATATTGTTCGAACAATAAAGTGATTTAGTAAGAATTGAGTTGGAAAAACAACATAAAATCCAATTTTGCCGACAAGCGGCGGTCCCATCGTTTCATTCACTAGGGGCCGCCGTTCTTTTTGAATAATCTTCTACTCTCCCTTTTAATAAATACCTAACATTTAGAAAGCAAATTGTCGAAATATATATGGGGTAGGTGTATATGAAACTAAATTGCTAATTCAAAGGAGAAGAAAACGTGAAAAACTTGAAGTGGAGAACTATGTCCTTTTTTGGTAAAAATCTATTAATCTCTTTTCTTAACATCGTATTAATAGGTGCTATTCTCATCACATCCAGCTATATACTTCAAAAGAACATTCTCACCACGCAGCTGCAAGACCAAGTTAAAGTATTGACTAAAAAATGGGCAGAAGATGTTGACAAAACAAAAGTACAACAAGCATTAAGCGAAAAAGATTATAACGGTTCTGCTCAACAGGATTTACGCAAATTCCTAGATTCTATCCACACATTTTATCCTAATGTTGCCCAAGCTTACATATTTGGCACAGAACTAACAGAAGGAAATCAAACCTCCATTATTGGCGTTCCTACAAATTTAGTCCAAGCTTTCCAAGACTCGAAGATGAATATTGGGGATATGTACACTCTTCCAGACGAAAATGTACAAGGTGTAAATAAAATGCTTCAATCTAAAGACTCAGCGTTTAGCAGTTTTTATACTGACGATTTTGGTACATGGACGACCATTGTTTACCCAATTACAGATGAAAGCGGTAAAATCACAAGTGCGATATACTTTGACGTAGACGCGAGCTCTGTACCTAACGGTCTTCATAAATTGCTTGTATATGGTGTTTCATTGCTCATTCTGTTCCTTGCGATCTTCTTAACGGTCCAATATTTACTGGTAAAACGTACCCTCTCCCCGATTCGTAGCCTGATGAAGGGCATTGAAGAAGTCAGCGAGGGGAATCTGAATGTACAAATCAAGACAGGCGAGGACGACCTTGGCATTATCAATCAAAAATTTAATTCTATGATCAAACGCCTTAACGATACCATGGTGAAAGTACAGGATACGACGCAAGAAGTTACGGGATCTGCCCAGGAATTGTTAAGCATTAGCGAGAAAAACAGTACGAATACGAACGTCATTAACAGCAATATTCAGGAAATAACCCAGGGGCTTGAAGCTCAGGATCACGCAGCACTTGAAAGCTCCAGAGCTATGAATGAAATGTCGACAGTTATCCAAACGATTGCCGAAAGCTCCTCTTCCGTAGCCGATCAAGCTTATTCTATGGAAAAACGCTCCGTTGAAGGCAACCAGGTAGCCCAAAAGCTTTCCGCTCAAATGGACTCCATCTCCACTACAATGGAAAGTACAGCTGATTCCGTTAATGCGCTGCAGAACCGTTCTAACGAAATCAGCAATATCGTCAGCATCATTACAGGCATTGCCAGTCAAACGAATCTGCTTGCACTGAACGCTTCTATTGAAGCTGCCAGAGTCGGTGAAGAGGGCAAAGGTTTTGCAGTAGTAGCGGGAGAAGTGCGTAATTTGGCTGAACAGTCTCAAGAGTCTGCCAAACAGATTGCAGAGCTTATTGGAGAAATCCAAAAAGAAATTGAGCAGACTGTAAAAGGCATCAGCCTTGGTACAAAAGAAGTTCACATTGGGCTAGAAGTTACGAAGCAAACAGGCGAAATGTTCTCTGAAATTTTAGATGCGTCTAATAAAGTGTCGTCACAAATTCAAGAGGTATCCAGCGCAACGGAGCAGATTTCAGCCAGCACGCAGGAAATGTCAGCTACCTCTGACGAGCTGTCTTCGACAGTTAGCAAAACAGTCGACAGTAGCAAACAAATCGAGCATACCATTGGAGAACAGGCTGAGTCTATGGCTTCTATTGTCCAAGCTTCTGACAAGCTTACATTGATGTCCGGGGAGCTGGAAGAGCTCATTTCGTTCTTCAAGGTGAACCGGGAAGCCTAATTTTATAACTTCCAAGTAACTCAAGATAACAATAAAGAACCTCTAGTCTGCATAGAAGCGAACTAGAGGTTCTTTGATATACTCTTACATACTTCTTAATTTATAAATCCTTCCAAAGCTGAGGTTGGTTTACCGTCAGCCTGCCAAGCACCTTTGTTATAACCTTGATTGTAACCTGGAGTTGCAGCCGGCTCCCAATAAAATACCCCTGTACCCTTGCCGCCTCCAATGTTCCGAACCTTTGTTTTGATTGCAGAAATAAATGCCTTGGAAGCAGCAGGTTCGTTATATTCCATTCCGATTTCACTGATGACAATGCCTTTGCCGTATTTGGCAATGAGGTTATTGGCATTGGTAATCGTCTGGTCCACCTTACCCTGCCAGTCAGAAGGAGACGGATACAGAGACAGCCCGATGAGATCAAACTGAGCTCCATTATCAATTAGTCCGCCGATATTCCAGTTCAACACGGAACCGTTATCCCCGTTGGCTAAATGTACGATCGTTTTAGTACTGCTGCTAACCGATTTTACAGCATTATTACCTGTATTGACGAGCCAGGCATAGTTTTTCATGTTCACCGAAGCTTTGCCGTCTTCCCAGAGCATTCCATTGTTCGTCTCATTACCGATCTGCACCCAGTCCGGTGTTACCCCCTTGCTTTTCATCGTGTTCATAACATAGACCGTATGAGACCAGACTGCATCCATAAGTTGTGTAAATGTGAAATTGCGCCACGCATAAGGTTTGTTCTGTTGCCCTGGATCTGCCCAGGAATCACTATAATGTAGAGTCAGCATAACACTCATGCCCAATTTTTTAGCTCGCTGTGCCAGTTCTGCTGCCTTTTCGGCATTCATGTATCCGCTTGCATAATCTTTCATGTCAGGGTTTACCCACACACGGATACGTACCGAGTTGATCTGATAGTCATCTCGCAAAATTTGCAGTATATCTCGACGAACACCCTTTTTATCCTTCCAAGTCATACCTTGCGCTTCCATTCCTGCTACCCAGCTTATATCTGCTCCTTTGGCGAAAGCAGGGGCGGCCGAAGCCGCACCTAACCCCACAGAGCCCAACGGATACAATAAGCTGGATAACAAGATCAACATCGCAAATACCATAATGCGGTTACCTGTTTTCATAAGTACATCCTCCATTCAAATTGTATACTCCTCATTGCCTCTGACCAATCTACCAGCTCCCTCACTCGGGAAAACGATAGAGATCACACTTTAATATCATGTTCTATTTATTGCGCTCTGTCTTTAAAACCTTAACAGCGTAGGCATCCAATTGAACGCTACCGTCTTCTATCGCATGATTTTCAAGCATATCCGCATAAGTTCGTCCATCCAACGTAATCTTTTGCGGCTCATGCGTGAAATTCAGTATAAAAATATAATCATGAACCCCATCGGTACGAATCGCCGTATTCACTCCATGAGGCAACTTCACATTGAGCGCTTTACTGATTCCTGCATCATCAATTAAACTTCTGTAAAAATGACTGTGGAATAGTCCGATGTTGCGTGATGCGATGTAATAAGCCTTTCCCTGTCCCAAACGGTTCACTGTCAAAGCCGGACATCCTGCATAAAAGTCTGAGCCGTACACAGCCAGTACCTCTGCACCCTCCGTATGAATGAGATCACACAATTCTACAGCTTCATACTCCCCTTGCAGATCCAGCTCATTGCCTTCAACCGGCAAAATGTGATTACGATCATGATCATGCAATCCGTCAATCTCTTCCGACCAGATCCCCAGCGTCTTACGAAGCGGGCCCGGAAAGCCTCCAAGGAAGCACAAATCATGTTCATCTACGATACCAGACCAATAGGTTGCTACGAGAACGCCGCCATTTTCAACAAATTTCTGTATACGCTCCCCCACACCACTGCGGACCATATACAACATCGGAGCTATCAAAAGTTTGTATTTGGAGAAATCTGCATCCATATGAATGACATCTACAGGCACACCCTGCTCCCAAAGTGCCAAATAATGCGCTTCAGCTGTCTCCTCATATTTCACACCTTTGTTCCGCGGTCCCTGTGAATCGTTGATTCCCCAACGGTTCTCCCAGTCAAAAATGACTGCGGCCTCCGCCGGTACAGTTGTACCGATAACCTCCTCCAGTTTTTCCAGCGCATTACCGACATGGGTCACATCCCCGAATACCCGAGTGTGCTCATGTCCGACATGATCGACGACCGCACCGTGCAGCTTTTCACTCGAACCCCGACTTTTCCGCCACTGAAAGTATTGAACGGTGTCTGACCCGTGTGCCACAGCCTGTAAAGACGATAGCAGATGCATTCCCGGCCGCTTCAGCTTGCTAACGTCTTGCCAGTTCGTCAAACTCGGCGTACTCTCCATGAGCATCCAAGGCTTGCCTCCCTTGATTGAACGAATAATATCGTGCATCATAGCCACTTTCGCAGCTTGACGGCTATCATCTCCCTCACGGTCATGCCACGTCGGGTAACTATCCCAGGATATAACATCGAGCAGATCAGCAAACTTCCAGTAATTCAATCCTTCAAAAAACTCCATCAAATTGGTTGTGACTGGAATGGCTGGATTTGCAGCCTTGAGCGGCACAATCTCATGTTTGATAAAATCTGCGGTCTGATCGGTCACAAACCGTCTCCAGTCCAAATTCATAGCATGGACCTGTGTCTCACCATGAGGTGCCGGAGACTCAATTTGGCTCCAATCTGTAACTGTATGACTCCAAAAGGTCGTCCACCATGCGTGATTGAGTTTGTCCAGCGTACCGTATTTATCCTGGACCCAAGCGCGAAATGCCTCCTGACAATAATCACAGTGACAATCTCCACCAAATTCATTTGAAATATGCCAGCCAATAACAGCAGGATGGTTAGCATAACGCTCAGCCAGCTTCGTATTCATGATACGCACTTTTTCCCGATAAACAGGCGACGTAGCACAGTGATTATGGCGAAACCCATGCAGATTACGGACACGGTTAGCCTCCACACGCAGCACCTCAGGATATTTTTGTGACATCCAGGCTGGTCTTGCTCCACTCGGAGTGGCCAAAAATGCATAGATTCCGTTCTCAGCAAACGAATCCAGAATACGATCCAGCCATTCGAACGTAAATACGCCTTCCTCAGGCTCCAATGAAACCCATGAGAAAATACCGACAGACATCACGTTACATTTGGCTAGTTTCATTAGACGGATATCCTCCGCTAACACCTCAGGGTAATGCTGCCATTGCTCCGGGTTATAGTCCGCTCCATGCAGCATACGTGGAACTCGCTCACTAATGGGAGGGTACTTGATTATGTTTTGATTGGTCACTACAAATCATCTCCTTCTATAAATTCTATTACTCTTTGACAGAACCTAGCGTCATACCTTTAACAAAATACTTTTGTAAAAATGGATATACAATGAGAATAGGCGCTGCACCAATGAAAATTTGCGCTGCATTAACCGTCGTTTGAGAAAGTAATTCCATCTCTTTGGGACTCATGCTCATGGAACTCATGTCCTTCTGAATAATTACAGTTTGCAGGAACGTCGCCAGCGGATAATCCTTTGCATTGCTCAAATAGAGCAGACCGTCAAACCAGGAGTTCCAATGAAATACCATACTAAACAGCGCAATCGTAGCAATGGAAGGCATGGATATCGGTAAAAAAATACTAAACAATGTCCGAAAATGTCCTGCTCCGTCGATCAATGCGGCCTCTTCCATCTCTTTGGGAATTCCTCTAAAAAAGTTCAACATAAGGATGACCAGAAATGTGTTGACCGCTCCTGGCAAAACAAGTACCCAGAAGCTGTCCATGAGGTGGATCTTTTGAATAACCATATAGAATGGAACCAGACCACCGTTAAAAATCATGCTGAATACGAACAACCATGAATATACGTTTCGGCTACGGAACACAGATGTTTCCTTTGAAAGTGGATAAGCAGCTAAAAAGGTAATAAGCAGTGTTAAGCCGGTTCCCAATACAGTCCGACAGACAGAAATCCAGATGGAGTGCAGAAAAATCGGGTTATTCATCGTCTTCTTATAGGCTTCTAATGAAAATTGTACCGGCCACAGTCCAACCAGATTGGCATCTGCAGCTGATTTAGCACTAAATGATACCGCTAACACATGAATCAGCGGAACGATACACATGATGGACAAAATCACAAGCAAGCAAATATTAAACACATTAAAGATGCGGTATGGCGTTGTTTTATGATACATGACTCTCCCTCTTTCAGCCTCGTGGAATCAAAATATGCGGTAACCTGCCCATTTGTAAGCAAGTCGATAAGATATCAGAATGAGAAACATGCTGATAACGGATTTGAACAACCCGATAGCAGTGGCAAAGCCCATTTCCCCATTGATTAACGCTGTCCGGTAGACGAATGTATCAATAATATCGCCTTTTTGGTAAACCAGCGGATTATAAAGGTTGAAAATCTGGTCAAAACCGGCGTTCAGTACATTGCCAAGTGCAAGTGTTCCAACAACGACTACCATCGGAATTAACGAAGGTACAGTGATGTGTAGCGTCTGTCTCCAGCGGCTTGCTCCATCCATTTCAGAAGCCTCATACAACGAAGGATTAATACCCGCCAGTGCAGCAAGAAAGACAATGGTGTTGTATCCGAACTCCTTCCATATATCCGATACAATGACAGTAAACCGAAACCAGTTATTATCTCCTAGAAAAAAGATAGGCTGAATCCCGAAACTACCGAGAATACGGTTCATAAATCCATCTGTAGCCAACAGGTCAATCAGAATTCCGCCCAAGATGACCCACGACAGAAAGTGTGGCAGATAAACCAGTGTTTGAATGGATCGCTGAAGTCCAACCTTGCGAATTTCATTCAGCAGTATAGCAAAAACAAACGGAACCACCAGATTGAAAAACATCTTTAACACAGCAATAATTAGCGTATTCCAGACGACTTGAAGACTGTCCTCCCGTTGAAACAAAAAGCGGAAGTTATCCAGTCCAACCCACTCGGAACCCGTTATGCCTAGCCAAGGTTTGTAATTTTGAAAGGCCATCACGATGCCGCCCATCGGAATGTAGCTGAATACAATTAAGAAAATGATGGCTGGCAGCAGCATGATATGAAATGGCCACGTACGTTGCAGACTTCTCATTGCAGTTCCTCCTGTAACTCTCATGGTATACTTAAATTATAAAAGCGTTTTCGCTGTCCCAACAGTTCAAAAAACCAACATACATGGCACAAAAGCAATCATTTTTTAAGCTCGCCAAACGAATAAAACTTTTTTTAATACACCATGATAGCGCATTCATTTTCACTCGATACGGGTGAAGCTGTAGTAAAAAGGCTGCCCACCTCGGGACAGCCTTCCTACTCTGTTACAACATCATTGGTTTTTACTTTTCGACGCTTTTATACCATTCGTTTACTTCATTTGTAATTTGTTCGCCACCAGCTGTTTTCCACGTTTGCACAAAGGTATCAAAAGCAGAGATCGGCTGCTTGCCATAAATAATTTCATTGAAGGTCTGACTTTCAATCTTATCCAGATAGTCCTTTTTAGCCTTCATAGTTGGCGTAGTAGGGCCCGTGAACAGATCTTTCATGGAGATATCCTTCTGTTCCATAAGCACTTTGGCAGCTGCGGGAGTATCTTTCCCGTAGTTCACCATTACATCTTTCTCCAGACGGGTCTTCGGTTCTGCGCCGTTAGCCAAACTTAACAAAGCCTTCATTTGGGCATCAGGTATACGCGCACCATCACGAACCAGCAAATAACGAATAGAGTTTACATAACCGCCTGGTATTTTATCGATAGACATTAGCTTTCCGCCCGCATCCAAATCATAATCGTAGCCCTTAAACAGCCCATTCGACAAATCGCCGTCCGGTTTGGCATTAGCATAATGGTCAAACAAATAATTTTGATAAGTGAAAAAAGCTTCAGGATGCTGCATTTGTTTGTTGATTAATACGACACCATTGGTGTATTGCGTTCCGTGACGCATGGCTTTGTTGTCAGGACCCGCTGGAATCTTGATCGGCTTCCACACGGCACCCGGCGCATTTTTGACTGTATCCTGAAGCGGCCAGCCGCTCATCCAATATGGTCCAGGAATCATACCGGCTGTTCCTGCGACTGTAGGTTCTGCCGTTTTATTTTCATCCCACAATGCTGCTTCCTGAGGAATATATCCCTTTTTGAGCCACTCGCTCAGCTTTTGCAAACCCGGCTTCATGCCAGGCTGCACGGAGCCATATTCCAAACTGCCATTCGTGCCTTTGTTCCACTGCTGAGGTAGAGTGCCGTATGCCCCGAAAATCCAGGATGGGTCACCCATCCAAGTGTTCATGGATGTTTTAAAACCGATGCTGAGCGGAATCACTTTGTTCGGAGCCAGTCCGTCCGGATTTTTATTTTTAAAGGCATCCATCACTTTTTCTAGATCATCCATCGTCTCTGGAGCCTTCATACCCAGCTTATCCAACCAATCTTGTCGTACCCACAATACATAATCATGGTTATAGGCAAAATCAAGCACAGGAATACCCATTTTTTTGCCATCTCGGCTATACTGATTCCATACGTTTGTATCCTGATTCATCGCCTGCTTCCAGGAATCCGAAGCGTACTTGTCAAACAACGGGCCTACCTCTGCAAACATACCAGAATCGATCATGTCTTGTGCCAGTTGCTCATTCTCCGTCCCCAGTACAACGACGTCCGGCATCTCCTGACCGGAGGACATAGCCAAACGCAGCTTCGTAGCAAATGCGCCATTCGTATCCGTGACGGACCAGAGTGATTTGATATTAATACCGAATTTCTCTTTAGCCCATTTGGTCGCAATGTTATTTTCGATAGATTCACCATTTTTAAATTTTAAGGCGGGATCTACACCCCATACCGTGGAAATTGTGACTTCTGGATTGTATTTTTCTTTGTATACGTTTTCAGTTTTAGCTGTGCTGTCCGCATTTCCATCATTCCCCGTACCTGAGCAGCCCACAAGGCCCACTCCTAATACCATAGTTGCGGCGAGCAACGACAACAGCTTTTTCTTCGAATGAACTCGCATATTGTTCCCCCTCTAAAAATCATTATCTACTCTTTTATTATAAGAGGGCTTTTCTTCACAGCCTATGTCACAAAATAAATATTTCTGCACCTTTCCCAACTGATCTTTGCTGGTTTCGTCCTTACTGGTCCCATCTTTACTGGTCCCGAAATTCATGCGGAGTCATTCCGTAATGCTTTTTGAACATCTTACTGAAATATTGGGGATTCTGGTAGCCTAGTTCTGTCGTAATTTCGTATATTTTTTTGTTGGAATATTTGAGCAAATAAAGAGCCCGCTCCATTCTCATTCGGATAATATAGTCACCCAGACCTTCTCCGGTTTCAGCTTTATAAATTTTAGACAGATAGACTGGATGAAGATAAACCTGATCAGCAATCGTCTTAACAGACAGCTCCTGGCCTTTATCCTGGGAGATGAGCTCCTGAACCTGCTTGACCACATAGCTTTTAGCGCTTTGCTCGCTTGCGGACCATTCAGATTTAAGTTTGTTCATCATGGAAAATATCCACTCTTTGAGGTGGGGGAACGAATGAACCATTTTCTGCGCATGTAACGGATCGAAGCCTATTTGATCCATCTGCGTAATGAAACGTCCTTGTTTGTGCGCTGTATACATAAAGGCGCTCGTCACCGAAATAAACAGCTCATATAAATGCTCGCGTGTATATCCCACCTCTTCCATTTTTCCAAATACACGGCTCACTTTCGCTTCGGCCTCGTCCCATTGCCTGGATTCAAGCAGATGAGTAAGCGTTGGGTGCATATAAAGCCCCTCCAGTGACTTAACTGAGCTGTGTGGCTGTTCTGTCTGTTCTTCTATGAATAGCAGTGCATCCGTCTCCTCCTGATGGTTCCAGTATAAGGATCTAATCGCTTTCTGATATAGCTTAGGTAGCTCCTCTGGAAACTTAAACCATCCGGTTAATGCAACGTAAATTTCCCCTTTCAAGTAATTGCTCACATTTTTTCGAAAGGTCTCAATCGCCGCACTCAAAAAACGATTCTGCTCATCCGCGCTCCGTTCAGGGAATGAATTCCAATTCCCTTCTATTAATACAATTAAGCAGTCATGCGGCGCTTTGCAATGCCAAACGTGAAAATCAGGTGCGAACACTTCTTCGGCAATATTTCCAATCGCATACTCAATTAAGGAGACTGAATGATAGTCCATATCAGAAAAATGCTTTCCTAGCTGAATAAGCAGCATACTGGCAGGATGTCCCGTGCGTAGCTTGATTTCGTACTCGGACATTTTGCTCTCTATTTTGGGTACTGACAAATCACGCCCGAGTAGTAAATCATGCATCAAATGGGTCCGCAGTACACCAAAATCGTTTCTGCGGCTATATTGTAATTGATGAACCTTGTCAAATGCTTCCCATTCTTCCTTTAGCGAATCCATGGCGACTGACACACATTTGATAAACTCTTCATCATCCACCGGCTTTAAAATGTAATCAAAAGCCTTAAGCTGAAGCGCTTTTTTAGCATATTCAAAATCGGCATAGCCTGTCAGTAACAAACTTCGGATATGCGGCCATCGCTCGTTTACTTCAACAATCAACTCCAGTCCCGTCATACCAGGCATACGAATATCCGTAACCAGAATATCAATATCGTACGCTTCCAGCACATCCACTGCTGTTAATGCGGAAGCCGCTTGATGAACCCTCTCGATGCCTAGCGTCTCCCACGGAATGGTAGCTGCCAGACTTTCTGTTACATAACTCTCATCATCTACTAGTAATATCTGAACCATCTGGTCCCTCCGTTTTAACTATATTCGAATTTGGCGAAGGCTCAATTAAACCATTCGCATGCTCTCCTTCTGTTGAGATCGACCATTTTAAAACTGCACGCAATCCTCCCAATGGAGACAAAGAGAATTCCAGTCCTGCATCTTCCCCAAAATGTAATCGCATGCGTTGATGCACATTCCATAGACCATATCCATGTTCCTCTTCCACTGGCTTGTCAAGCGTTGATGTCAGGGCAGTTATAGCCTCTCTACTCAAACCGAGTCCGTTATCATCCACAATCAGGTACATATACGAGCCAACACGCTCGGTTAAAATATGAATTACACCATCCTCCGCTTGAGGCTCTATCCCGTGCAGCACCGCATTTTCCACCAGTGGCTGCACTACAAGCGGCGGAATCAGCAGACTGCTAGCCTGTGAAGAAACATGAATTAAGAACGTTAGCCTTGGCATACGCATCTGCTGTATGTTCAAATAATATTGAACAAATTCGACTTCCTCTGACAATGGAACCAAATCCCGCTCCTGTCTGGTTGTATATCGATAATACCTGGATAAATTATGAGCCATGGCCACGACCGCCTCATGATTGCGCAGCTTCGCCATACTTGTAATAAACGAAAAACAATTATAAAAAAAATGCGGATTGATTTGTGACTGTAGCTGCTTTAGTCGCGCTTCCTTGACATGCAGCTGCTCAACATACACCTTCTCAAACAGCTCCTGAATCTGTTCGACCATCAGATTAAATTGACTAGACAGGAAAGCAAACTCGTGACTCCCCCTTAGACTTAATCGAACAGCATAGTCTCCATCCTTTAGTCTCCGAAATGCCCGCACAAGCTGAAGAATCGGCACTTGTACCTGTGAATGAAGCAAGTAAGCGCCAATCAAGCCTACCAGCAGCGAGCCAACAACAGTTATATAAAACAGTCGATTCGATGAGTAAATCGGAGACATCATATCGGACAAAGGCATATAATCAATCAAATACCACCCCGTCGTTTGCGAAAGAACGGCATGAACCAGGTAGCTTTCTTCTCCAATTTTCACGGTCAGATTGTCAACTTCATGGAGTCCCATTTTTTCTAATTTTGAAATCAGCTGTCCAGACAGCTCTTCATTGGCAGTACGATTATAGATCGCTCCTACGCCTTTTTTATAATAAAAAGGCTCCTTTCGACCATCACCTTTGAAGCGGTCAAGCATATCCTGAATATTACTGCTGTCAAATTCAACTTTAATAATCGTGTTAGCGGTTTCTGGATTACCAAGCGAAGAAAACGGGGATAATGTATACAATGAAAATATAAATTGGTCTTTCCCGTATGATCTTTTTTTGGATACCTGCCAGCCGTCTTTTATCAGCTGATTTAGTTTTTTCTGGTCATATAAACCTGCTCCATTCTCCGATACAACCCGTCCAAGCGAAGGAGAATAGATACTCAGCCCGGTTCTCCAATTAGAAGAGCTTTCCTGAAGCCCAAGCTTGGTTTGAATCCGTTTGACCAGGTTAATTCCATCCAGATTGAGAACCTTGTCCTTCAAAAAAATCGCTTGAAAACTGGCTACATCAGGATCATGAATCAGCAGATGCGGCCAGGAGGAAATCATTTCAATATTCGTATTCACCTGGTTTTGAAAAAAAGTCAGCTGATTATAATTAGATTGATTCAGCTCCTCACGTAATACACCTGTCGTTGTCTGATTAGAATAGACATACAGGATCAGCACAGGTATAAGCAATACAATAACGATGGAGACGATTTTAGTATAAAAATTAAATTTAAACATGCGTTCTACACATCCTCTGCACAAAAAACAGGCATACTTAAATGGTATGCCAGAGCCCTGACCTTCGTTGCCGTCAGTACATACTATACATTATCAATGGTTGGCGGTGATAATATGTTTGATGCTAAGCAAATGGAATGGTTTGACCAACTATCCGCTGAAGACTTGGCCATTTTAGGTGCCGGCTTCAATACACTAGGTGATTTTTTTGATTTTCTGGCGTTGATTAAGGCCAGACAGGAAACAGCCCAAGGTAATAAAAAGTAATAGCACTATTTCACAACAAATTTCACACGAGTTCCATCCTCATACTCATCCAATTGGTGACTGACCCATGATCCTGCCCCACGATTATCCTTAGGGGCTATGTATTTGATATTTGCACCTTTGCCACCTTCTGAGCACATAGCCATCGGCCATTCGTCACGATCGTATCCTTTACGAGTGGGAACACCTGCAAGCGAATGCTTGCGATTTTGCTCGGCTCCTTCACGGTCAATTGTGCATACCGGTGATTTTCCCGCCTGAATGGCTTCCTTAATATGCTGCGCTGTTTCAGGGTAACGACCTGACGGGAATTGCAGCGTAACCTGAGCCGATGAAGGCGGGTTCTCTCCTGTCATTTTCGTAAGAAGATTGCCTCCTTCAAACCAGTACGCGCCCGCAGCTAGCAGCACTAAAGCTATAAAACTTAGCAATTTTTTCTTCAATTTCCCTCTTCCCTTCAAGCTATTCCAGTAGATACCTTCAACTAAGGTAATCCCCGGATTTTATTTTTTGTAACCCCTTACTGACTATAAAAAAAGGTTGAATATTCGACGACAAATAGTATAGAGAGGAGGTTGTACGAATGAACGATGAGATCAAACTGGCCGTGAGCCAAATGCAAGCCGTTGTAGTCCGGTTACTGAATGGAAGTACCTTAATTGGCTGGCCTAAGCTCCTATCTGACCAAGAAACTCAGCAATTCAAGCTCTACGATGACGAACACGTATATACGATTTCCGTTAATGACGTGGATACGGTCGCAAGAGTTATTGTATAAGATTACAGGGAGCGACTTAATGAGACATCCAGTGGACAAGCCCGAACAAAGCACACCACAGGAGAAGACTGATCAGAATCCCCCAAAATAAACCTTTAAAAAGCTTCATACCTTACTGACAACCTTTCCGACTGGGCTTTTTCCCCATTATAACATGTCAGAAAGACAGCTGTCGCAGCTTGCTCTTATATCATCTTCGTATCATATATATTAAATTTTAAAATCACGACACAAAGGAAATAACGAAATAATTCCGAAAATTATGCCTGATCACCAGTGAAAATGCAATCATGACATAATAAAAGTCACATTTTAATCAAAATTTAATGAAAGTTTTCCGAAAATGATGTATAATTATTGACATAACAAAACGCACGAGGTGATCATCATGGCATTATTAAACAGAGTTCATGAATTAAAATTGCAACTGCCTAACGAGCATCATAGCATTTCCCAATACGTGGAGCATGCATTGCATTCGATTGACAGTTTTGTGGAGCAACATCGTCAATTTGTAGCCGCTCAGGCTCTATATGGTGAAAAAATCAATGGTACAGAAGAAAGACTGTTCCGAGACACAATTTCTGAGATTAAAGCCCAACTGGTAGCTACTTTGGAAAAGACAGTTGAAGACTTCGCACACAAAGGCGATAAGCACTGGAAGAATCATTATCAGGACGGCGTAGAATAAGCTGAAAATAACCCCCGGTCTTTGGACCGGGGGTTATTTTATATAAGTGGATGTGGCAATATGCGTAGACTATTTTAACACTCTGGCCGATGTCGCTACAGTCTTACCACCATAAACTACTTTGATACTGGAACTTCCGGTATCAATCGCCTTCACCTGACCGCCAGTAACCTGTACGATCGACGGTTTGGAAGATGTCCATACCGCTGAGCTTGTCACATCGGTAGTTGCACCTGAATCATAAACTGCATTCACACTAAGCACTTGAGAGGAACCTTTAGGTAGCTTCAGGTTTTTATTGCTCAATACCAGTTTGAGCAGCTTAGGTGTGACCTTGATCTCAACGTTAAACGACTTATCCTGATATGTGCCCGTAATCGTTGCGTTTCCAATTCCAACGGCTTTAATGGAAGAGCCTTTTACGATCGCTACGGAAGCATTCGATGTTGTCCATTTCACTTTACTGCTCAGCGTAGCTTTTTTACCTTCCGTATATATACCGATGACTTTGATGGACTTACTTCCTTTCAAATTCATATCAGCACTCGAAAAGCTTGGTGTCAATGTAGAAATGGCTCCTTCCACAATGACAGGTACTTTCACATATTTGTTCATATACATAGCCTTGATTCCAGAGTTACCGCCATTCACCGCTTTTACTTTACCATTTGCTACTGTAACTGCGGCTGTTGTACCTACCCAGCTTACCTGATTGGTAACATCAAGTATCCCGCCACCAGCCATGTGTGCTTTTACTGTCGGAATACTTGCTTCTTGGCCTGCAACCAATACGTATTTTTTCTCTGAAGCGGTTAGTTTAAGTACTTTGTATTGCACAGTCACTGGAATATCAAGTTTGAGTGCACCTACCGTTGCTGTCAATGTTGCACTGCCTGGGTTCACTGCAACTAGCTTACCATTTGCTATTTTAACTGCACTTTCACTGCTTAAGCTCCATTTTACATCGGATTGAACTGCTTTTTTTGCTCCATTGACCAAATAAGCAGATATACTCGGAAGAGAAGTTTTGCCTCCTGTTTCGAGAGTCAGACTGGCTTTGCTCGAAACCAGTTTTTCAACCGTTGGAAGTACATTAATCTTCAGAGTCTTGCTCAAACCGTGATAGGACGCTGTAATCGTCGAATTGCCTGCATCCATTGGTGTGATTTTACCTTGCTCGACTGTGGCAACCAGCGGATTAGAGGAAGTCCATTCTGCCGTGTTGGTTACATCTGTTTTGCCGCCAGTCAGGTTAACATCGGTTGCACTAACCTGAATTGGGGAGCTACCCAGAAAGACCGATTTGGCCCCAGTTGCACTCAATACTAACGCCTGAGAAGAAGAACGCACATACACAATCGTTTGTGCTTTAAGTTCATCTTTGCTTGCCTTAATGTAAGTCACGCCTTTGGCAAGTGGACGAACAAGACCATCTTCAACGGTAGCAACAGCCGCATTCGAAGAAGTCCATTCGACACCGGATACATTTTCCGTCCCACCTCCAGTAAGTACACCTTGAGCAGTCAATTGCTTTGATTCTCCGCCAATCGTCAAATTAATGGGACTAGACGGATTTAATTGCAGCTTGCTGTAAGGCGATTTTACTGTAATCGTTGTACTTACCGTTTGCTGCTCATATGTGGCAACAACCTTAATCTGCCCTTTTGACACAGGAGTAATGAGCCCCTTATCAACCTTTAAAATGCTTGAATCCCCAGAGATCCATTCTGCCTTTTGGGTAACATCTTCTTTGCCCTTTTCAGTCAATGACCACACTTTTAATTGAGCGGGGCTTCCACCCAGATTCAATGTAGTCGGATTTTGACTGTCCCACTGTACCGTGGAGGTCGTGCTCTCCTCAGCCCGGATCAAACCCGCTGGCCATGCTGCAAATACAAACATCAGCAAAGCAAGTAAGAAGGTACTCCGTTTGCTCATACGTTTCATACGCTCCATTCGTTTCTCTCCCTTAGTTTCATCTCTATAAAATAGGATAGAATTAACAATCCCATTACTTTTATCGGTTAGCAGCTTACTAAATTGAACCCTTCATCAAAAAAAGGTGAATAATTACAGTTAAAGTTCTCCACGCAGTGACCTTACCACAAACAAATGCTCTTCTTTAGATAAGGTTTGTCCATCTTCAAGGATTACATTGTGTGCCGAGTGACTAACCAGCTTTACATTATAAGCAATCAGCTGATCTTCTCTCCAAATCGTCACCGCCGACTGAAAATGAATGGCATTATCAAACTGTAACGGAACACTCATTACATAACCGATAGCGTTGAGCTTCGCCGGATGGCGGCTTCTACGCTCACGCCCCGGAGGTAGCATGGTAATATATGTAATATTTTCAAAAGGAATAGCCAGCATTTTCGGGCCTAAAATAACGCACTTTCGTATATCATCCCATTTTTCAAGCGTGCCGCGCACCTTCTGGGTATGATCGTTGTTGCCGTGATATAAAATGACCTGACGTCCCTTCCATTGACGCATGTCCTCACCTCCAGTGCTAGCGGTTAGGAATCTCCCACCGAATCGGCTCCATTCCATGCTCCTGCAAAAATGCATTGGTACGCGAAAAAGGCTTGCTGCCAAAAAAGCCTCTGTGAGCCGCCAATGGACTCGGATGAACGGATTTCAGCACCAAATGCTTGCTGGTATTCACGAAGCTT
This sequence comes from Paenibacillus sp. Lou8.1, assembly GCF_024213565.1. Lineage (NCBI taxonomy): Bacteria > Bacillati > Bacillota > Bacilli > Caryophanales > Paenibacillaceae > Paenibacillus > Paenibacillus sp. Lou8.1. The sequence goes on from NZ_JANAVN010000004.1 coordinate 184,304, forward strand.
GCTTTTTTCTGAGCATGGCTCCCCCACAAAATAAACACTGCTGGCTGCTCGCGCTCATTAATCGCTTCAATGACAGCATCCGTGAAACGTTCCCAACCTATTCCCTGGTGAGATTGCGGTTGTCCTTCACGCACGGTTAACACGTTGTTTAGCAGCAGCACACCTTGCTCAGCCCAAGGAACGAGGTATCCCTGATTCGGAATGGGAGTACCGATATCATCGCGAAGCTCCTTATATATATTTAGTAGAGATGGCGGTGTTCGCACACCAGGTCTAACAGAAAAGCTCAAACCGTGAGCTTGTCCCTCTCCATGATATGGATCCTGTCCCAATATAACCGCTTTGGTCAGATGAAATGGCGTTAATTTAAGTGCGGAAAACAAGTCTTCTTTTGGAGGATATACCTTATGTAACTTGTACTCTCGGGCTAACGTATACCTTAATTCATTAAAGTATGGCTTTTCGACCTCTTCTCGTAGTACATCATCCCAGTCATTTCCAAACATACCCCTGTCTCCTCTCAATTTGTAGATCTGTGAAAACGGTAAGCTTTTTGATCCAAAAAAATAAGCTGAACTCCTCATCCGGAGCCAGCTTATTTATTCGTTACCTGTGTTATATGCCGAAGGACCAGGAAAATATCCTTACGGTAATCAGCTACCGCAGGTCTAAATTCGATTTCCTTATTATAACATTAACGATAATGATGTCAAGTAACTGAAAGCTTAATTCCCTCAGAAGAAAAGCTCTTTATTGCTGTATTTATTACGATTTTGTATGAGCATTCAGGTATTCCAATGCATTATATAACATAACAGCAGCTTCGGCACGTGTAATCTCTTTTTTTGGATGAAACTTTTCATTTGCATCCAAGGTATTGACCTTGTAGACTAGCGAGCGTTGAATGCTACCTTGGTAGGAAGGCTCTAGTTCGCTGTCATCCGCAATATTCGCAGGTGCGATTTTAATCATGGGAAGAACGCCTGCTTTTTCCATGCCCTGAATCAGCATGTGGGTGAACTCTTCCTTGGTCAGCGCTTTGGCAGGATCGATATCTTTTGGAATGTCTACGCCATTATAATGCGCGTTGATAAAAGCTTCAGCGTACCATGCGGTATCCCTAACATGGGTGAACAGTCCACTGGCCTGTGGCGCTTTATTAAAATCAATCGCGGCCAAACTGAGCTGGAGTCCGCCGGAGATCAACTGAATGCCTTGGGCAGCGGTCACTTTAGATGACGGGAGAAACTGCGTGTCAGAGACACCTTTGAGTAGACCCTGATCTTTAAGGGATATGATTTTTTCTTTGCCGCTTACGTTGTTTAAATCCTTGAATTGACTGTCTGCCGCAGACAATTGACTTCCAAAGGAGAAGGACAAAATGGCTACGGTTGTAATGGCTGCGAATGCACTTTTTCTCATACTCATGTTAAGTTCCACCTTGTAGTTGAATTAGGCCGCTTGGCCATTAACAACTTCATTGACGTAGTATAAGCTGGAAAGGTTGCAGGCAGACGCTGTTGCTTCTTATGCTACATACCTTCCTTTTTAATATAATACCTTCTCCAGACTGCGTGCCAACTCATCATCGGGAAGGGGCTTGCGATGCGTATTCTCCAGGTAGATATATTTCTCTGTTTCTGGCATTAAATATTGTTTGGACCACAGGAACATATCCGGACTGTCTCCCTGAAGACGAAGAAATCTCCGCACAGTGTCCGCATGAGAAATAGTGTTATCTAGATTGGTTAACCAATCTGCCCGGTAGAAATGCTCCCATCTTCCAGTTCCTGCGAGCGATAAAGCTTCTTTACCCATTCGGTAGCTCCAAACGGCATGAGAAGCTTGTATAAATGCTCGTGGATAATCTTTTTCAAGGAACAGCCCATAAGCGCTACATAAGCTTGCCAGTCCACGTGAGCCACTTAGATGCAGTTCAATCTGCACAAGCAGTTGATTATACAGCCTGCGACATTCATCTTTTGACAACTGCTTCATGATTCGTAGACACCGCTCTCGCAGTTCAACCCAGTCCGGGATTGCCGACTCGGCTTTTTCCTTGAACCAGCGTACCTGTTCAGGAAAAGGCCTTTCTCCAGTAGCCCAGTACAGCCGTTCATCACTGCTTTCTTTGCCTTGTAGCCAATACCCCATAATTTGCCGAGCTGGATGGTGATAGAATTCCTCCCCTGCTCGATCATCCTTGTGCGGGCCATAAACGATCGTACAACGGGAATAATCCCGGTATAATTGGGAAATCTCTTGAAGCTGACTACTGTACAGCCGCCCGATAAAATCAGTAAGCTGCTCTTCAGCATCCACTTCACCCTTCGTCCATAAATTTGCTACTAAATCCAGCGTATATACATGTGGCAAAATATTACCTGAATTGACCAGCAGGTACTCGTCCGCCCCTGAAGTAAACGCTGCTGTTAATTCCTCTACAATCAAGCTGGCTGAGGAGGGAAATTGGGTAAGATGGTTCGACGCTTGCAAGTCGTGGAAGGTCACATGGTAATATACTCCATTCTTGTCCCCATCCTGCGCCTCAGGCAATGCTGGTACACGATAATTAAGATTCCCATGGCGTCGAGATACCATTTTACCGTAACCATTGTCCGCCCATATTTTGATCACCCCTTCGGGTACTTCAATATGCCCCTGCTTGTATAACTCGGCAATCTCACCATACATCGCCATACAGCACACAGGATGCTCCACAAATTCACAGATCATATGGTACTGCTTGCGAACCACATACGAGATTAATTGTCCACGTTTGTCCGGCGTATTAAAGGAAGGATCATCTTCCCAAAAAGGCTTGTCACCCTGCCCGCGAAAAGATAATACCCATACAATCTTCTCTTCCTTTTGCCGTTCAATCGCTTCCTGCCACAGCTGTTCAAACAACTCGGGATGCTCTCTGTAGCTAGCTTGTTTACCCGGAAAGGCGCGCAAAAACATCTCCGCCCCCAACGGTTCAGCATGATGATGTGTGATCCATAAGCCCATGTCTGCTGCAAGCTTATGATGGATACCTGTGCGTGGTAAATCGGTTCCGGGAATCACCATATTTCCACCACAGCGCAGTAACGCTTCAAAAACGGGCTGCCACACCTGCTCCGTCGGTGGATAATCATCCTTCCAGCCAATCAAGCATACCTCATCATTGACAAACCATCCCCGATATCGGACCTTGGACAGTATACTGTCAACATTCTGACTCGGCAAAACTATGGTATCCCGCTTAGGCGGTAGAATCTCCGCCCAGAACCAGAACGGCTCCACACCCAGAGCGAAACGGCTGTAATGAAGCAGTCCATAAATAATTCCTAATTCATCACGGCCAACAATATGGAGTACCGTTCCCTTGCTACCAGCAACAAAACGCAAACAATAGCCCTCTGGCCAATGCGGACAGCTATCTCCTTCCTGCGCATAACGGATAATGATCGAGGGCTCTACTTCTGTTAGCAATGGCTCGCAGCCAAACACTTGCTTATGATCTCGCGCAATCATATTCCAAGCGTGGGCAATGGGCACACTTACATCGGTTTGAAGATTGTATCCGCTTTCAGATGAAATAGTCAGAGGTTCACAGGCTTTCATTTATAGTCATCTCCTATTTTTTTCAACTATGAGGATTCTTCATGTCTTTATTTTATAGGTTGTCAACATACATATAAAGCTGTACCAACGTAAATATAGCTTTTTTCGGTAAATCATTTGAGAGTTGAAGCTTCATTTGAGAAAGAAAAAAGTAAGGAACAGGAGAGAAATAAGAAAGACTTGACTGCTACACTAAAAATGTTCCAAAAAACAGACTGCTCTTAAAGATCCAAGCGCAGCAAAAAGGAGACTTGATATGAAATTGAAAAAACGATTTGCCTCTTTGTTCCTGTTGGCATTGATGGCATTTATCCCGGTCCAGGCATATGCTTCTGGGTCCGTTCCAACCACTCCCTCTGGAATTCCGATTTCCGAAATCGAAAACAGAACAGATCAAATTATGAAAAAATATATAGGAACAGCGATTCCTGGTGCTGCGGTTTCCATAGTAAAGGACGGAAAAATTGTTTTTTCAAAAGGTTACGGATACGCAAACATCGAGAAACAAACACCCATGAGTACGGAAACAACCTATATGGAGGCCGGTTCCGTATCGAAATTGTTCACCTGGACGGCAGTAATGCAACTGGTTGAGCAAGGAAAGCTGGATTTGAATACGGACATCCGCACATACTTGCCTGACGGCTTTCTCAAGCCTTCTTTTGATAAGCCTATTACCCTGAAATCACTGATGAGCCACACGGCAGGTTTTGAGGAGCGCCTGGAAAAACTTCTGGTTCATGATGCTGCTGATCTTAGGCCTCTCAAGGAGCATATCGCACCCGGAAATCAGCCTCAACAGATTTATGAGCCCGGAACAGTGATTGCTTATTCCAACTATGGGACCAACCTGGCCGGTTATATTATAGAACGTGTATCCGGAATGCCTTTTGAAACCTATATTCAGAAACATATATTTGAGCCTCTGGACATGAAACATTCTTACTTTACACAACGGTATGATCTTATCCCAGAGGTTATCGAACATAAAGCAACAGGCTACTCCAAGAAGGATGGAAACTGGGTGGCAAAACCGAATGTTTTCTTTAATGATGTGCCGGCTGGTGCGTTAAACATTACTTCGGAGGACATGGCTCATTTTATGCTTGCTCATCTGAACATGGACCATTCCTTAAAATATTCGCTGTTCAACAAGAATGAAACCTTGCGAGAAATGCATGAGGCTTCGTATACCCACTATCCCGAGCTTCCGGGGAATGCCCATGGCTTTTGGGAACGGTTCGCGGGGGATTATCGTGTTATCGAGCACGGTGGAAATACAGATTCATTCTCCTCTCTGGTCTCTATCGTGCCGGATCAAAACTTTGGGATCAGTATTCTGACTAATGTGGAAAATGAAATGTCTGGGGCGAGAAGCGAACTCATTGACCTGTTTGTCGGGGGTTCCGATGCTACTCCGCAAGCTGACAGCACGTTGAAGCATAGCGGGGATGTGGCGGGAAAATACCGTTCTGCTCGCGCAGTATCATCTGGTATATTGAAGCTTCTACCCGTATTATCCAATGCGGAAGAAGTGGTCACAGCCAACGGCAATGGCGGAATCACTCTGAGTATTCCATCCATGAATATTAATGTTGATTATGTAGAAACCAAACCCTATTTTTTTGAACGTGTGACTCCCGGGAGCACTCCTTATGATCATGCGGGCCTAAATATCAGCCGTCTTTTTTTCTTAACCAATGCCGATGGTAAAGTGACGCAGTTGTCATATGGAGTGATTGATGACCAATTGCCGATATCCTTCCTGCAAACATCCATTTTCAGTTATATTCTGGTCGGGGGATGTGGTATTTGGTTTGCGCTTGGGTCTATTTTCGGTATTATTGGATGGCTGCGGAAGCTCAAGGACGCAAGAAAGCAGAAGAGTACTTCGCGGCTTCCCTTGCCTGACAGTGTAACCGTAATCCCCTTGCTGGGTCTGCTTGTGATCGTCAATCTCATTGCTTCAAGCATCCAATTGATAGGGGACCCCTATCAGCCTATGTCCAATTTCAATTTGAATATTATCTTTTTCTGGGTACTGGGGCTTGCCTTTGTACCGGCCACCTATCTTGCTGTAAGAAGATGCAGTGTTACCCAAACTACATTGTTAAGAAAGGTATACACCGCGACGCTGATTCTTTCGTTTCTAGCTATTTCGATTTTCCTGTATTCCTATAATTTCTACTTTTTGGTATAGCTCCACTCGATAAGCCTGCATACCTTCCAGTGTACCGATAAAGATTGTCATCGTGAACAACCCTAATCTGAGCTAAATAAAAAAAACTCTCCTCTGCATCTAGCAGGGAGAGTTTTTAACACACTCAATGAGATTTAAATACGTGCCGGATTGAGCCTTTGCATTCAGTATGTTGTTGAATCTGTTTATTCTGTTTCTGGCTGAGTATTTACCAATTTTATATGAACATCTCTCAATTGTTTCTCAGTAACCTCCGAAGGTGCTCCCATTAATAGATCCTGCGCTTTGCTATTCATTGGAAAAGCAATAACCTCTCGGATATTCGATTCATTTGCAATGATCATAACAATCCTATCAATTCCAGGTGCTATACCTGCATGAGGCGGCGGCCCAAATTGAAAAGCATTAAAGAGTGCAGGAAATTTACTCTTGATGTCTCCATATGTATAACCTGCAATCTCAAAGGCTTTTACCATAATCTCCGTATCATGATTCCGGACAGCACCCGAGGACAGTTCAATCCCATTACATACAATATCATATTGGTACGCAAGGATATCAAGAGGATTCATATTCAGCAGCGCATCCATACCACCTTGTGGCATCGAAAAAGGATTATGGCTAAATCCAATTTTATGAGTATCAGGATCCAATTCAAACATAGGAAAATCAACTATCCAGCAAAATTTATATATATCCTTTTCCAGCAAATCCAGTCTTTTTCCTAATTGATTTCTGACAGCACCTGCTATTTTTTCTACATTTTTAAGTTGGTCAGCAGCAAAAAACAGTGCATATCCTGAACTAGCTTGCGTAACATGTATTAATTGGTTTTTCACCTCTTCAGAGATGAATTTAGCAATAGAGCCACTAAGAGACATATCATCATTGAACTTAATCCATGAGAGGCCTTTCGCTCCAGCTTCAACAGCAAAGTTTACTATATCGTCATAAAAGCTTCTTGGCTGTGCTCCACAACCAGGAACAGCAATAACTCTTATCGTTTTATTTTCAAATACTTTAAAATCAGTCTCTGTAAACAGCTCTGTAACATCATGGATAATTAATGGATTCCTTAAATCAGGTTTATCGCTCCCGTATTTGAGCATGGCTTCTTGATATGGAATCCTGCTAAAAGGCTTTGATATTTTAAAATTTGTAAATTCAGAGAAAACTTCATATAGCATATTTTCAACTACATTAAAGACATCTTCCTGTGTTGCGAAAGCCATTTCCAAATCCAGCTGATAAAACTCGCCTGGTGATCTGTCTGCCCTTGCATCCTCATCTCTAAAGCAAGGAGCAATTTGAAAATATTTATCAAAGCCCGAAACCATTAATAATTGTTTAAATTGTTGAGGTGCTTGAGGCAAGGCATAAAATTGACCTGGATGCACTCTACTAGGAACTAAATAGTCTCTGGCGCCTTCTGGAGATGAACTTGTCAGGATAGGTGTCTGAATCTCTAAAAAATTCAAATCGATCATCTTTCTTCTGATACTTTGAATTACTTTAGAACGAAGTATAATATTATTGTGTAGTTTTTCATTCCGCAGATCCAAGAAACGATACTTTAATCTTAAATCCTCCCGAGCTTCATTTGCTAAAGTTACTTCAAAAGGTAATGGATTCACTACCTTCCCTAAAACTTTTATCTCATTGGCAGCTAACTCAATATGCCCGGTTTTCATAGTGGGACTAATCGTATTTTCAGATCTGTTACATACAGTACCTGTAACAGAAATGGTTGACTCCCTGCTGATCTTTGATACAAAATCTTTCAATTCGTTATTATCAGTAACAACAACCTGCGTTACTCCATAATGGTCCCTAAGGTCAATAAAAATAACCCCGCCATGGTCACGCATATTTTTTATCCATCCTGCAATTCTCACTACTTCGCCGACATGTTTTTGATCCAGTTCTCCACAGTTATGAGTCCTATAACTATGCATGAAAAACCTCACTTTCTTTTATTTCCTATTATCTTAATAATTCCTATTTTTTTCCACACTTATACTCACATTATCGTTAAAGCTTTATACCTTTCATTCAGGTATTCCGCAGTTTCAACCATTATTTTTTGTCCTATTTCATCAACATGCCTGTTCTTCCAATTCTCAAAGACTGTTCCCTTGACCCATTGGTTAAAAGCGCCGAGGGCTGGTCCGCAGTGTACTTGATAATCAACCTTACTGTGTTTGTCTCCATTCATTGCAAGTCGTGTAGAATAAGTAAAGTACCATCTAAATATCAACGCCATCTTACGTTTAGGAATTCTTTCAGCTTTTTCAATGATCTCAGCCGGGTAATAAGCTTTAATATCTTCATATACTTGTTCAATACTCTTCTTAAAATACTTTTCTTCAATATATTTTTTGGTTCCGCTATCAATTTCATCTATGGAGTTATAATTACGGTAAAGATCATATAATTTATTCGCCCTGGCCGGGAAAAAAACTCCTTTTTTCATAACCTGAATTTTCGCTCCTATTTCAAACATATCCCCTGCGGGAGCGTAGTCTGTATCCTGTATATTTAACTGCTGGAGCAAATCTTTTACATCATCACTTGTCCCTGCTTCAACCGTACATTGGTTGATTGATCCTGTCATGATAAAATCCGCACCCAGTATAAACGCTGCCGCAGCTGCTTGTGGAGTCCCTATCCCCCCGGCTGCCCCTACCCTTATACTTTTATTGTATTTATACTTAAGTAACGCTTCATCCCTCATTTTAAGCATCAACGGAACCAGTACATATGCAACCGCATGATCCGTATGCCCGCCTGAATCAGCCTCGACGCACAGATCGTCTACCATAGGAATTTCCATCGCCATCCGGGCCTCATCCCGGCTTATCCTATTTTCCTCTAGCAGTTTATTCACGATATTCTGAGGCGCAGGACTCAAGAATGCCTCCACAACCTCGGGTCTTGATACTTTCGCTATAATCCTGTTCTGCGGTGTTACGATCCCCTTTTCATCTCGTTTTAAACCTTTCAATCTGTACCTTACCAAAGAAGGCGTTATACTCATAAACGCAGAGGCTTCAATAGTTCTAACACCGTATTTTATGTATAAATCAACGATGTTATTTTCTATTTCCAGGTGATCGGGAACATGAATAAGATTCATTCCATAGGCTTCGCCTTGGTTCAATTCTTTCTGAATATACTTTATAGCTTCTTCAAGGGCCCCAATCTTGACTCCCCCTGCCCCAAAGAATCCCATCATTCCTGCCTTACCTGCCTTTACGACCATCTCTTTTGAAGATATTCCCTTATACATCGAACCCATAAGATACGCGTATTTAAGTCCATAATATTGTTTGAATTCGCTATGACCAAGAGACTCTGCCGTAAATCGTTGGCCGGATATACTATTCTTCGACTTTACTTCCTGTACCTGCTCGCTACGTTCTTCACCCTCCCTCACAATCAGCGGTTCTGCTTCTCGTTGTATTGCGTTAACCAACCCTGTTATGACTTTTCCAGGTCCAACCTGGATGAATTGGGTTACATTTTTACCCATTAGATATCTTATACTTTCCGACCATTTGACCGGACTTACGATCTGGTTGATCAGCGTACTTCTTACATCTTGCTGCCTGTAGGGTCTGGCATAGATATTTGAAATGACTGGTATTTTTAATTTTGAGAATTCGAACTGTGACGCATAGGCCTCAAATCTCTGTCTGGCATCTTCCAAATACCTAGAGTGAAATGCTCCGCTTACATTTAAAATCACATAGTTTGTGGCTCCTGCATCCTCAAAAATTGGCTGCGCCCGTTCAATCATGCCCTTCGGTCCTGAGATGACAATCTGGCTTGGCGAATTAAAATTAGCAACATCAATCTCCCTTAAATTATTTTTCTCGATAACTTCTCTAAATACTTCCTCCTTCAAGCCTATGACCGCAGCCATACCACCACCGGTAGCCTTGACCATCAGCTCTCCTCTTTTTTTAACCAGCTTCAAGCCCGTTTCAAAGTCAAATGCCTCTGCGGCAAATAAGGCATTGTATTCACCCAGGCTATGTCCTGCAACATAATCAGGTTTTCTTCCAGTCTCTTTTAATGTATTAAGATAACTCAAAGCGTTTACGACAAATAGCGCCGGTTGGGTAAAATCCGTTTGTCCTAGTTGATTGGCAGGATCTTCAAGACACAGTTTTTTAATAGAATAACCAAGAATAGCATCCGCTTTTGCAACCAATCCCTGAAATTCGTCAAATAGTTCTACTCCCATGCCTTTGGCTTGAGCCCCTTGTCCAGGGAACAGATATGCGATCATTTGTGTCCTCCTTTTTGCTAGTGAATGCATATTAGTCGAATATTTCAAATAGACGATCCAAATTTTTCATATCGTTTTGAAAAGGTGAAAGAATAGAACAAATACTTGCCATTTTCTTGCTACCAAAATTGTACTTCACAAAATTAGCAAGAGTGCCTGAGGGGCCAAGGTCAATATAGATAACCCCATCCCCGTCTCCCAGACATTTTAAAGCGTTCCGAAAACGGATAGGTTTTCTAGCAACATCCCAAAGAAAACGGTTGTCAAGGGATGTCGCCTTGCCTCCGTACATAGATGAGACCATATTTATGGTCGGATTCCTTAGAGTTTTAAGCTTTAAAAACGCTGTATATTCCAAGGCTATAGGGTCCATTAAGGAAGAGTGAAAAGCAAACTGGACCGGCAGTCTTTGACATATAATCTCATTAGCTATCAAGTAGCGTTCAATTTTTTCCAGTTGCTCACAGCTGCCAGAAATGACAAAATGCGAGTCATAGTTGATTGATGCTAACTCTGAGTTGGCATTCAATACGGATATTTGGTCATACAGACTGAGGTCGCCAATTACGGCCAGCATGCCACCCTTTGGACAGTAGTTTTCTACCATTTGTGCTTGCTTGACAAGGCATTGAAGAGTATCTTCATAACTCATACAGCCAGCCACAGCAACAGATGCAAACTCACCGAGGCTGGAACCCAAAACATAATGAGGATAAATCCCCTTTTCCAGTAATACCTGTGTGAGGGCATACTCCACCATGAAAATTGCAGGGTGAGTATATAACAGGCTATCAAACACGTCCCCCCTCCCACGGTTGTCGTCGTACAGCATTTTTAATACGGACCTGCCTGTAATATCCGTATGAATCTCATCCAGCTTGGTCATCCATTTCCGAAAAACTGAATTTAACCTATATAATTCTTTTCCCATGCCGTAGTATTGTGAGCCTTGGCCTGAAAACATAAAAATCACAGATCTGTCCATTCTAACCTCCCACAACATACTCATTGATAAAATCCTAATAAAACCATTTGAAATAAATATCTCACAGTAAATTGCGAACTAATTGCATTTGGGAAGGTGTAGGATTGCTTTCATTAAGAACATTCTCCATATGTTGTCTTATTGCAGGTTTGAATTTCGGCTCTGTTATGATATATAGCTGCCCTTTTTTGATTCCCTCAAACATCTGATTTGCTACATCCTCTGGAAGTATTCCATTCTGGACAGCCTTACGGGCCAATTGATTAATGACTTGTCTTTCCGGGGGAAGATTTCCTAGTCCGGCCTGCTTACTCAGCTCCGTCGGTCGGTTCCGTTCCGCATCCATAATTTGGGTACGTACGAACCCAGGGCAGACAACTGAAACTCCTACATTGGAACCTATCAATCTGAGCTCTTGGTGTAGCGTTTCAGACAAGCTTAAAACGGCATGTTTTGACGCGCTATATATTCCATTACCGGGGCCGGACAACAGTCCGGCGATGGATGCTGTATTCACAATATGACATGCGGTTTTCTGTTTCAGCATAATAGGAACAAAAACTTCAGTTGCAAAGAGAATCCCCCATATGTTTACGTTTATTACCCACTGCCAATCTGCCACCGTATTTTCCCACAATAAGCAGCCCGTGCCGGCGTCCACCCCTGCATTGTTGAACAAAAGATGCACAGCTCCAAATGTCTGAACCGTTTTTTGCGCTAATGCACGTATATCAGCTTCTTTGGAAATATCCGTCACTACGGATAACGTTTCTGCGCCCATGTCTTTCAATTGTTTTTCGGCCCTTAGAAGGGCCTCCTCCTCAATGTCCGCGAGGACGACCTTCATGCCCTCATTTACACACCGGTCCGCAATAGCGCGGCCAATCCCACTGGCAGCTCCTGTAACTACGGCTATCTTATCTTTAAATTCCCTCATGATTTACCTCCAGAATAATTTGTAATTTCTATCTGATAGTGATCGGTTTCCTGTTTATGTTTAAAACTGGGTTATCGGTAGGGGAATCCTGCGGACATCTTTATCCTCATGGAGTGCCTCCCATGAAATCCTGCCCCCCTGGGTCCAATACATCGCTATATTTTCCATGTTTTTCTCCTCTAGCAGCAATTGAGAAACGGTCTCTCCTATTTTCCCTGAGAGAAGCGCACTCGTGTTTGAGTCTTCTACGCTTTCTCCTATAAATAAAGGAATAGATGCCCCTTCGGGTCCGTTGCCGCTATCAGCTATTTTGAGAAGTTCCCTAAGACCCGTGAGTAGATCCTGCCGCGTACTCGCTATGATTGCCGCCCGGCATGTCATCGCTTCGCGACCTGTCTGAAGTGTAAAGGCAATATCTTGTAAGGCATCATCGCTCTGCTGCTCCAGATATCCCAGTAATTGATTGGCAAGCGCCATCAGTCTCTCCCGGTTTATGTCCGAGAGAATCACCACTTCGGGCTGATCTGCCACTCGTAAATGAATGTTGTCTTTTTCTGAAGGGATATATTCTTCCAGAATGAAATGCACATTAGAGCCTCCCGCACCAAAGGAGCTTACGGTTGCCCGCAACGGGAATTCCCGTTTTTCTCCCTGCATCTCAATTACAGGCCGCTCCCATTCCTGAACTTCCCGCTGCAAATAAAATGGAGTATTACTGAAATTAATATTAGGGTTAAGCTTCTCGGCCTTAATGGTAGGAACCAGTTTTCGATGCCACAATTGCAATATGACCTTGGTTAGCTGTGATATCCCCGAAGCCGCTTCTGCATGCCCAATATTGGATTTGACTGAGCCAATGCCACAAAATTGCTGCTCGGTCGTGAATTTCTGGAATGCTTTATTCAAAGCAGCAAGTTCAATAGGGTCTCCCAATGTAGACCCATTTGCGGCTGCCTCTACATAACTGATCGTCCGGGGGTCTATACCGGCTTTCAAAAAGTTTTCTTCGACTAGTTGCGCCTGCGCATTGGGGTTAGGGATTGTATATCCATTGCTATGTCCCCCATGATTGGTTGCCGTGGATTTAATAACCGCTAAAATGCAATCTCCATCCTGTACAGCCTTATGAAGCGGTTTTAAGAGTACCGCTCCAACTCCTTCCGCTGGAAGGTATCCATCCCCATCTGCAAAGCTTCTGCTATCTTCATGACTTCCAATCAACTGATTTTGACTGGATTCAATATATTTTTTGGGACTGGTCAATAGATTCCCCCCGCCAGCTACCGCTATTTGACACTCTCCCCTGATCAGGCTTTCACATGCCATATGGACAGCTACAGCTGAGGAAGAGCTCATCGTATCAATGGATATGCTCGGTCCCTGGAAATTGAAATAATGCGACATGGGGTTTGCGACTGCAACAGACCCAAATGATGTTACCCGTTGAGCAGAGTCCGGTTCGGTATCACAGGAGCAGTATTTGTGATACGTAGCGCCCACATAGACGCCAACCTTGTTCTGGTGTTTCTTCTGTAATGCCTCTCGCGTATATCCTGCACTTTCAAGCAAATTCCATATTATCCCCAGGAAGAGTTGCTCCATCGGGTCCATTAAAGTGATCTCATAGGGGGTGAGATGAAAGAATGCTGGCTCTGACAGGCTTATTCGTTCCATGAAACCGCCCCACTTGCAGTAGGTTTTTCCCGGCTTGTTTCTCTCCTTGTCAAAATAAAGATCATGCTCCCAACGATCTTTTGGAACTTCGGTAATGCAGTCCTTGCTTTCTTGGAGATTGCTCCAGAACTCCTGAATATTTTCCGCACCTGGATATTTCCCGGACATCCCGATGACAGCAATGTCCATCGCTCCTGTTTCTTGTTTCTTCTCCTCTGGAGGCTCTACCTCGGTTGCAGAAAATTGGGGATGAAGGAATATCGGAGAAGGGGCTTTTACCTGCTCCATACCAAACCATTCAATCAATTCGCCTCGATGCGATTCCAGGAAATATTCTATTAAACTCTGGATATTCGGATATTCAAAAAGTAAGGTCCTCGATAGCGGTCCGAAGTTTTTTTCCAGCTCATCGGTTAATTCCATTGACTTTATGGAGTCGACACCATAGTTTTCCAGGTTTTTGTCCTCTTCAATGCGGTGTTCCGGCAGTCCAGTGGACGAAGAGAGCAGGCGCTTTAGGTAACTTGCCATTTTTTCACGCAGTAGCTCTTTTTCCTGGCTGGACACTGCCTTATTTGTTATAGAAGTTGTGTCGGCTTTTGCACCCGCAGCTGCTGCCTGATCTATGCCAAACAAAGCGATCAATTGGTCTCGATAGGCTTCCATAAAATATTCCGTCAAACTCCTAATATCTGGATATTCAAAAAATAGAGTCCTCGATACCTGATCAAATGTTTTCTCCAGCTGGTCGGTCAACTCCATAGACTTTATAGAATCAACCCCATAATTTTCAAAAGGTGTATCCTCTTCGATTCGATATACGGGCAGGCCGATGGACGTTGAAAGCAGGGTCTTCAAGTAATGGACCGTCTTTTCACGCAGCAGGTCCTCTGCTCTGCCGGACACTTCCTTGTTTGCTGCAAAAGTTGTGTCGGTTTTCGCGCCTGCAACCGCTACCTGATCTATGCCAAACAAAGCAATCAATTGGTCTCGATAGGCTTCTACAAAATATTCCGTTAAACTCCGGATATTCGGATATTCAAAAAATAGAGTCCTCGACACCTGATCGAATGTTTTCTCCAGCTGGTCGGTCAACTCCATAGACTTTATAGAATCAACCCCATAATTTTCAAAAGGTGTATCCTCTTCGATTCGATATACGGGCAGGCCGATGGACGATGAAAGCAGGGTCTTCAAGTAATGGACCGTCTTTTCACGCAACAGGTCTCCTTCACGGCCGGACTCTGTCTTGTTTGCTGTGGAGGAAACGATGTATGCTTCAGCTTCTGATCCGAGCGCCTGATCCTGGGATGCTTTGCCGCTTTCTTCAAGCTGTCCCTCCATGATCATCATGTTGCTGATTAGCTCTACGTCTCCTTCGATCACCATGACCTGATCCGGTATGCAGGCTATGCTTTGGTACAGGGCGCTCATGCCTGTCTCTGTCCTCATCGCATGCATACCCACCTTCTGCATGGCCTTCTCCGTCTCCTGGTCAGGCCGCATTCCGCCATCTTTCCATAACGGCCAATTGATGGACAGCGTTTTGCCTGTACGCTCCATGGAGGATACCAAGGTATTGCGGTACCAGGCATATGCGTCCATAAAAGCATTCGCGGCAGCATAGTCAGACTGACCTGCATTACCACCCACTCCCGTACCTGACGAAAACAGGATAAAGAAGTCAAGAGCAATGTCCTTACTGGCTTGGTCCAGATTTACCAGTCCCGCAACCTTGGGCGCCAGTACTGTCCTGAATTCCAGGCTAGTCTTTTTAATAATGTAGTTATCCTGGATTATTCCAGCACTGTGTAGGATGCCGTTGATTCCGCCGTATGTCTGTTTGATATCTTCAATTAAGCCAACCACAGCTTCCTTCCGCGTGACATCCACCTGTCTGTATTCCACCCGGGCGCCCAATGCCTTCAATTCCTTCAATGAGGTCTGCTTGTCCTGGTCCAGTAGGGAACGTCCACTAAGAATCAAAGTCGTTTCCTTGGCCTGACGCGCAATCTCTTTAGCAAAAATAAGACCTAAACCCTTTGCTCCTCCAGTAATCAAATAAACCCCGCGGTCTTTCCATGGAATATCCGGTGTCTCTGACGGCATTTCTGCTTTACTCCAGACAGGAACCCAACGTTTGCCTTCTGCAAACCGGATGCGGCTATCCGCAGGGTGTCGGCTGCTCGTCTTTAGTATTTCGATGAGCCCTTCCATTTTTTCTGTACCCTCAACTTCAATTAACTGACCATGGATCTTTGGATTTTCCTTTTGCGCAGTTTTGAGTATGCCGCACAGCCCAGCGAAGAGCAGCTTTTCATGTTGAGGCATCGTTACAATCTGCACCAGCACCTTGCCTTTGGGTTTATCATTCAGGATACTTTTTATTTTTTCAAAAACCTGGACAGCATACATTTCGAAGCGACGATCGATCTCTTCCATATCGGATTGCAGAGTGATACATTCCACTCCTGCCAAGGAGAACTCGATATCTCCTGCAGCAATGGTATCTGTTTCGCAAAGCATTACCACATGTCGTTCGTAAATGGGAACCATCGTGTCCTCCGCAACAACCGCCTGTTCTTTCCAGAAGGGTTGGAGCATCATTGCACCAGGTGTTTTCTCACATGCGCCCACTACCTTGTAGGAGCATCCTTTTATGCGGACGCAGACCTGGCCTGCCTCATCACACAATTCAATGTCATACTTCTGCGTATTATGACCAGCCCCGCTTCCTCTGCTATATCGGATCAACGCCCACATTTCACAGGGACATTCCCGAAATATTTCGATTCCCTCAATGGCAGTCGGCCGTATTTTCTGTAGAGGATCAATGCCTGAAGGCCGCATGATATTTTCATCATTCGAAAACAAGTATGCCGGCGGCATTTGCAAAGCAGCGTTTATTATAAAGGGATGCAAAACAAATAAGCTCTCAGTATTCCTAATACCGGAAGGCAACGATAGCTTGGCCAGCACTAACCCCTGTCCTATATGCACTTGTTCATTGGTCTGATGTCCCAGACTGTCGTCGGCTCCCATGTCCCACACTGCTTCGTCGTCTATCCCAGGCGAAACATGCTGAAAGCATTCCATCTGCAAAGCTTGTATATCCCACGTTTCCGCTTCATTCAACATCTCCAGTGCGGCATTACCCTGGCTGTGTAAGACAGGGTCTCCGGCTTCTGTTAATCTGCTGTAGATTTTAAAGCCAATCGCTCCTTGATCTCCCGGAAAGAGCCCTATATGTATTTCTAACGGCTGATCTCCTATAGCGGGAGCATGTGTCCATACAATATCTTTAATAATGATGTTTGCCTGCCCCTTCTCCTGTACTGTTAACGACTGCTCAACCGCTGCCCGCACCATTTCAAGGCATGCCGCTTCTGACAGGACAAGCTTTCCGTCAATTACGGAGTTTTTCAGATAAAACTCCTGGCCGCTAAAGGTTGAACTAAATCTTTGCTCAGAAAGTACGGAGGTGTTTTGATGCAGTAATGGATGTAGATGTGCAACCGCATTGACGACAGGCTTTTCTTCATCTAAATGTATCCAATAGCGTTCTCTGCCAAAAGGATAGGTGGGTAAAGGGATACGGCGGTGCTGGACATTACCGTAAAGTCTGCTCCAGTCCATATGGACACCCTTGACCCACAAGTCTGAGATTCTGCCGTACTTTTCCGCTAGAATCTGTAAATCAACCGTTTCATCGAGCGTTTTCTCCTCTGAGGCCATGTTCAAGCTCTCCTTGTCTCGCTTGGCCTGTCCCCGGTAAAGCTGTGCAATACTCTGTCTTCCTCCAATAAAGCCCCGTAACTTGTTTCTAAGTTCCTCCACTGACTCAACGACCACAGCGAGGCGCTCTTCCATCGCTTCGCGTCCTGTCTGCAAGGTATAAGCCACATTCACCAGATCGTGATCGGAAAACTCATTCCGATCCATTGCAGTAACCAATTGGCTTACCTGCTCCTTCAATGCTCCATCACTTTTTGCCGACAGAACTACGACGACCGGTCTTGGAGGAGTAAAGGCATTTTGAAAGTCATCCTGTTCCGCAGGGAGGTATTCCTCAAGGACGATATGGGCATTAGCCCCACCGGCTCCAAAGGAAGATATCCCGGCGATTCTCGGGTATTCCCGTTGCTCGCCGTCCTCCTCCACTATCGGACGCTCCCATTCAGAAAGCCCCTGTTGGACTACAAATGGCGTTTTGGAAAAGTTTATATTAGGGTTCAGTTTTTGGGAATGCAGGCTAGGGGCAATTTTCCGGTTTTTCATTTGCAAGATGATTTTAGCGATGCCTGCAATCCCTGCGGCCGCCTCTAAATGACCTATGTTTGATTTTACCGAGCCAATAGCGCAAAACTCCGTGTCCTGCGTATCTTTCTTAAATGCCTGGGTAAGCCCGGTGATTTCAATAGGATCGCCGAGCTCCGTTCCAGTACCGTGGGCCTCAATATAACTGACTGCCCGGGCATTTACGCCTGCTTTATCAAAAGCCTCTCTGATCAGTTCACCCTGTGCTACCGGGTTAGGCACGGTATACCCGTTTGTTTTTCCTCCATGGTTGATACGTGTTCCCCGAATAACCGCATAGATATGGTCCTTATCTGCAATGGCTCGTGATAAAGGTTTGAGCAGCACGACCCCTGCACCTTCGCCAGGGACAAATCCATTCCCGCCTTCCCCAAAGCTTTTACACCGTCCCTCAGGCGATAGCATTCTCATCGTACTGAGAAAGATATAGCTTGAAGGATGAAGATATAAGTTGACTCCTCCAGCAACAGCCATTTCGCATTCACCGTTAAAGATATGCTCACAGGCCTCGTGGATTGCAGTTAATGAGGAAGAGCACATGGTATCTACCGGGATACTGGGCCCCTTTAAGTTCAAGAAATAGGATATTCTGTTGGCTACCGAACTGAAGGAGGTTCGCGGAAAGACGGGTTGTCCTTGTTCCCACAGCTTTGGCCCGTATAAATTGAACCCCGTTCCGGTAATTCCTGCAAAGACGCCAATCCGGCCATTATACTGTTCGGCGAGCTGTTCCCTGCTATATCCTGCATCCTCGAAAACCTTCCAGCATTCTTCCAGGAATATTCGCTCCTGAGGATCCATACTCATCGCTTCCCGGGGAGATATATTAAAGAAGAGAGGATCAAAATCTGCAAAATCCTCCACAAATCCTCCATATTTACTATAGCTTTTGCCCTTCTCAACCGCTTCTTTGATGTCGGAACAGTAGAAACCTTCCCTCTTCCAGCGTTCCGCAGGAATTTCTGTTATACAGTCTTTGCCCTGTTCCAGATTACTCCAGTACTCTTCCATATTTTTGGCCTGCGGATATCGTCCGCTTATACCAATAATGGCTATTTGCTCGTGTTTCACACGGTCTCTGCTAGTAGCCGTGTTGCAGATACGATTGTTTTCTTCCTTTGGCAGGGGTGAGAAAGAAAACTCGCTGGCAGCATGCAAGGTTGCGGAAATGGAGACGGATTTCTCTTCCGTCTTCATCGGGCTTCCGAGTCCTGTCCACCGTACGCATTCCTTGTGATAAACAGCAATAAAATATTCGGCCACTGCTTCCAACGTCTGATATTCATAAAACAAGGTCATTGATATTTCTCCAAAAATCCCCTGCAGCTTTTGATTAAGCCTTGTAATCATGATGGAGTCTATGCCATAGCTCTCCAAAGGCTCGCTGACATCAATCTTGTCAATGCTCAGCTTGGCAACTTCTCCAAACAACAGTTTTAGCTGATGTAAGGTTTTTTCCAGAAGCAGTTCAAGATTCACCTCTGAAGAAGCTGACTCTTCAACATATTCTTTCTCCTGCGGTTGGGACTCCAAGAAATACTTTTGCAATCTGGATTGCTCACCTTCTATGACCAATAACTGATTTAGACCAGCGGCCAGACCGTTATATAAAGCCTGGATACCGTTTGAAGCTTGCATAGCTACCATGCCAATACTTTGCCAAGCCCTCTCCGTGTCATCGTCCACATGCATCCCTCCGTCCTTCCAGAGAGGCCAATTGACAGATAGCGTCTGCCCTTTGCGCTCCTTTGAGGATACAAGGCTGTTTCGATACGCGGCATAGGCATCCATAAAGGCATTTGCGGCAGAATAGTCGGCTTGACCGGGGTTACCCATAATCCCAGCTATTGAGGAGAAGAGAATAAAGAAATCAAGATGTAGCTCCTTGGTCGCCTGATCTAAGTTCACCAGTCCGGCAACCTTTGGTGCCATTACTCCCGCGAACTCTTCCTGTGATTTATTCATGATAAAACGATCCTGTATTACTCCAGCACTATGAAGAATACCATCAAGGCCTCCATACTCTTCCCTGATCTCAAGGATCAATTTGGAGACCTCTTCCTTCCGTGCTACATCTACCTGTCTGTACTCAACGCGGGCCCCCAGCGCCTTCAATTTCTCCAATATGGCCTGCTTGCCTTCGTCCGGATTTGAGCGGCCTACAAGAACTAGCGTGGCTTCCCTGACTCGCTGGGCGATATCCTCCGCAAAAATAAGTCCTAAACCTCCTGCACCGCCTGTAATCAAATAAGTCCCCCGATCCTTCCAGGGCACTCTTCCCGTTGGCTCGGTGGGTTTCATCTCGTTCCAGCCGAGAACCAGACGTTGACCATCCTCATACCGTATCCTTTTATCCTTTGGATATTGACTGTTCTCTTTTAATTTCTCAATCATCTCTTCCAAACCTACAGATTCCAATTCTACGAATTGCCCTACGATTTTCGGGTTTTCTTTCTCAGCTGTCTGCAGTAATCCCAACAGTCCTGCGAAAGATTGCTGCGCGCTTTGTGCGGAAACTGCAATCTGTATCAGTACGCTACCCTTGGAGTCCTCTTTGAGAACCATTTGCACTTCCGTGAGCAGCTGGAGGGCATACGCCTGAAAGCGTTCATCTATGCTGCTTTGGCTGGCATGCAGCTTGATGCAACGGGTTCCTTCCAGGAGCGATTCAATGCTTCGCTCCGCGAAATGATCCAGTTCGCAAAGCACCACCAGATGCTGGCTAAATTCAGGGTGTGCCACTTTCTGGAGAGCAACTTGCTCTTTCCAGAAAGGCTCAAGCATAAGGACTCCCGTATCCGCCAAGGCCCCCGCAGTCCCTGTTCCGCTTTGCGCGGTCTCATGCGAAGCCATTTGAGCTTGAAATTGGCGTATTTTTACAATGGCATCCTCTTTCTGTATCCGTCCGCTTTTTACCTCGCCTAGAATATATTGAAAAAAGTCCTTCATCTTCTATTGCCTCCCAGCACGTAGAAACTTCTCATTTACGTATACATATATTGAGGATTTCACTGGCAGCCTCATCAACAGACAGGGTATCGTTCATCATTTCATCCAAGAGTCTGCCGCACAATATATCATCAAAGTCTACATCGCTCTCACCTTGCGAAAATAATGCATAGGCTTTTACTTGATCCTTGCTTTCAGAAGTCCAGTAATGCTCTTTAGCAAAAGGGTAGGTAGGCAGGCTGATACGGTGAGGCATCTTCCCTGTGTAAAGTTTTTTCCAATCCAAATTTATCCCTTTAGCCCACAGCTCCAAAAGCTTGGTATATTTCTTTTTGGAAATCCAAAGATCGATCATTTGTTGCAAGTCTTCGTCCCCCGAAAAAATAGACAATGATTCTCTGTTGCGTTTAGCCTGTCCCCTATATAGGTTGAGCATGTTATGACGTCCATCCACAAAACTCTTTAATTTTTCCTCAAGCTCTGCGGTAGATTCCACAAGTACGGCTAAACGCTCCTCCATCGCCTCGCGCCCCACCTGAAGCGTGTAAGCAATATCCGATAGGCTTGCGGAGGATAGCTGACCCTGAAGAGCATTCAGCAACTGCCGTCCCTTTTCCTTAAGCTGCTCCTCGCTCTTGGCTGACAATACGATCATAGCAGGTCCCTGAGAGTCAGATTCTGTTCCAGACTGTTCCTGATACTCGGGAATATACTCTTCAATCACGATATGGGCGTTTGCCCCGCCTGCACCAAAAGACGATATTCCAGCCCGTCTTGGATATTCTTTTGTGATTCCATCGCTTGTAATTACCGGTTTCTTCCATTCCTCCAGACTTTGCTGAACGATAAAAGGAGTATTGTTGAAATTAATTTCAGGGTTCAACTTCCTGGAATGTAAGGATGGTACTAGCTGGCTGTGCTTAAGCTGCAACAATATTTTAGTCACTCCTGCAATGCCTGCTGCACTCTCACAATGGCCTATATTCGATTTGACCGCCCCTATGGCGCAGAACTGCTTATCCTTTGTGAATTTTTCGAAGGCCCTTGTCAATCCTGCAATTTCAATAGGATCTCCCAGAGCTGTACCGGTTCCGTGGGCTTCAATATAACTAACTGTCCTTGCATCAACATCCGCACGCTGGAGCGCCTCTTCAATCAACCAGGATTGAGCTTGAGGGCTAGGTACTGTATAACCGCTGGTTTTACCTGAAGCATTAAGCATGCTCCCTTTGATAACTCCATAAATATGGTCGCCATCTGCAATGGCCTTCTCCAGCGGCTTCAACACAATCGCGCCGACACCCTCTCCGTCGACAAATCCATCTGCCTGGTCTCCGAATGACTTACATTCACCCGTTTTAGAAAGCATCGTCATAGCCGACAGCTTGATATAGTGGATAGGATCTACAATTAAGTTGACTCCCCCGGCAATGGCACACTCACTTGTACCACTATACAGACTTTCCAAAGCCAAATGGATCGCCGTCAATGAGGAAGAGCAAGCGGTATCTAAGGACATACTCGGACCTTGGAAATCCAAATGATAGGAAACCCGGTTCGAGATGGAATTATATTGAGGTCCCAAACCGTAATTTCCGTTCATAACACCTGCAAATACACCGACTCTTCTACTCTCACAAAGATTGGCAGGGGTATACCCAGCATCCTCTATGCTTGCATATGCTGCTTCCAGGAACAGTCTTTCCTGCGGGTCCATTGTTTCGGCTTCTGCGGGAGAAATTTTGAAAAATAGCGGATCGAATAAATCAATGCCTTCGATAAAACCACCCGATTTCGTATAGATTGTGCCCCTTTTCCCTTTTTCTTGGTCAAAGTAGGTCTTCCAATCCCAACGGTCTTTCGGAATTTTAGTTATGCAATTTTTACCTTCTCTTAGATTGTTCCAATATTCCTCTATATTACGAGCTCCCGGATAGCGTCCTGACATCCCAACAATCGCAACATCCCTGATATTGGAGGATCGTGTCGTTGGCTTTTCCATTGTGCTGTCAGAAGGCTTAAGGAAACGCCCTCCCCGGTCAAACCTCATTGGGACAGTAGCGAGTAATTGCGAAGCAGGGCCCTCTTCAACTCTGGAAGTCTCTTCGGTCAACTCCTGTTCCTTCATTCCTACCAGCTTCTTCAACGAGTCCTTTTGGGTTTGAAGAAGGTATGCTACTAGATCATCTATGGTGTTGTACTCAAAAAACAGCGTGCTGGCAAAATCCTCGATGACTTCACGCAAAACATTTGTGATTTGCACTACCAATATCGAGTCAATTCCATACTCTTCCAGGGCAACCGTTGAGTCGATACTTCCCGGTTCCATTTTTAGCGTCTCACCAAGCAAATGTTTAAAGTACGCCGTACTTTTTTCACGCAGCACATGTTCTACCTCTGCTTGTGCTACCTCTATTTTGGGTTGAGTTCGTTGTTTCACTGATACCGTTTCTACGGTTCTTTTCTCTATCAATATTGATCTTCGTTTGTGCTGTCGCTTTTGCCGAACCAAGCCATCGCTTTGGGCTACAACAATCTGCTGGCCCCAATCATGCGCCTCTTGCGCCGGGAAGAACACTGCATGGAAACCTTCTTTGTCCAATACGGTTTCCCATATTTGAGGGTGGAGCCCTGGGCATCCAGGAATACGCCATTCCGGATCCTCATACGCCCACCAGCCATCTAGCAATCCGAAGGTAAGGTGGGTAAACACGCTACTACCTGTGATTTCATTGAGCAGGAGCAAGCCGTTGCTTTTCAAAACCGCTTTAGCATTACGTAACGCCTGACGGATGTCTTTTGCGGTATGAAGCACATTAGCGGCAATGACAATATCATATTTACCCGTCTCAATACCTTGCCCGGCAATAGGTTCTTCAACATTAAAAATCTGATAGCTGAGATACGGATTATGCGGCCCGTACTCTTTTTCCGCGTGCATCAAAAAGGCTTTGGAAATATCGGTATAGCAATATTCCTGAATGTGTTTGCGATATGGGCGTAATTTCAGGAATAGCGTAGCACTGGTCCCTCCGGTGCCCGCGCCGATTTCCAGAATTCTGATTTCCGCAGCGGCGTCGGCCATAATCCTCTCCTGGATATAAGCGGCAGTAGTATCGGCAAGTACCTCATTAAAGTAGTCCACAACCAGATTATTCTTATAAATTCCTTCCACTAGTTCCATTGAGGAATTGGGGAAGATGATTTCGGTCGCAGGCGATTTTCCGGTAAGCACTTCCGGTAAAGCTCGTAGCGTTGTCTCAACCAAATTGACCCTTGCTCTCATCTGCGGATATTGCAGCCAAGTACGCTTGCGCTCTTCCCATTCCTGCCAGACATCATCTCGATCCGTCAAGCTGGAACCTCTACCTGATAGGTCGTTCTGTGTCAAAATCTTCATGCTCTCTTTTAGCCATTTGCCATATAACTCAGGAAGTCCGAGTTTATTTTTGAACTCGTCGACAGACTGACGATCTGTCCCTGATAACCCCATGGACAAGAGCTGCTCCTGCAACAACCTGCGTAGGAGATGTTCCATCTCCCTTTCCTGGAGGTCGCCCATATTGTCTGCGGCATTGTTTTCGATAAAATGGCTTCTTGATTGTATTGCTGTAGCAATATTTTCCTGTATATCCCTGAGATTCGGAGCCGAATTAGGCGGGTAGAGATCAATCTCTTCCGTCGGATTAGTCCCTTCCATCTCCAGGTGTGTTGTTGTTTTCATAAGCCCCATTTGGTCGATCGGTGAGGCAAGAAGCGTCTCAAGCGCCTCCATCCCCTCCTGCGGGTCAATGAGCCCAACACCTATTTGCGCCAGTCTGGAGTAGTTTTCTACCTCCTGCCGTCCAGTTTCGGAGGCATTGTTTTCGCCGCTCCCCCAGTATCCCCAGTTCATGACCTTCACCGGACAACGCCATTCCTGCGAAAGACGATGCGCAAACGCGTCTTTAAAGGTACTTCCGGCAGCATAGCTACTTTGTCCCGGATTCTTTACATAGGTAATCATGGAAGAGAAGAACAATACGAAATCCAACGGCTCATTTTGGAAGACCTGAGCCATGCGTACACTGACATCAACCTTTGCTGAAAGCCCTGACCGGAGCTCTTCCTCCGTCAAATCTTCCAAGCCCTTCTCCAAAAATGAAATGGCTGAGTGGACTACTCCGTTTATATTGGAGTACCGCTGTTTTATTTCCTCATATGCCCGCTGCAGCTCCCTTTCGTCTGCTACATCCGCCGTGATATAGCATGGAACAGGTCCCAGGCCTTCAAATCCGTCCAGTTTGGCCTGGATAGAGGCATCCTTTTGTCTTCTGCCTAGCCACACCGTCTGGGCCTGGTAGGTACAGGCCATATACTTGCTCCAAGCCTCTCCGATAGTGCCGGCGCCCCCGATGACCACATAGACGCCTCTGGCTTTGTATAGCGTCTGTCCTTTTAAACCTGAAGTCTGTTTGAATGGAATCAATTGCTGCCGATACCACTGTCCATTTCTGAAAACCCACATCCGTCCTTGCCGGTCTGAAGGCAGCGTAAATATATCGGATAGTGGCCAGCCATCATCGGATTGCAGGTCAAGGATACGGATTTTCCAGTTCGGATATTCTTTGGCCATGGTGCCTACCATCCCATGAAGACTTGCATGAGTCGGATTGACTGTATCGTTCTGATCCATCGGCTGAGCTTGATTGGTTATCGTTGTCCAGCCTAGCTTTTTCGTCCCGTATCCCAATAAAAGCATCGCTTTGACCATTCTAAAGAAGAGTAGGACTCCGTGCTCCTGTTCCTTGATCAAGGATTCGGCAATCACCGATTCGACGGGAGCACAGGGTGCAATCCATAGAATATGGTCAACGGCTCCATATTCTTCTACCTTTGAGGCAACTGTTTCAATGGAATCGTGCGCTTGAAGCTCCAAGAAATGCGCCCTAGGATAATACTCCCGGATGGCCTGTCTGTCTTTGTCAGTACCACCCGCAATGACCAATCGGTCTGTCGGTGAGGGGGAAACGACATCTTTTTTTATAGCAGCCGGGTCCCATTTCGGGATGAGCATTACGGATCCCACAAGCGGGTCGGCGGCACTTTCTCCTGCCGCTGCGCCTTGTGCATTTTCAATGCCGATTTCTCTGTCCAGCGCCCGGGTGGATAATCCAGTTATTCTGACGCAAATAGTTCCTTCCTCATCACACAAGTCAATATTAAGCTTCTGTACCTTGTCTTCTTTCTTGCTGCCCTCGCTGTATTGAATCAACGACCACATGGTCGGGGTGCATGCCCCATAAATCTCAATCTCTTGGAGGGCAAACGGCATATGAGGCGTAGCTGGTACAGCGCTACCCGGCAGCCCTCCGTTCTCTCGGCCCATGATTAACCCGATGGATGCATGCAAGGCCGAATCCATCAAGCTGGGGTGAAGGACCAAGCTGTCCGCCATATTAGAAATGAAGGAAGGCAATGCCAGCTTGGCTAGCACCCTGCCCGGATGTGTATATACCTTCTCCACACATCTGTATGCCGGGCCATAATCCATTCCCATTTCCTCGAAGATTTCGTAACATTGCGATCCGTTAAACCTGTGTTGACCAAAATCTGCCTGTAACGCCTTAAGGTTTAGTGTTGGTTTTTGCTCTACGCAAACCTGCACCGCATCACCTTGGCTATGCACGGTATGCCCTCTTTCGCTTCCTACTTGCCCGCTATACACTTCAAAGCTTATTTTTCCGGTGTCTTCCAGGGATAGCCTGGTGTGTACAGGAACTGGCTGGTTGTTCACCACAATGGGCCGAATCCAATTTACATTTTTCAAACGGATTCCTGTTGTGCTGTTGTCCATATCGCCTGTGGAACGTTCTACTGCCGCCCGTACCATCTCAAGATAGGCTACGCCAGGCAGAACCTTTTGGCCTTTCACCACATGATCCTTGAGGAAAAATTCCTCGCCTGTAAACGTTGAACTGAACCGTTGCTCCAGAAAGTCTGAAGTGTTCTGATGCAGTAAAGGTGTCAAAAAGGAAGATTGGGACGAAGCGGCTTCTGTTATTGCGGCGCTCTTTCCCTCATCTACGGGTATCCAATAGCTTTCCCTGGCAAAAGGATAGGTTGGCAGACTCATCCTACGAGGCTTCACATCCTCATAAAGCTTGTTCCAATCTAAAATCAGTCCCGTAACCCAAAGTTCAGCGAGCTTTCCATACTTCCCTTTGTCCACCCATGCATCAATCATTTTATCCATATCTTCATCGACTTCCTGAGTGACAAGCCCTCCTCTATTACGCTTTACCTGTCCTCTATACAGCTCTTCTACGCCTTCCTTTTTTTGCAGGAAGCCTTCCAATTTCCAATCAAGCTCTTGGATGGATTTTGCAATGATCGCCAAACGTTCGTCCATCGCTTCCCGCCCGATTTGCAGCGTATAGGCGATATCTGAGAGACTTGTATACGGGTCATTCAGTTCTCTGATTGCAGACAGCAATCTTTGCACCTGCTCGTCCAGCCTTTCCTTATTTTTGGCCGACAACACGACCATGACAGGATTCAGGGATGTAGGAGCAGCTTGCTGCTGACTAGCTTCTTCTGGAATATATTCTTCGATGACCACATGAGCGTTAGAGCCCCCAGCACCAAAGGCCGACACTCCTGCTGCCCTTGGGTATTCTCTGGTTTCACCGTTGATGGCAACTACAGGTCTTTTCCACTCTTCTAATCCCTGCTGAACTTTAAAGGGACTATCGCTGAAGTCGATATTGGGATTTAAGGTACTTGCATGTAGCGAAGGCACGATTTGTTTATATTTCAACTGCAAAAGCACCTTTGTCACCGCGGCGATACCAGCAGCGCTCTCACAATGCCCGATATTAGACTTCGCCGACCCGATTGAACAGAACTGCTTATCCCCGGTATATTTACGGAAAGCCTTTTGTAAGCCTGCAATTTCAATCGGATCTCCCAGTGGAGTTCCTGTTCCATGGGCTTCTATATAGCTGATGGTTCTGGGGTTGATTCCTGCCTCCTTAATTGCCTGACCAATCACACTGGCCTGTGCGTTGGGGTTAGGTATGGTATAGCCGTTGGTTTTCCCCCCGTGGTTCACTGCAGTTCCTTTGATAACTCCATATATGCGGTCTCCGTCTGCTATAGCTTTGGCTAATGGCTTGAGCAGCAAAGCTCCGACTCCTTCTCCCGGTACATATCCGTCTCCCTGTCCGAAGCTTTCACATCTCCCATTGCTTGATGCAAAACTTCCCTGTCCCAACAATAGGTATTTGTTAGGATGGATGGAGACGTTGACCCCTCCTGCTACTGCCAGTTCGCATTCTCCATGCTGCAGTCCATGACAGGCCATATGAATGGATGTCAGTGACGAGGAGCACATGGTATCTACAGCGATACTTGGCCCTTGAAAATTACAAAAATATGATACCCGGTTGGCAACCGCCGAGGCATTCCCGAAAAGTCCAATCATCCTCCCCTTGGCTTGTTCCTGGGCTCCATAGAGTTGATACTCATGGTACATCACTCCAACGTAAACCCCGACATTGCCTTCTATGCCGCCAAGCTCCCGCTCTGCACAAAGGCTTTCTCTCGTATAACCTGCATCCTCTATCGTTTCATAAACGCATTCCAGGAATAAGCGCTCCTGCGGGTCCATCGTTTCCGCTTCCCTTGGCGAAATATTGAAAAACAACGGGTCAAACCAGTCCACTCCATCGATGAATCCTCCCCACTTGCTGTAGGTTTTCCCAGGCTTGCCTCTGGTTTCATTAAAGTACAGACTGTGATCCCAGCGCCCCTTGGGAATCTCTGTAATGCAATCCTTTCCATCCCTTAGGTTTTCCCAGAACTCTCGGATACCTAGTGCTCCCGGATATCTTCCTGACACGCCGATAACTGCAATGTCTAATGCCTTCTTCTCCTGATGTGGCTGTATACCTGTCGGGAGAAGCCATGGGCGTCTACGATTAGCCGATATCGAGGTCAAAGGCTCTATGGTTGCTTTTATAGGTGCTTTCGGGCCTGCATCAGGAGCCGTATTCTTCTCTGTCGCTTCTACAGCATCAATCAGCCGACCGCGATACGTTTCAAGGAAATAACCCGTCAATGACCGGAGATTTTGGTATTCAAAAAATAATGTTTTCGGTAGTGAGCCGAAAGTCTTTTCCAATTCATTGGTAAGCTGCATAACCAGTATGGAGTCAATCCCATACCTGTCCATTGGTGCATTTACATCTATACTTTCAGCGGGCAGCTTGATCACGGTTGAAAGTACCGTTTTCAAATACCCCTCCGCTTTTTCCCTTAGCCATTCTTCTCCGATAAGCGGTGCTCCCTCGCTTTCCATTACAGATCGGCCTGAGACATCAGTTTCCGAGAGCTGGCCTAAAATTGCCGCTTTAATCCTTTGGGGATATCCTTCGATCACCATAACCTGACTTCTGCCGGAAGACAGACTTTGATACAAAGCTTTGATTCCACTCTCCGTTTGCATGGCAAGCATGCCTAGGCCCTGCATCGCCCTTTCCGTTTCCAGGTCGACATGCATGCCTCCATCCTTCCACAGAGGCCAGTTTATCGACAGCGTTTGCCCCTGGCGCTGCTTTGCTGTCACCAAAGCATTTCGATAGGAGGCATAGGCATCCATAAAGCCATTAGCAGCGGAGTAGTCAACCTGTCCTACATTGCCAAGGCTTCCTGCGCCCGAAGAAAATAAGATAAAGAAATCCAGGGGCAGGTCTCTGCTGGCCTGGTCCAGTCTCATCACCCCTGAGACCTTCGGAGTCAGCACTTCTCTAACCTCTTCTTTAGTCTTCTTGATGATGAAGTTGTCCCGAATCACTCCGGCTGTGTGCAAAATACCGTTAAGGCCGCCAAATTGCTCGACGATGCCATGAATTAGCCCGGTAACCGATTCGTTGTGGCCCACATCCGCCTGTTGGTACTCTATATGACCACCCAGCGCTCTCAGTTCGTTTAACAGAGCCTTTTGGTCCGCAGAAAGTGATGACCGACCCACCAATACGACGGTGGAGTTTTTCACATTGCGCACAATGTCTCTGGCAAAAATAAGCCCCAGACCGCCTAAGCCACCAGTAATGAGATAGATCCCACCATCTCTCCACGGCAGGTCTGCATCTTCACGTAAGGCTTCAATTTCTTGCCATATTAAAGCCTGTCGTTTGTCCCCTTGGTACCGTATCCGTTCGTTATACCGGCCACTCCGGTTCCCTTGTAGTTTCTCAATGATTCCTTCGACATCATCCTCCACATCAAGCTCAAGCAACTGACCCATGACATTCGGATTTTCTTTTTGAGCGGTTTTCAGCATTGCAAAAAGCCCGGAATAAACCTGTTGGTCCTTCCGAGCGTGGGTTGCAAGCTGTATCAAAACTTTCTGTTTGGGTATGTCTAGCAGGATACTTTGCAATTCTTCAAATATCTGAATGGTATAATCTTCAAACCGACCGTCCATATCCGCGCTGGAGGACTGTAAAACAAGGCAGCGAGTACCATCCATGCGGGCTTCAATATCCTCCCCGGCGATACCATCCACTTCACACAGGATCACAACATACCGGATATCGTCGTTAGCGTTTACTCCTGTGGTGACAGGCATCTCCTGCCAGATAGGTTCAAGCATCAGTGTACCCATATCCTCAGTGATGCTGGCTTGCCCCACATCTCCTTCCAACGCTCTGGATAAAAGTCCTTTGAACTGCACGCAAATCTTTCCGGTCTCATCGCACAGATCAATATCCACCTTGCTTAATCCATTCGACGTCTCTTCACTCCCATCGTGAGAGATCCGGGCCCACATCACTGGAGTGCATTTTTCGGATATCTTCAGTTCCTCCAAAGCAAAGGGTAACGCAGGCTTGCCTACAGGCAAATTTTCTTCCGAACCCATTACCAAGCCGATTGTGGCCTGCAAAGTTGAATCCATCAAAGACGGATGCAGAACAAATTCAGTTTGAGTATGGAGTACAGAGGATGGTAAGGACAGCTTAGCCAGTACGTAATCCTTTCCTCGGAAGATTGCCTCAATGCCACGGTGTGCCGGTCCATAGTCTATCCCCATGGCTCTGAAAGCTTCATAGCATTGGCTTGAAGAAAGTGGTGTACGGGTACATTCTGCCCGTAAGACATTCAGGTCCAGATACTGTAGCTCGCCAGCCCTCTCCAACACAGCCATTCCCTGACTGTGTATAATGCCCTCAGCGTCGGCTCCTTCCATCCCGCTGCATATTTCAAACGCAATCTCTCCATTGTCCTGGGGATATAGACTGATGAGTACCCTCACCGGTCCGTCTGCTACAACCACAGGCCGGGCCCATACGATATTTTTTAGCCGAATATGGGTCTCGCCTTCTACTACAGCCCCCACTGCCTCTTCTACAGCTGCTCGCACCATTTCGAGGTAAGCCACCCCGGGTAATGTTTGTTGAGCCTTGATTCTGTGGTCTGACAGGAAAAATTCCCGGCCTGTAAAAGTAGAGCTATAACGTTGTCCGGAGAGGTCGGAAATATTCTGATGCAACAAAGGATGAATTTGGGCAGTCATAGCTGGATTTACACTGCCTTTTCCAGTGCCTGTTTCGGATAACCAATAGCGTGTCCTTTCAAAAGGATAGGTCGGCAGACTGATTCGTCTGGGCTTGATATCTCCATAAAGTGCGTCCCATTCAATGCTTGCACCATTGGCCCACAATTTGGCTACCTTATCAAGTCTTTTCTTCTCAGTCCAGGCCCGAATCAGGGTTCCGGTGTCTTCGTCCGAATCCAAGAGTTCGATTCCGCCCCCTGCATAGTTCACACGGCCGATCAGCACTTTTTCCGACGAGCTTCCGTTAATAAAAAGTTCAAGTTCATTTATCAGATTCTCTCTTGAATCCGTCAAAAACGCGAGACGCCAGTCCATAGCCTCTCTTCCCACTTGCAAGGTATAGGTCAGGTCCGTCAGATTAACGCTTTCGTGCAACTTAACAAAATTCATCATATCTGCTACATAGGTTTTCAAGGATTGTTCACTTTTAGCGGACAGCACAAATAGTCCCGGGTTGTCTTTACCCACTGGGGGTAGATTCACCGCAGAGACTACAGGAACATATTCTTCAATAACCATATGAGCGTTAGTGCCGCTAAATCCGAAGGAACTTACGCCCGCACGCCGCGGTACTCCCGGTTCGGGCTCCCAGCTTTGTAGACCGGTGTTAATGTAGAACGGGCTATTCTCCAGAGAAATATGCTCATTTAAGGATTCGAAATGGATGGTAGGCGGCAATTGGAGGTGCTTCATGGCCAGCAGCACTTTCATCACACTGGCCACCCCGGCCGCAGTCATCATATGACCCATATTGCTTTTCAGTGACCCCAATGCGCAATAGCCCTTCTTGCTTGTATAGGATCGGAATGATTCCGTAAGTCCCTCCACCTCGATAGGATCACCCAGCTTTGTTCCTGTCCCGTGAGCCTCGACCATGGAGATGGTTTCGGGATGAATGTTAAACCGTCGATATACGTCTTTTTCCAGCGAGATTTGTGAATTTACACTTGGGGCAGTTATTCCGTTGGTTTTTCCATCCTGATTCATTCCCCATCCCCGAATAACTCCATATATGGAGTCCTTGTCTCTGACTGCATCAGAGAGCCGCTTTAATAAAATGACCCCAACTCCTTCTCCGGGGACAAACCCGTTTGCACGGGCATCAAAGGTAAAGCACCGTCCATCCTTGGACAGCATTCCTGCCTTGCTAGTCATAACATGCATTCCCGGACCAGCCATAATCATGACTCCGCCTGCCAAAGCAAGGTCACTTGTTTCTAAAAGGAGACTGTTGCAGGCTTCAGCAATGGCCACCAGAGAGGAAGAGCACGCGGTATCAATAGCCAAAGAAGGACCTTTCAAATTTAGCAGATACGAAATCCGAGCGGATAGAATTGAAGGAGACCCTCCCATGAGAACCTGCGCATTTAACCCCTGCCCACTCATGGACCTCCCATAATCACTGGCTGCACAACCTACAAAAACACCGCAGCGGCTCTCCGACAGTGAGGCTGGATTTAATCCGGCATCTTCAATGCATTTCCAGCTGCTTTCAAGAAACAGGCGCTGTTGAGGGTCCATCATCTCTGCTTCTGCAGGGGATATATTAAAGAACAACGGGTCAAATTTATCTACATCCTCTAAAACACCCATCCATTTGCTATAGGTTTTTCCCTGAGCCTTGGGATCGGTATCGTAATATTCATCGATTGACCATCGCGTTGAAGGGATTTCCGATATACAATCCCTTCCCTGAGCCAGATTGTCCCAAAATTCAGCCAAAGTCCTGGATTCGGGGAATTGCCCTGCCATACCAATAATCGCGATAGACTCCTTATGTTCCTGACCGCGCGGCACATCTGGCATAGCTTTTTTAGAATCAATATGCTTGACCGTTTTGTGGGAATCATTGCTATTCGGCAGCTGTCCATAGGCAAATTGAATCCGTTCTTTAACCTCTTGCTGATTTACAAACGTTTTATCCTGCATTTTTATTTCTTTTTCAATGGTAGCCGCCAGCTTTTCTCTTATCGATTGAGCCATATGGTTTTTCAGCTCAATTAATGACTCCCTGGGAGACTCGGACAGTTTTCTTGCCAGCTGCATGGCGTACGGCACCACTTCATTCCTCGGCACAACAGGAAAAGGAACCCCTTTGGTTTCCAGTTCCGAACCGCTATATCTAGTACCTGTAAATAAAATTTCCTGTGCCATACTAACCCCGAATTTCTCAGGGAAAATCAGGGTTGAACCCGCTCCGGGGGTAAAGCCGTACTTCATAAAGTTAGTAGTATAGATGCTTTCCCGACTCATCACGATAAAATCGCAAAACATCCCCATGCACCAGCCAGCACCAATCCCATGTCCCTGCATAGCAGCGATGACGGGCAGCTTGCAATCCAAAGCAATCTTGTAAACATTGGTATCGCTATATTTTGCCTTTCCCTCATGGATAGCCAGCAATCCCTCTTGGGTGCCTCCTGTGGCAAAGTAGGTGTCATATCCCGTCAGAATCACAACTTTATAATTTTCGTTAGCCTGCACTGTCTCAAACGCCTGATTCAGGCCAATAATCAGTTCATCGGAAAATGTATTTTTGTGCGCCGTGTCCTTCATTTTCAACAAGACAATCCCGTGCTCAAATTCCTGCAATTCAACCACAGACTGTACCTTTATTTGGGGGGCGCTTATCTCCTGCCCATCCTCCGGCGTGTGGAAGCTGTCCAATGGTTGCAACGTGAAAGCCACTCCTTCTGATAATTCCTGTGGACTGGCTTCCAATGATTCATCCGGGAGCTCGCCAATAAATTGAAGCAATTGTTTTTCAGCATCTTCATAATTTATTTCCCCTGCTTGCACCGCACGAAAAATATCTTTTGAATCCATAAACATGTCCTCCTAGCTGTATGAAATAGGACAAATACCGTGTTGGCTGTCTACGAGTGTAATTGGTTGAATAACTGGTCTGCCTGTTCAAAATCCAACTCACCCTGCAGTACTTTCTGTATCAAGGCTTGCATGGGCTGCTTAGGCTTCGGCTCTGTAGAAGCCTGATTTGTATCTCCCGCCGACTTGTTCAATTCCTTTGCCAAAAATTTGGAGAATTCTTTAATGTTAGGATAATCGTACACTCTGGTTGCTGGAATAGCTGTTCCAAAGCGTTTATTCACAGCCTGCACCCACTCTACACCTATAATAGAGTCCAGCCCCATATCAATAAATTGATCGTCCCGGCCAATATCCTTTTCATTCATACTCAGGGATTTCGCAAGACTTTCTACCAGTTCCTTCTCCAATGCTTCTATCTGTACAGCCGTTGGCGCATATGTCGACCGCTTTGCCTCATCCCTGGCAGCGGGCGGCGACGAAGAAGGCTTGGCCTCAGGTTGCGGCGGGGCAGGCTTGGATTCTGCCAGCGCGGCTGACTTCTCCGGCTTATCTGCTACCATCTGGATGTTGGAAACGGAGCTTAGCAAAATGCCCTGCGGTTTTTCAGGTACTTTCGCCAAAGTCTGTCTCTGCACATTATCGTTGCTATGGTTAACTGCAGGAGGGCTGGAAACGAGTTCTTGTACCGACACATCGGCTACAGGAGATTCCGCCTCGACGTCCCGGGATTCGCCCCCACGCGCGAAGATCCAATAGCTCTCCTTGGCAAATGGATAAGTTGGCAGACTAATCCGACGAGGGCTGGTATTCTCATAAAGTCTAGTCCAATCGAAGAGCAGCCCCTTAACCCAAAGCTCCGCCAGCTTTGTATACTTACCCTTGCTTATCCAACTATCCACCATTTTTGCCATGTCTTCGTCCGCCTCAAGAACAGCTAGGATGTCTTTATTCTTCTTTGCCTGACCCCAATATAGCCCGTCAATATTCTCATCCCCCGCTAAAAAGCTCTCCAGCTTTCCTGTAAGTTCACGGGTAGACTTAACTATAACTGCTAACCGTTCTTCCATGGCTTCCCGTCCCACCTGCAGAGTAAATGCTATATCCTCCAGGCTGATTTGCGAGTATTCCGGCTCTTTGAGTTCAGCAAGCAACCTTTGCACCTGTTCTTCCAGTCGCTCTTTATTCCTCGCCGACAGCACGATCATTAAAGGATTTTGCAGTGAAATGGCAGCCTGTCTAGTCTCCTGCTCCTCAGGGATATATTCCTCAATAAGCACATGTGCGTTGGAGCCTCCGGCGCCAAAAGAGGAAATACCTGCGATTCTTGGGTATTCAACCGTCTTCCCATTCATTGTGACGACGGGTCTTTTCCACTCTCCCAGCTCCTGCTGAACTATAAAAGGACTATCGCTAAAATCGATATTCGGGTTTAGTGTTTTTGAATGCAGCGAAGGCACGATTTGTCCGTATTTGAGCTGAAGGAGCACCTTTGTAACTCCGGCAATCCCTGCCGCGCTCTCACAATGCCCAATATTTGATTTTGCCGATCCGATTGCGCAAAACTGCTTGTCCTCCGTGTATTCCTGGAACACTTTTTGCAATCCGGCGATTTCAATGGGGTCACCTAAGGATGTCCCAGTGCCATGCGCTTCGATGTAACTAATGGTTCTGGGGTTTATTCCTGCTTTCTTAAAGGCCCTTCCAATGACACTGGCCTGCGCATGGGGATTCGGAACTGAGAATCCGTTTGTCTTCCCTCCATGATTCACCGAGGTCCCCTTTACGACCCCATATATATGATCGCCATCTGCAATAGCTTTGGCCAGCGGTTTAAGTAGTACAGCTCCTACGCCTTCTCCCGGCACATATCCATCTCCGCCTTGTCCAAAGCTTTCGCACCGTCCTTTACTCGATACAAACCTGCCTTGCCCAAGCATCAGGTATTTGTTCGGATGAATGGATACATTGACGCCGCCAGCAATGGCAAGCTCACACTCGCCTTGTTGCAAGCTTTGGCAGGCCAGATGAATGGTCGTCAATGAAGAAGAGCACATGGTGTCCACAGCCATGCTCGGACCGTGGAAGTTACAGAAATAAGATACCCGGTTTGCAATGGAAGCCGGATTGCCAGGAACGGCAATCATTCTGCCCCTAGCTTGTTCCTGTGCTCCATAAAGTTGGTATTCTTCATACATGACCCCGACAAAAACACCTACATTCCTATCCTGCCCAAGGCCCCGCTCCAATCCAAGTGCTTCCCGGGTATAGCCTGCATCCTCTATCGTTTCATAGACGCATTTTAGGAATAGGCGCTCCTGAGGATCGATGATCTGTGCTTCTCTAGGTGAGATATTGAAAAACATGGGGTCAAACTGATCCACACCTTTAATAAAGCCTCCCCACTTGCTGTAAGTTTTTCCGGACTGGTCCCTGTCCTCGTCAAAGTGCATACTGTGATCCCAGCGATCTTTGGGGATTTCCGTAATGCAATCCTTCCCATCGCGCAGATTGTTCCAGAATTCCCGGATATTTTCTGCATCGGGATACATGCCCGACAAACCGATAATGGCAATTTCCTCCGATCCGCCTGCTCTTTCCGGTTGCGGTTGGAAACTTGCCTGAACTGGCATGAAACGCGATTGCTTCCGACTATCAGAAAGTGACCTTACCGGGTCGTTTTCCACCGACGAAGGCTTGAAATCTTTCGTAGCGTCCTCTGTCTCGATTCCAAGTAATTTAATCAGCTGCTTCTGGTGGACTTTGAGGAAATATTGGGTCAATTCCCGGATATTCTGGTATTCAAAAAATAAAGTTTTGGGCAGTGTTCCAAACGTTTTCTCCAACTCACGGGTTAGCTGTTTAATCATAATGGAATCAATGCCATATTTCTCCATAGGGGCATCGGTTTCAATCTGCCTTACCGGCAGCCTGATGGATGTAGCGAGCAATTGCTTTAAATAATTTGCCGCTTTTTCGGCAAGCAGGTCTTGTCCGATGACCGAACCCATCTCGCTTTCCCTTATCATAGAGGAGGCATCTCCAGCCTGATCCAGGGACGGTTGCTGCAGGAGCGTTTCTCTTAGCTGACTGGCATGCCCTTTCAACACCATGACTTGATTCTTTTCGGAAGCCAGGCTCTGATACAAAGCCCGAATTCCTGCACCAGTCTCCATTGCAAACATCCCCATCCCTTCCATGATCTTTTCTGTTTCCCCATCAATACGCATTCCGCCTTCTTTCCAGAGCGGCCAATTGACTGAAATCGTCCGCCCCTGGCGTTGTGCTCGCTCTACCAGCGTACTACGGTACTTGGCATAGGCGTCCATAAAGGCATTGGCAGCAGCATAGTCTGCCTGTCCTATATTCCCAAGGCTCCCTGCAACGGATGAAAAAAGGATGAAGAAGTCCAGCGGAATTTCCTTACAAGCCTGATCCAGATTCACCAATCCCGTAACCTTTGGCGCCAAAACGTTTTGCAATTCCTCCCGTGTTTTTTTAATAATGAAATTATCGCTAACCATTCCTGCGCTGTGCACAATTCCATCCAGCTTCCCAAACTCTTCCTGAATATCCCGAATCAAATCTTCAACCGCCCTTTTATCGGCGACATCGACTTGTCGGAATACTACTCTTGCACCTAAAGCCTCTATCTCCTCAATCCTTGCTTTGGTGTCACCACGAAGCGGGGAGCGTCCAACAAGAATTAAAGCAGTATCTCTGGCCTGTCGTGTAATTTCTTCGGCAAAAATCAAACCGAGACTTCCGGTTCCGCCGGTAATCAAATATACTCCCCTGTCTTTCCACGGAATGCTGATCGCTTCCCAGGAGGCTTTAATTTCCGTCCATACGGCAACATGCCGTCTACCCAATTGATAGCGGATATGTGGTTCTATAGAACCGCGACTGTTTTCTTGCAGGATATTTATCATACCTGCTGAATCCTGCTCCACATCCATTTCTATCAGCTGGCCAACCAGTACTGGATTCTCCAGCCATGCTGTTTTTAAGAGTCCGGAAAGTCCCGAGAATAACTGTTGGTGTTCCTGCACCGGAACGACAAGCTGAACCAATGTTTTGCCTTTGGATTGCGTTTTAAGAATATGTTGAATTGCCTCAAACACCTGTGTCGCATAAGTCCTAAACTGTGCATCAATGCTCTTCTCTTCGGATTGGAGAATGAGGCACTGCACCCCGTTCATTTGCGATTCAATAATTTCCCCGGAAATATACCCCGGTTCGCATAAAATTACCAGATGCTGTTGATAGTCAGGTGCTGTTCCTTCCAGAGCAATCGCTTGTTCTTCCCACACAGGCTCAAGCATCAAAGTCTCAGGTGCAGTCCATTCATCTGGGCCCCCTGTTCCTCCTTCAGCAACTCGTGATGAGAATCCCTTCATTCTCACACAAACATTCCCCTGCTCGTCACACAAATCGATATCTAACTTTTGCAGCGAGCCATTTTGCCTGCTGTCTTCACTATTACGGATCCAGGCCCACATCTCTGATGTACATTTGTTAAACACCACCAACTCTTCCAATGCAAATGGTAAAGCTGGCTTAATGGAAGCTTTGCGATCACCCGCACTCATAATCAAGCCTATCGTCGCCTGAAGAACGGAATCCATCAAACTGGGGTGCATCACAAAATGTTCCATCGTAGGGTAAACGGAAGAAGGCAAGGACAACTTGGCAAGCGCTTGACCCACCCCGATATATATTTTTTCAATTCCCTGGTGTCCCGGCCCATAGGACACCTGCATCGTCGCAAACGCCTCATAGCACTGACGGGATGAGAAGGAGCCCAGATTGCACTGCTCCAGCAAGGTTTTAATATCTATAGCGGGGATCTCTGCCACCGGAACAATTACTGCCCTGCCTTCACTATGCACCACCAGCTCCGTGTCCGTTGCTCCAGACTCGCTGTAAATTTCATAGGCGATCTCCCCGCCATCTTGAGGATAGAGCCCAATACTGACGTCCACCGACTTCTCCCCAACCACAACAGGCCGGATCCAATCCACATCTTTTAACCGGATGGACGTCCACTTGTCTTCTGGAGATCCTGCAACCTGCTCTACTGCCGCCCGCGCCATTTCAAGGTAGGCCACTCCAGGCAAGAGCTTCTGCCCCCTTATCACATGGTCAGACAGGAAAAATTCCTTCCCCGTAAAAATGGAGCTGAACTGCAGTCCATAAATATTGGACGTATTGCGCTGAAGTAGAGGATGAATGCCGACTGCTGTCTCCCTTTCCAGCACAACACCGCTTGCTCCCGTCCGTTTATTGATATCGGTTATGCAATATCGTTCTTTGGCAAAGGGATAGGTTGGCAGACTGATACGGTTTGGTTTAGCCTCTCCGTACAACAGGGCCCAGTCAATAAAGACTCCTTTTACCCAAAGGTCAGCGATTTTGCCATAGTTGCCTTCGCTAACTAACACATCAATCGCCGTGCCCGCACCCTCTCCGTCTTCACGAGCTCTATTTTCTTCTCTATGGCGTTTGGCGTGTCCCACGTATAAGCCGTGGATACCATCCCGGCCTTCCACAAATCCTTTTAATTTCTCTTCTAGCTCCCGGAGAGAGCCTGCAACGAAAGCCACACGTTCTTCCATCGCTTCGCGCCCCACCTGAAGGGTATACGCTATATCTACCAGACTGCTGTCTGTGAACGGATGCTCCCCGATTGCAGCTAGTAATAGCTGCGCTTGCTCCTGCAGTTGTCCTTCACTCTTGGCTGACAGCACCACAATAGCCGATTTTGGGGTGGTAAGGGTAATAGAATTCTGCTCCTGCTTTCCAGGAATATATTCTTCGATTACCAAATGGGCATTGGCACCCCCGAATCCAAAGGAGCTAACCCCTGCTCTCCGAGGAATATTTTCCCCTAGAGTATCCCGCTGTGGCTTCCACTCCTGCGCCTCCTGAACAATATAGAACGGACTGCCTTCAAGTTTTATATAAGGATTAATTGCCTCACAATGAAGGCTTTTGACCAGCTTTTTATGCTTTAACTGAAGCAGTACTTTTATGACGCCTGCGATTCCAGAAGCCAGTTCCAGATGTCCGATATTGGTCTTCACCGAGCCCAATCCGCAATGGGATTCTGTGATTCCGGGCCCCTCTGTGTTCTCATAAAGCTCTTTGAAAGCTGCTTTCAGCCCGTTAATTTCAATCGGATCGCCCAGCTCGGTGCCTGTCCCGTGGGCCTCAATGTAAGTTACTGTCCTCGGGTCGATTCCGGCCTTTGTGTATGCATTTACCAACACATCCGCCTGAGCCCTCGGATTAGGAGCTGTCAGGGAATTGGCCCGGCCTCCGTGATTGACGGCAGTACCCCGAATCACACCATAAATATGGTCTCCATCCTTCTCTGCATCCTTCAGCTTTTTCAGGAAAAGCATGCCGGCCCCTTCACCACGCACGTAGCCATTGGCCTTATTGGAGAAGGTTTTGCATCGACCGTCCTCACACAGCATCCCTGCTTTGTTAAAGCTGATATGGAGTTCAGGTGTGATAATCACATTAACACCACCCGTAATCGCCATCTCGCAGCTTCCATCCTCTATGGCCCTAACGGCCCGGTGAATGGCCACCAGTGAACTGGAGCAAGCCGTTTCGACAGGCTCGCTCGGACCATGAATATTAAGGAAATAGCTCATTCGATTGGGCCCAACAGACGGTGCCATACCGCTGGAGGAATACGCCTCGACACCCACATTTCCCTGATAGATCATACCGCTGTAGCCGCTGTTCGCGGTACCTACAAAGATTCCTGTGCGGGTTCCCGATAGACTCCCTGCCTGAATGCCTGCATCTTCAATCGCCTTCCAGATATAGGTCATCAACAGACGTTGCTGCGGGTCCATGAGTGCGGCTTCCCGCGGTGAAATTCCAAAGAATAGCGGGTCAAACTCATAGATCCCCTCAATAAACCCGCCCCACTTGATGTTTGTTTTATTGGCCTCCTGCTCAGGGTCACCGTAATACGTCTTCCAATCCCAGCGATCTTCAGGGATTTCAGTGATACAGTCCCTGCCTTCCTCAAGATTTTTCCAAAACTCATCCACATCCCGGGCCATGGGAAATACACCGCTCATTCCCACGATGGCAATGGGTTCAGGAGCAGCCTGAGTCAGCTGCGGGTTGGACAACACATTCCCGCCTGCAAACCGGAAACGCTGCCGTCTACCGCGGGTACTGTCTTCCCTATCATCCTCCACGGCCTGCACAGCAGGCTCAGTCCGGGCATGCACGGCAAACTGCTCGCCAAGCACGGCATCATATTCGTCCACCAA
Source organism: Paenibacillus sp. Lou8.1 (assembly GCF_024213565.1). Classification (NCBI taxonomy): domain Bacteria; kingdom Bacillati; phylum Bacillota; class Bacilli; order Caryophanales; family Paenibacillaceae; genus Paenibacillus; species Paenibacillus sp. Lou8.1. The sequence continues at coordinate 225,996 of NZ_JANAVN010000004.1, forward strand.
ATACCTGGTGAAGTCATGAATCGTTGTGTATTCAAAAAATATGTCCGGCGTCAGCTCAAGCCGGTATAAGTGATTGATGTTGTTGGTAAATTGTGTGAGCAGGATGGAATCGAAGCCATACTCACTCATTTCTACATGTTCATCAATATCTTCAAGTTTGACTTTCAGCAATCTTGACACGGCCTGTATCATAGCGGCCTGCACCTTGTCCAGCAGATCTGGTACGACATTGCTTTCAGAGGAAGCTTCTGAAATTCCTGTCACCTTTTCAGGCTGCCTAGTCTCTGGAGTCGTGATTAACCCCATGGTTTTCTTCATTTTTGCGAGATTGCCTTCCATCACCATAACCTGATCAACGCCCGCGATCATGCCACGGTACAAGGCCTGAATGCCGGAAGAGGTTGACATACCGCTCATGCCTGTACGCTGCCTTACCAGCTTCTCCGTCTCCTCATCAATACGCATCCCACCCTCTTTCCATAGCGGCCAATTGATGGATAGCGTTTGACCCTGTCGCTGCTTAGATGCTATCAGAGTGTTCCGGTATCCGGCATAAGCATCCATAAACACATTAGCTGCAGAATAGTCTGCCTGTCCCTGATTACCTAATCCTCCGGCTACAGACGAAAATAGAATAAAGAAGTCAAGCGGCAAGTTCTTGCTCGCCTGATCCAGATTCACTGTCCCTAATACTTTGGGAGCGAGAACCTCCAGCATCTCCTCGCTATTTTTTTGGAGTATGCGGTTGTCGCGAATGACTCCTGCACTGTGAATGATGCCATTGATGTTTCCGAATTCCTCCTGAATTTCCTGGATTAAATCGGTCACCGCCTGCTCCTGAGTCACATCAACCTGTCTGTATATGATTCGTGCCCCTAATGCCTCCATTTTCTTTATCTCAGCCCGTTTGCCCTCATCCAGCGCGGAACGCCCCGTTAAAATCAAGACGGCTTTATGAACTTTATCCGTAATCTCTCTGGCAAAAATGAGCCCCAATCCACCGGCACCGCCGGTAATCAGGTACACTCCGCCCCCCTTCCACGGGTTACCCGCCGCTTCCTGAGAGATGTGAACTTCGTTCCAGCAGGAAACCCACCGTGTTCCTTTCTCGTAACGAATCTGGATATCCTCGAGGCTACGGCTGTTTTCTTTTAAAATGTCTATGATTGCTCCCCAGTCCTCATCCTGTCCCAGTTCTATTAACTGACCTACCAGTTTTGAATGCTCAAGCCGGGCCGTTTTTAAAAGACCGGAAAGTCCCGAGAAAAGCTGCTGCTCCTCCTGTCCGCTTATGGCAATCTGGATCAGCACCTTACCATTGGGTTTTTCCCTGAAAATGCTTTGAATCTCTTCAACCACCTGGACGGCGTAACGCTGGAACTGTTCCGCGATTCCGTTTCGGTCGGGTTGCAGTACAATGCATTGCACGCCGTCCATCCGAGCTTCAACTTGTTCACGGGAAATCCCGTACGGCTGGCAGAGTAACACGACATGGCGATCATATGCAGGCATTTCGACCTCTAGAGCAATCCCTTGCTCTTTCCATACGGGTTCAAGCATCAAGTTACTAGAATTAGACTGAACATCTGAGGAAATCGAGTCCCTATTCAGAATTCTTGATGAATATCCTTTTATCCTGACACAGATGGCTCCGGTTTCGTCGCTCAGGTCAATATCCAGCTTCTGTGCCTTTTCCTCAGCTATACCGTCTGCATTATAACGAATCAACGCCCACATGATGGAGCTGCAATTTTTTATAATTTCAACTTCTTGAATGGCGTAAGGCAGAGAAGGTTTGATCTCGCCAGACCCCAGCGTCAAGCCTATGGTTGCCTGCAAGGCCGAATCTATCATACTTGGATGCAGGACAAATTGGCTTTGATTGTCAGAAACGGAAGACGGCAAGCATAACTTAGCCAGCACTTGACCCTCTCCCGCATACACCATCTCAATCCCTTGATGTCCAGGGCCATAATCCATTCCCATATCCCTGAAAACTCTATACAATTGTGTGGGATCGAAGTTCCGACTGCATACATTCTGCAAGTCTTTAATATTCAGTGCTGGGACCTCCGCAGCTGATCTTCGTGCAGCACTGCCGTAGCTATATATCACAATCCCTGCATCAGCTTCTTCGCTCTCCCCATATATTTCATAGGAAATCTCTTGATGATCATCCAGGAAAAGTCCGATGTGTAACTGTAGTGGCCCATGCTCTACGATAATAGGCCGTGCCCAAACCACGTTTTTAAGGCAAATTCCGGTTGGCCCGCCCTCATCAGATCCTGTTGCCTGATCCACGGCTGCCCGGACCATTTCAAGGCAAGCAGCCCCGGATAAAACTTTACGTCCATTCACCACATGATCCTTCAAGAAAAACTCCTGGCCTGTAAAAGTCGAACTGAACCGCTGTTCCGAGAAATCGGAGGTGTTTTGATGCAGTAAAGGATGGAGCGAAGCAGCAGTGACAGAAGTCATGCCTTTGCCTGCCTTGCTGTCAAGCTCAGGCGCCCAACAGCGTTCTCTCGCAAAAGGATAGGTCGGTAGACTGATCCGGTAAGGTTTGATGTCCCCGTACAGCTTGTTCCAGTCAATAGTTAGCCCCTTTACCCACAACTCCGCTATTTTTTTTAGTTTTTTCTTCTTGATCCAGGTTTCAAGCAACGATTTGGCATCTTCATCCGCCTCAAACATCACAATCCCGTCTTTGCTCTTTTTCACCTGAGCCGTTAGGACGCCAGCAAGCGGATCATGATTCACAAATCCTTCGAGCGTTTTTAGCATTGCCTCTTTTGAATCTGCCACAAAAGCCAGCCGGTAATCCATCGGCTCGCGGCTCACTTGCAGCGTATATCCCATATCCGAGAGGTTAAGATTTTCCTGGGATGCAATAAAGCTCCTCATTCTTTCGGCATACGTTTTTAGTTGCTTTTCACCTTTGGCAGACAAAACGAAGAGAACGGGATTATGGATATCGGCGGCTGTTGGTGATGTCGCAGATGTTCCCGTCCCAGGACGATATTCTTCAATAATAAGATGGGCGTTCGTACCGCTAAATCCGAAAGAGCTCACAGCGGCGCGCCTTTTGCCCCCGCGGGAAGGTTCCCACGCGTTTAATTCTGTATTGACATAAAAAGGAGAATCATCAAAATCAAAATGCTCATTCGGGTTCTTGAAATTCAGTGTCGGTACTAGTTTTCTATGCTTCATGCATAGCAACACCTTTTGCACGCTTGCTATGCCCGCTGCTGCAGAAGTATGCCCGATATTGCTTTTTACCGAACCTATGGCACAGTAGTTCTTCTGATCGGTTTTTTCTTTAAAAGCGGTTGATAAAGCTTCCAATTCAATAGGGTCGCCCAGCTTGGTTCCTGTCCCATGCATTTCAACATAGCTAATGCTTTCAGGCTCAATCTGATATTTGTTGTATATTTCCCGCTCCAGCTCAATTTGGCTGTTAGTGCTTGGAGCGGTAATCCCGTTGGTTTTTCCATCTTGATTGATTCCGGACCCGATAATAACTCCGTATATATGATCCCGATCAGCTTCAGCATCCTTCAGCCGCTTCAGAACCAGCGCCCCTACTCCTTCCCCTGGAACAAAGCCGTTGGCGCTATTGTCAAACGTTTTACACCGGCCATCTGGCGACAACATTCCGGATGCAGACATGCCTACATACGATTCAGGAGTCAGATATAGCGACACTCCGCCAACCAACGCCATTTCTATCTCTCCGTTAGATAACGCCTGGCATGCCAGATGGGTTGCCACCAGCGATGAGGAGCATGCCGTATCTACGGATATGGCTGGACCTTTCAGATTGAGGAAATAAGAGATGCGAGCCGCTGCAATAGCGTTACTGTTTCCGGTAGTATTGGTGAACTGCGCTTGATGCTTGTACCGCAGCATACTATATTCATTATTTAAAATTCCAAGGTAAACCCCACATTTTTTATTTCCCAACTGTGAGCCACTATAGCCTGCATCCTCAATTGCCTTATATGCTTCCTGCATAAAGATGCGCTGCTGAGGATCCATCCCTTCCGCCTCGGTAGGAGAAATATTGAAAAATAACGGATCAAAATATTCCATATCCTCTAAAACACCCAGCCACTTGCAATTGATTTTCCCCTCTTGCGCTGGACGAGGATCATAATATTGGCTTACATCCCAACGGTCCTTCGGGATTTCAATAATGGAATTTTTGCCTAGAGTGAGATTATCCCAATATTGCTGCACATCTTCCGCACCAGGATATCTTCCCGAAATCCCGACAATTGCAATTACGTCTTTATTTTCCGAAGGCAAAGGCGATGAATCCTCTGCTACCTTTACCAGGTGGAATGACTCGGGCTCCTCCTTGGGCGATAGCCTTGGAGAGCATTGCATCATGTCAGGTCCCTTCGAATGGACTTCCGCAATAGGCTTGTCTGTGTCCGGGACTGTGTTCAAGGACTGTTGATTGGAGCTTCCTCCACGCTTATTGATTTCTTGTGCCAAAAATGTAGCGAATTGGCGAATGGTCGGATAGTCGTAGACCTTGGTCGCTGCTATGGATGTGCCAAATCGTTTATTTATGTTTCGAACCCACTCTACGCCTATAATGGAATCTAGTCCGGTATCTATAAAGTTTTTATCCGCCTCGATCTCGCTCCGTTCCATGTACAAAGCCTCTGCCAGGCTTACCGTCAGTTCTTCCTGCAACAGCTCTGCAGAGGCGCTGCACTCAGCCATGCTGGCCTGCGCCTGCTTTTCAAACGAAATCGGCATCAAATTCACCTGAATGGAAGCCTCTGCCGATTTCTCCGGCTCTAATGCAACGGATGACGGTGAATACTCTGCTGGAGAATGATCCGAAATAGACTGGGCAGAGAATGGCGCAATTGATTTGCTCAACAATTCCTTCTCTACAAATTTGCTAAAATCCCGGATGGTTGGATAATCGTAGACTTTTGTCGCTGTTATGGATGTATTGTAATGCTTATTAATGCTACGAACCCACTCTACGCCTATAATGGAATCCAATCCAAGATCAACAAAGTTTCTATCCGAATCGATATCGCTCCGATCTATATATAAAGCCTGCGCCAGGCTTGTTGTCAGCTCCTCCTGCAATATTTCCGCTGATATTATAGAAGGAATAGACGACAGCGCTTCCGTCTTCTTCTCATCCTCTAATGTGTGCGATGTCTCCTCCAGTGAAGTTAACATGATCGTTGTCCCCTCCTGGTTGGCAGACTTGCTTAGATGCGGCTGACGGTCCAACAAATTCGGTAAGGATATAGCGCTTGGTTTTTCAGAACTATTTAAAAAAACGGATTGCATTAGGGCTGTTGGCTGCATCGCATGAGTCTGGACGGGAATTGCCTTTTCCTGAGCTTCCGTAACGGCTCTTTCTACAGAAGAGACTCTTTCTACAGAGGGACTCATAATATCCGTGATCCAGTACCGCTCCCTCGCAAAAGGATAGGCCGGCAGGCTGATTCGCCGCGGCTTGGCATCCCCATAAAGCAGGTTCCAATCCATCGACAATCCCTTGACCCAGAGATCAACAACCTTCGAATATTTCCTTTTCCCTATCCAGGCAGCGATCGTTTTGTCCATGTCTTCATCTTCTACCAGCGCCGTCAGCGCCTCCTTATTCCGTTTGACCTGACCCCGGCACAACTCAGGGATACTGTCCCGTCCTTCCAGGAATCCTTCCAGTTTGTCCACCAGCTCCTGCATAGACCCTGCTATCACTGCCAGGCGCTCTTCCATGGCTTCGCGTCCCACCTGCAGCGTGTAGGCCACATCGGCCAGACTGCTTTCGCTGAGCTGTCCTTCCCGCATAACGGCTAGCAATCTCTCGGCCTGCTTTTTCAGTCGTTCTTCATTTTTGGCTGACAATACGATGATCGCAGGCTTTTGAGCCGTAACGCTCATGGGCACCTTCTCTTCCGCAATGTACTCTTCGATGATGACATGTGCATTGGAGCCTCCCGCTCCAAACGATGAAATCCCGGCAATCCTCGGATATTCCCGCGTCTCTCCATCAATCTCAACCACCGGCCGTCTCCATTCCCCCAGCTCCTGCTGGACGATGAACGGCGTCTGACCAAAATGGATGTTCGGATTCAATTCTTGGGCATGCAGGCTGGGAACCAGCGTCCGGTTTTTCATCTGCAAGATGATTTTCCCCACCCCGGCGATGCCCGCTGCCGCCTCCAGATGTCCGATGTTGGACTTCACAGAGCCTATGGCGCAGAATCCCGTATCCGGCGTATCCTTCCTGAATGCCTGGGTCAGACCCGTCACTTCAATCGGGTCTCCCAGCTCCGTGCCTGTTCCGTGGGCTTCCATATAGCTAACCGTCCGCGCATGTACCCCCGCTCGCTCCAGTGCCGCCCGAATCAGCTCCCCTTGGGCTGTCGGGTTCGGCACCGTATAGCCGTTGGTCTTACCTCCATGGTTAATGCTTGTCCCCCGAATCACCGCATGGATAAGGTCCCCATCAGCGATCGCCTTGGACAGCGGCTTTAATAGGACGACTCCCGCGCCTTCTCCAGGGACAAACCCATTGCCTCCTTCGCCGAAGCTCTTGCACTGCCCGTCTGCTGACAGCATGTGGTTGGCGCAAAGTCCGACATAGCTGAGCGGATGGAGATACAGATTTACTCCGCCTGCAATAGCCATTTCGCATTCTCCGCGGTACAGATGCTCACAGGCTTCATGAATCGCGGTCAACGAGGACGAACACATCGTATCGATCGGCATGCTTGGCCCTTGCAAATTAAAGAGATATGAAATCCTGTTGGCCACTGAACTAAAGGATGTGTGAGGGTATATTTGCGTTCCTTTTCTCCATAAATCAAGTCCGTATAGATCGAAACCCGTTTTGGTAATCCCAGCAAATACGCCTACCCGGCGGTTATGCCGCACCGCAAGCTGTTCTCGGGTGTAACCCGCGTCCTCCAGTGCTTCCCAACAGGCTTCAATGAACAGCCTTTCCTGCGGGTCCATACCGAGTGCTTCCCGTGGCGCAATATTGAAAAAGCGCGGATCGAAATCCGCAAATCCTTCGATAAAGCCACCCCACTTGCTGTAGCTTTTTCCATTCGCCACCGCTTCCTGTGAATCAGGATGGAAGAACCCTTCCAGCGTCCAACGCTCACTTGGGATTTCGGTGACACAGTCCTTCCCTGCTTTTAGATTTTCCCAATATTCGTTCATGTCCCTGGACCAGGGATACTTTCCAGCCATCCCAATGATCGCTATCGGTTCATGCATTTCCGCAGGGGCAGACCCGGCCAAGCTTCGGACAGGCTTCGCTTCCTCCTTTGCCGCAGCCGGCACGGCTTTTTCCTCGGCGCACAACGGTGCCGCAAGTATTTCCTCTACAGGCTGCATGTCATGGCTTATTCCGGTCCACTGCATGCACTCCTGCGGGTATTCCGCCACAAAATATTCCGTCAAGGCGTGCAAGGTCTGGTACTCATAAAACAACGTCTGGGACAGCTCCCCAAAGAAGCCCGTCAGCTTGGCATTAAGCTGGGTAATCATGATCGAGTCGATTCCATACCTCTCCAGCGGCTCATGGGCTTCGATGCTGCTGACGCTCAGCCGAGTCACCTCTCCCAAAAGCACCTTGAGTCGATATAAGGTTTTATCGTAGAGCTGGCCTGCATCCAGCTTAGGGGTTGCCTGATTAGAAACAGCTACTTGGATGGCACGGACACCGGGCTGTGAAACGGCTTTCGCCAGGTAAGTCTCAATTTTCTCAGGCTCCCCTTCCATGACCATCACCTGCTCCTTGCCGGAGGCCAAGCTTTGATACAACGCCCTCATTCCCGACTGAGTCTGCATGGTTGTAATACCCATGTTTTGCGTCATGATCTGTTCCGTGTCCGCATCGATCCGCATTCCGCCCTCTTTCCATAGCGGCCAGCGGATGGATAACGTCTGCCCCCGCCGTTGCTTGGCCCCTACCAGGGCATTCCGGTATTCGGCGTATGCGTCCATAAAGGCATTGGCCGTCGAATAGTCAGCCTGTCCAGGATTGCCCAGGCTGCCCGATATGGAAGAAAAGAGCACAAAGAAGTCTAGGTTCTGGCCGCTGCTTGTCTCATCCAGATGGACCAGTCCGCTCACCTTCGGTCCCAGCACCTCCAAAAATTCTTCACTAGTTTTTTTAATGATGAAATTATCTTGAATCACCCCTGCACAGTGGATGATCCCATGGACACGTCCAAATTCCTGCTGAATGCTGTCCAATAAACCGATAATGGTGTTTCTATGGGTGATATCCGCTTGCCTGTACACCACGCTGGCGCCTGAAGACTCCAGCTCCTGCAGCTTCGTCTGCTTGTCTCGGTCCAGCGGCGACCGCCCCGTCAAAATGAAGGTCGCTGCTTGCGTCTGCCGGGCAATCTCTTCTGCAACCAGCAGTCCCAGACTGCCGGAGCCGCCGGTGATCAGATAGACCCCACCGTCTCTCCATGGAAGCCCCTCTTCTTGCCCAGATGTTTCAAGCCTGCTCCAGCAAGCGATTGTCCGTTGTCCGTTCTCATAGCGAATCCAGCCATCCATCGGGCTACGGCTGTTAACCTCCAGCTTCGCCAGGATGCCTTCCGCCTGTTCTCCCTGATCCACTTCAATCAGCTGCCCGATGAATTTCGGGTTTTCCAGCCGGGCTGTCTTCAACAGTCCTGAAAGTCCCGAAAAGAGCCGTCCTTCCCCGGCGTTCCGCACCACAATTTGGACCAGCACCCTCCCCTCAGGCTTGTCTTTGAGTATGCTTTGGATGCTCTCAAAGGCCTGAATAGCATAGGCCTGGAACCGTTCATCAATCCGGCTCTTCCCGGATCGAAAGGCAAGCACCTGCACAGCTCCGTTCAAACTCGCTTCGAGTCGCTCGTGCAAAGCTTCGTCTGGCTCACAAAGCAAGACCATTCGCCGATCATAGGCAGGGACTTCGGCTTCCAGCGGTACATCCTGCTTTTTCCATGTAGGCTCAAATAGCAGTGTACGGCTACTCGTAACGGCAGGCGCTTCCACAGCTCTGGCGACCGTAAATTTTGGTTCACGCTCTGCCGCTCTGCCGCCTGTAATTTCGTCCTCACTCCTAGGCGCCCAATACTGCTCTTTTGCAAAAGGATAAGTTGGCAACGGAATCCTAGAGTACTGTTCATTTGAAAACAAGCACTCAAAGTCTAACGAATATCCCTGAACATACAGATCTGCAATCGTAGTCAAAAGCTCCAAATACTCGCGGGTATCGCTTGCGTTTTGACAATTGTAAATACATTCATCCCCGTATCTTTTCAAAGATGTTTGTATGCGTTGATCCTTTTCGTGCAGTTCAGAATGATAAACTTGAGAAGCACTGCCCTTTTCCAGCCACTTTTTAAGGGACATGACAAGCTCGCCTTGATTACGGGCAACACATGCAAGCCGATGATTACAGTGCTTTCTCCCAAGCAATAATGTATAGCTCATATTACCGCAATCCGCCTTAGGCTCCTGTTCACAATAAGCGAGCAGTTGCTCTACCTGCTGGCGTAATTGTTTTGAAGTCCGTGCCGACAACGGAATGAAATAACCTGGCTTTTCGGAATGTCTCCGTTCCGTCTGTGGAGCCTCTTCTATGACCATATGAGCATTCGTACCGCTGGCACCAAAGGAGCTGACCGCTGCACAGCGTCTGACTCCAGGCTCAACTTCCCAGTCCTGCAGATACGTATTGACATAAAAAGGACTATCCGCAAACTGAATGTTTGAATTGCCCGACCGGAAATGAAGTGTAGGAGGAATTTGCTTATTCTTTAATGACAATAACAGTTTGATCATTCCCGTAATTCCTGCCGCAATTTGCGTATGGCCAATATTCGTCTTAATGGACCCTATGGCGCAATATTCCTTCTTGTCGGTATACTTTCTAAAAGTTCGAGTCAGTGCCTGATATTCAATGGGATCTCCCAATTTGGTGCCAGTTCCATGTGCTTCCACCATCTGGATTTGCTCTGGGTGGATATGAAATGTATCGTATACATTTTGCTCGAGTCGCTCCTGAGATTTCTGACTTGGGGCAGTAAGTCCATTCGTGGTGCCGTCCTGGTTGATCGCTGAGCCTAAAATCACTCCATAGATGTGGTCTCCATCAGCAACAGCTTCATGAAGTCGCTTGAGCACAATCGCGCCAAGCGCTTCTCCCGGAACCATTCCATCTGCCCTATCATCAAAGGTATAGCAGCGTCCCGATCGAGACAGCATCCCTGCCCTGTCACCATATAAATAGCAGCGAGGGGTCGTATGAATATAGACACCACCAGCTAAAGCCATATCCGTTTCTCCGGTCCATAAGCTTTGGCAGGCCAGATGAACTGCAACTAACGAACTGGAACAAGCTGTATCTACAGCTATTGCTGGTCCGTGAAGATTCAAGTAGTAGGAGATTCTAGCGGGTATCACGGAACCCATATGACCCCAAAGCGCTTGTGGAGGCAGGTCTTCACCCAGCAATTGTTGGTAATCTCCCTCTGCACAGCCCACATACACTCCACAACGGCGACCCTCCATCCCTGTCCCCGCATATCCAGCATCTTCCAGAGCATGCCACGCTTCCTCCAGGAACAATCGCTGCTGCGGATCCATATAGGTCGCTTCCAATCCTGAGATATTGAAAAAAAGTGGATCAAACTTATCAATATCCCCCAAAAAACTGCCGTGATTGCAGTAGCTTGCATGTTTTTTCTGGTATTTCGAAAGATCCCACCGGGTTACCTCTTCCACTAAATCGTCACCGTTCTTAAGGTGATTCCAAAGCTCATGTACATTATCTGATCCAGCAAACCGCCCGCTCATTCCAATAATCGCAATGGGCTCCCTTGGTGTTAAAGCTTTCTCTTTATCCTTCTTATTGGGTCTGTCCTGCTCAAAGGATATACTTGCCGTTTCAACGGGATGAAGAATATGATCCGTGTCTTTAGGTTTTTGGATGTCGCGACTTGCATCTTCCATGTTGTCTATTGGATTAGCGCTCTGGTCCAAGACTTGTGAAACTTTATCTCCATATTGGCTTAAAATGTATAGCGTCAGTTGTTTTACCGAACTGTAATCGAAGATGTCGGTAGTTTGCAAATGAATCCCCAGCCCCTGATTGACAGCCTGCACAAAGTTGACGCCAAGAATGGAGTCCAGCCCATAATCTGCGAATGACTCATGAATATCAATCATAGTAAAGTCCACATTCAAAGCCTCTACCAGCTTCCCTACGATAAGCTCCTTGACATACTCTTCAGCCATCTCGCTTGTTACATCAATATCTGATCGAATTCCTTCGTCACGCTGTTTCATTTGAGATTTGTCGTGTTCAGGCTCCTGTTTGTTCAGAATCATACCATCGCTTTCCGCCACAATAATTTGTTGACCTATATCATGCGCTTCCTGAGCAGGGAAGAAAACGGACCGGAAACCCTCCATTTCCAATACCTTTTGCCAACTTTCGGGATATAACCCGGGAGAGCCTGGAATGCGCAGCTCCGGGTCATTATAAAGCCACCATCCCTCTAAAAGGCCAAAGGATAGATGGTTTAACAGAGAGTTACCGCTGATTTCATTTATTAGAATCAGACCGTTTTCTCGCAGCGCCGCTTTGACATTGCGTAACGTTTGGCGAATGTTCCGTGTGGCGTGCAATACATTGGTGGCAATCACAATATCATATCCACCTGCATCGATATCTTGTCCCTGAGCCGACTCTTCCACATTAAAAATCTGATAAGTCAGGTAAGGGTTTTGTGGACCGTACTCTTTTTGTGCATGTAATAAAAATGCTCTGGATTTGTCGGTATAGCAATATTCTTGAATATGCTTCCGATAAGGTTCGAGCTTCTGGAAGACCAAAGCGCTAGTACCTCCAGTGCCTGCACCAATTTCAATGATTCGAATCGGTACCGACGGGTTATGCTTGATCCGCTCATTTAGATAGGAAACTACGATATCTCCCAACACTTCATTAAAGTAATCTGCTGCAGGACTGTTCTTATATATACCTTCTACCAGATTCATGGAGGAATTAGGAAAAATGATATCGGTGGCTGGTATCTTCCCGGTTAAAATTTCCGGCAGCTTGCGCAAGGTCGATCCTACCAAAAATACCCAGGCTGAGAGGTCCGGATTTTTCAGCCATGCCCCTTTCTTCCATTCCCACTCCTTCCATACAGCCTGCAGATCGACCGAAGCAGTACCCGCTACGCTATATGACTCTCCATTGCAGTACAAATACTGATTCCGTACCAAAATCTCTATGCTTTCTTCAAGCCAACGATCGTATAAATTCAGTAAGCCGTTTTTTGTTTTAAAATCCGCGATCATAGCTTTCTTTTCCATTTGCGCATATGGACATAATCCCATCAAGCGCAAATGACTCCATAACAGCCTGCATAAGATATCATTCATTTCCTTCATCTGTAAGCCTCCATTCCCGTTCAGTCCCTCGTGTCGCTCCATCCTGTTGCGAGTATGCTTTGCTGTCGACTGTAGTCGAGGACATTGTCTCGTATGCAGCCGCTAGATAAGAAAGATCCGGCATCTTCTTTATTTTTACACTGGCAGAAATATGACTCTGGATGTTTTGGATATACGAAGGAATAGCTTCGAGATTTGAAGCATCGATGTCTTCCTTATTCATTTCCGAAACATTTGCCGTTTTGGCAAGTGCCTTTTGGGCAATGAACGAATCTGTTGGCTTTACAGCATCTGCAGATTCAATGGAAGCCGATTTAGTTTTAATATCCGTGATCCAGTACCGCTCTCTCGCAAAAGGATAGGCCGGCAGGCTGATTCGCCGCGGCTTGGCATCCCCATAAAGCAGGTTCCAATCCATTGCCAGTCCCTTGACCCAGAGATCAACAACCTTCGAATATTTCCTTTTCCCTATCCAGGCAGCAATCATTTTCTCCATGTCTTCATCTTCTACCAGCGCCGTCAGCGCCTCCTTATTCCGTTTGACCTGGCCCCGGTACAACTCAGGGATTCCATCTCGTCCTTCCAGGAATCCTTCCAGCTTATCCACCAGCTCCTGCATGGACCCTGCAATCACTGCCAACCGTTCTTCCATGGCTTCGCGTCCCACCTGCAGCGTGTAGGCCACATCGGCCAGACTGCTTTCGCTGAGCTGTCCTTCCCGCATAACGGCTAGTAATCTCTCAGCCTGCTTTTTCAGTCGTTCTTCATTTTTGGCCGACAATACGATGATCGCAGGCTTTTGAACCGTAACGCTCATGGGCACCTTCTCTTCCGCAATGTACTCTTCGATGATGACATGTGCATTGGAGCCTCCCGCTCCAAACGATGAAATCCCGGCAATCCTCGGATATTCCCGCGTCTCTCCATCGATCTCAACCACCGGCCGTCTCCATTCCCCCAGCTCCTGCTGAACGACGAACGGCGTCTGACCGAAATGGATGTTCGGATTCAATTCTTGGGCATGCAGGCTGGGAACCAGCGTCCGGTTTTTCATCTGCAAGATGATTTTCCCCACCCCGGCGATGCCCGCTGCCGCCTCCAGATGTCCGATGTTGGACTTCACAGAGCCTATGGCGCAGAATCCCGTATCCGGCGTATCCTTCCTGAATGCCTGGGTCAGACCCGTCACTTCAATCGGGTCTCCCAGCTCCGTGCCTGTCCCGTGGGCTTCAATATAGCTGACCGTCCGCGCATGGACCCCCGCTCGCTCCAGGGCCGCCCGGATCAGTTCTCCTTGGGCTGTCGGGTTCGGCACCGTATAGCCGTTGGTCTTGCCTCCATGGTTAATGCTTGTCCCCCGGATCACCGCATGGATGAGGTCCCCATCAGCGATCGCCTTGGACAGCGGCTTTAATAGGACGACCCCCGCGCCTTCTCCAGGGACAAACCCATTGCCTCCTTTGCCGAAGCTCTTGCACTGCCCGTCTGCTGACAGCATGTGGTTGGCGCAAAGTCCCACATAACTGAGCGGATGGAGATACAGATTTACTCCGCCTGCAATAGCCATTTCGCATTCTCCGCGGTACAGATGCTCACAGGCTTCATGAATTGCGGTCAACGAGGACGAACACATCGTATCGATCGGCATGCTTGGCCCTTGCAAATTAAAGAGGTACGAAATCCTATTCGCTACCGAACTAAAGGATATTTGGGGAAATATTTGCGCTCCCTTTTTCCATAATTCCGGCCCATAGAGTTCGTAGCCCGTCTTAGTAATTCCGGCAAATACGCCTACCCGGCGGTTATGCCGCACCGCAAGCTGTTCCCGGGTGTAGCCCGCGTCCTCCAGTGCTTCCCAGCAGGCTTCAATGAACAGCCTTTCCTGCGGGTCCATACCGAGTGCTTCCCGTGGCGAAATATTGAAAAACAGCGGATCGAATTCTGCAAATCCTTCGATAAAGCTTCCCCATTTGCTGTAGCTTTTTGCATTCGCTACCGCTTCCTGTGGATCAGGATGGAAGAACCCTTCCAGCGTCCAGCGCTCACGCGGGATTTCGGTCACACAGTCCTTCCCTGCTTCTAGATTTTCCCAATATTCGTTCATGTCCCTGGACCAGGGATACTTTCCAGCCATTCCAATGATCGCTATCGGTTCACGCATTTCCGCAGGAGCAGACCCCGCCAAGCTTCGGACGGGCTTCGCTGCCGCCTTTGCCGCAGATGGCACGGCTTCTTCTTCGACATACAGCGGTGCCGCAACTGTTTCCTCCGCAGGCTGTATGTCATGGCTCATCCCGGCCCACTGCATACACTCCTGCGGGTATTCTGCCACAAAATATTCCGTCAAAGCACGCAAGGTTTGGTACTCATAAAACAGCGTCTGGGACAGTTCTCCAAAGAAGCCCGCCAGCTTGGAATTGAGCTGGGTAATCATGATCGAGTCGATTCCATAGGTTTCCAGCGGTTCATTGGTTTCAATGCTGCCGACGCTCAGCCGGGTCACCTCTCCAAACAGCACCTTGAGACTATGCAAGGTTTTGTCATAGAGCAAGCCTGCATCCAGCACAGGTACGCTTGCTTGATTAGATACTGCCTGAATGGCACGGACACCGGCTTGTGAAACGGCTTTCGCCAGGTAGGCCTCAATATTCTCAGGTTCCCCCTCCAAGACCATTACCTGCTCCTTGCCGGAGGCCAAGCTTTGGTACAACGCCCTCATTCCCGACCGAGTCTGCATGGCTGTAATGCCCATGTTTTGCGTCATGATCTGTTCCGAATCCGCATCGATCCGCATTCCGCCCTCTTTCCATAGCGGCCAGCGGATGGATAACGTCTGCCCCCGCCGTTGCTTGGCCCCTACCAGGGCATTCCGGTATTCGGCGTATGCGTCCATAAAGGCATTGGCGGTCGCATAATCAGCCTGTCCCGGATTACCCAGGCTGCCCGATATGGAAGAAAAGAGCACGAAGAAGTCCAGGTCCTGACCGCTGCTCGCCTCATCCAGATGGGCTAGTCCGCTTACCTTCGGTCCCAGCACCTCTATAAATTCTTCCCTTGTTTTCTTGATGATGAAGTTATCTTGAATCACCCCTGCACAGTGGATAATCCCATGGACACGTCCATATTCCTGCTCGATGCTGTCCAGTAAATCGATAACCGTCTTCCTGTCGGTGATATCGCCTTGCCTGTACACCACGCTGGCCCCTGAAGCTTCCAGCTCCTGCAGCTTCGTCTGCTTGTCTCGGTCCAGCGGCGACCGCCCCGTCAAAATGAAGGTCGCTGCTTGCGTCTGCCGCGTAATCTCTTCTGCAACCAGTAGCCCCAGACTGCCGGAGCCGCCGGTGATCAGATAGACTCCACTATCTCTCCATGGAAGCTCCTCTTTTTGCCCAGATGTTACAAGCCTGCTCCAGCAAGAGGTTTTCCGGTGACCTTCCTCATAGCGAATCCAGCCATCCATCGGGCTTCGACTGTTGTCCTCCAGCTTCGCCAGGATGCCTTCCGCCTGTTCTCCCTGATCCACTTCAATCAGCTGCCCGATGAATTTTGGATTTTCTAGCCGGGCTGTCTTCAACAGCCCCGAAAGCCCCGAAAAGAGCCGCCCTTCCCCAGAGTTCCGCACCACAATCTGGACCAGTACTCTTCCCTTCGGCTTGTCTTTGAGCATACTTTGGATGCTCTCAAAGGCCTGAACAGCATAACCCTGGAACCGCTCATCGACCCGGCCTTTTCCGGATTGAAAGGCAAGTACCTGCGCAGCTCCATTCAAGCTCGCTTCGAGTTTCTCGTGCAAAGCTTCTTCCGGCTCACAAAGCAAGACCATTCGCAGATCATAGGCAGGGGTTTCGACTTCCAGCGGTATGTCCTGCTTCTTCCAGGCAGGCTCAAATAGCAGTGTACAGCTACTTGTAACGGCAGGCGCTTCCGCTGTTCCGGTTCTAACTACTCCGGCCTCAACCTCAGGAGCCCAACAGCGCTCCTGAGCAAAAGGATACGTAGGTAGACTTATTCTTTTCGGTATGACATTGGAATATAGCAATCGCCAATCTATATAGAAGCCTTTGGCCCACAACTCTGCCAGCTTGTTCATTTCACGATTTGCAATCCATTTGCTCATTAATTCCTTGAAAACTTCTTCCTGTTCAAATAGTTGCACTGAATCTTTTGACTGATTGTTTTCTCCCCTCCAGCAGCTCTCGATAGGTTCTTGTTTATTCGTGAACGATTGGAGCTTTTGTACCAGCTCGCTCGTATTCTTTACGATAAAAGCTACCCGGTTTTTCATTGCCATTCGTCCTGTCTGAAGCGTAAAGGATACATCCGACAAATTAATATCTTCAGAAGCTATCAAAAAATCTGAAAGCTCTTGTGCATACACTTTAAGCCGATGATGATTTCTTGCAGATAACGGAATCAGATAGACAGCATCTTCGTTCACAGAATGATCTTTAAATCGTTCTGATTCAGCATTGACTACAAATTGTTCGAAAATGGCATGAGCGTTAGTTCCGCCTATTCCAAAGGAGCTTAACGCCGCCCGGTGAGGATCTGACGCCTTTTCCCATTTTTGGAGACGATCAACAACATAAAAGGGTGAATCGGGCAAATGGATATCAGAGTTTGGTTTTTCGTAATTAAGCGAAGGGGGAATCTCATTATGGTATAAGCTTAAAGCAACTTTAATGCACCCCGCCAAACCTGCTGCAGTATCCAGATGCCCGATATTGGTTTTGACCGATCCAATACCGCAAAATTGTTTTTTGGTCGTATACTGCCTGTACGTTTCATTTAAGGCAGCAAATTCAACAGGATCGCCCAATTTTGTTCCGGTTCCATGCGTCTCGATATAACTGATAGATTCGGGATGAATTCGGGTTGATTCTATCGTCTTCTGAATAACTTCAGCCTGACCTTTGACACTTGGGGCATAAAACCCTAATTTGTCGGTTCCATCGTTGTTCACACCTACTCCCCGTAAAAGCGCATAAATATGGTCACCGTCTCTAACGGCATCTGGCGCTTTCTTCAGTAGAACAACCCCGACCCCTTCTCCGCCAATCATCCCATCTGCCGACTCGTCAAAGGCTTTAATATGTCCATCACTGGAGAAATTCAAGCCGGGTTGATGCACATAGCCTAAACTGGTGAAAGGAAAGATCGTGGATGCTCCGACTAAAGCGTACTTGGCTTCACCGGATAGCAGGCTTTGCGAAGCCAGACGCAATCCGACTAATGAGGAAGAGCAGTTCGAGTGCACAAACAGACTCGGGCCTTTAAATCCTAATTTATGAGAGATCATGGTAGGAATTGTCCCACCCTGTGCTAAGATCCAGGTTACATATTCATCCGCGTTCTTCAGGACATTAGGTGATTGCGATGCCAAATTGGGAATAAATGCTTGATAGAAGCTACTGCTTGCCGACATAAACACACTGGTATCAGGAATTTCTTTGCTAATATAGCCAGCATCCTCAACGGCTTTCCATGAATGCTGCAACAGCAATTTCATTTGAGGATCCATAAACTCTGCATTTTTCTGTGATATACTGAAAAACTCAGGGTCGAAATACTCTTTTCCTTCAATCGTGCATCGTCCGGGAACATAGCCTCGATTGCCGACGATTTCTTTTTCCAGCCCTAATCCAACCAATTCTTCCTCGGAAAAGAAGCGAACACTCTCTACCCCTGCCCTCAAATTGCTCCAAAACTCGGCATGGTTTTTGGCCCCTGGAAAATGACATGAAATCCCTATAATTGCGAGACTATCCTCAAAATAATCTGGGTAGGGTGGCTTGAGATCATCTTCGCCTGAATCCATTTTCGGTAAGGCTGTATTCTCAGCTGTATCTGTTTGTTCCGGTGTATGTGATTGTTCCGTTTGAGAATCAACATTCTCGCTTCTTGTTTCTGTAATATAGGCACTGAGTTCCTTAACTGTCGGATACTTGAACAATGCTGTCACCGAAATATCGCATTCCAACAATTCCTTGACCCTTCCGATCATCTCTGCTGCTGAAAAAGAATTCCCACCTACGTCAAAGAAAGCATCATCTGTACTTAGATCATCAACATTCAGAAGTTTTTTCCATACCGTTAGAACTTGATGTTCAACATCCGATTGTGGTAAGTGGATCTTTCTTGTTGTTGCTAACTCGATCCTGCGATTCATTAATTCTTTTCGATCTATTTTCCCATTAGGGGTCAAAGGCAGCTTATCTAGCTCTATAAAAAATGCGGGTATCATATAATAGGGCAAGAAAGTTTTTAAATAGTTTCGCACTTCCTTCGGATCGAGAGGAGGCTTACCGGACTCGGAATTGTTCAGCAAACAGTAGGCAACAAGCTGCTTATTCCCCCCCTGTTCCTTGGCAATCACGACACAATCATCGATTCCTGGATATGTTCTGACCTGACCTTCAACTTCACTCAGCTCGATCCGAAACCCGCGAATTTTCACTTGATAATCCATCCGTCCCACATACTCAATAGAGCCGTCCGAAAGCCACCTGCATAAATCTCCAGTTCTGTAGAGCTTGGTTTCCGGATTGAATGGGTTGTCTATGAACTTTTCAGCCGTAAGCTCTGGCTGGTTCCAATAGCCTCTGGCCAATCCGCTGCCCGAAATAAAAAGCTCTCCCGGAAGACCGACAGGCACAGGTCTAAGATGTTTGTCCAAAATGTAAATCTGGGTATTTGCGATAGGCTTACCGATCGAAACAGGCTTATCTGCGTCGATCTTTTGAATTGTAGACCAAATTGTGGTTTCAGTCGGACCGAACATATTCCATGCGTCACAGCTGTTATGAACAAAATAAGATTTCAACGTTTCCGAAAGGGCTTCCCCTCCGCAGAGAACTTTCATATTCTCTTCGTTCTTCCAGCCGGCTTGAAAGAGCAGGGTCCAAGTCACAGGAGTGGCTTGCATAATTGTCGGTTTTATTCTTTGAATTTCCTGCTTAAGTCTTTCGGCATCCTTTATATTTTTGGAACTGCAAATATGGCATTGAGCCCCCTTAATCAAAGGCAGATATAATTCCAGTCCCGCTATATCAAAGCAATACGTTGTCACTGCAAGTAGTTTGTCCTGCTCTGTTAAACCGGGCTGCTCTCCCATGGAAATAAGAAAGTTGGTCAACGCTTTATGTGGAATCATGACCCCCTTGGGTTTCCCTGTACTTCCAGAGGTATATATCACATATGCCAAATGGTGAGGTTGTACTTCCCGTTTGATTGTCCTTCTACCCTTCACATCACTTTTCTGATGATCCCAGTCTTTATCAAGGACAATACAGCTAACGTTGTTCCCTTCCAAACGTGACACTTTCTCCAACAACCCCGATTGCGTAATGACCAGTGAAACATTGGAATCCTGAAGCATATACTCCAATCGATCCTCCGGATATTCCGGATCGAGCGGCACGTAGGCTCCACCGGCCATCAGGATTCCCAACAGCCCAATCACCATATCTAAAGAACGTTCCATGCAAATCCCCACAAGAGTATCAGGAGTTACCCCATGTTTCTGCAAATATAAGGCCAGCAAAGTGCTCTTTTCTTTTAGTTCCCCATAGGTAAGCGATTCCTTTTCATATACAACTGCAATAGCTTCAGGTGTTTTTCTTGCCTGTTTTGTGAATAATTCAGGAAAGCATTTATCAGGATAACTTGTTCCGGTAGCATTCCAGTCATTAAGGATGATGTCCTTTTCCTCTGGTAAAAGTAATGAATGCTCCTCCAAGGGCCAAGTGGGATTCTCCATAAGTGCTTCCGCTAATTCTATATAACGCTCTGCCATCTGTATGATGATTGAATGATCGAACAAATTGGAGCGATATTTGATATTTAATATCATTTCCTCTTCCTGCTCTTGCATTTCCAATACCAACTCGTATTCGCCTTCCTGGTGAATTTCTTCAACCAATTCGACGAAAAAGATATCTTTATATGGCTTGCAAAGCTGCCGAAAGCTTGAAGTTGGAAGGAAGTTTTGATAAGAAAAGGCGGCTTGGAAAACAGGTGAGCTCGTCTGTATCCGCGGCACATTCAATTCTCGGACCAGAGCCGGAAAAGGATACGAGGCATGATCCATTCCATCGACTACTGTCAGCTGCAATTTTTTCATGAAATCCAGGAATGTCTCTGTTTCCGATACCTGACTCCGTATTGGAAGCATATTGACAAAATAGCCGATTAAATTATCAAAACGCTGCTCCGGGCGCACCATAACTGGCATTCCAACAATGATATCTTCCTGTCCCGAATACTGGTTAAGCAATACCGCATACATACCTAACAAGACTGTAGATAAGCTCGTATATTGCGCTTGGGCAAAAGACTTTACCCGTTTGACCCATTTAAGCGGAAGCGGCTTGGAATATGTTTGTGCTTCCATGCTTTGAGCCGGAAAACCAGAGCGGTCATATGGCAGCTCCAGGGTCGGTAAAGCACCTGACAGCTGTTGTGTCCAGTAGGAACGATACTTCTCCCCTTCTGCACTCGCTAACATCGTTTGCTCCCATTTAACAAAATCGCCGTAGCTCGCTGCGGGTGGCAACACTATCGATGTCTTTCCCTGTACCACGTTCTTATAGGCATCTAAAAAGCTTTGTATAAACATGCCGAAAGAACTTCCATCAAAAATAATATGGTGGATGACAACCAGTATGAAATGTTCCTGTTCAGATCTGGACATAACATAAATACGCATCAAAGGATCCTGTTCCAGCATGAATGGTTGCTTCGCTTTATTCCTAATAAATGGAATGATCTTATCTACTTCCAAGGCTGAAATATCCTCCACTTGCACATGAAGCGGCTGCGTGAGCTGCAGCTTTTGATAAGGTATCCCATTTTCCTCTTCAATCACACTTTTTAAAATAGGATACTGTTCTAAAACGATGTGAAAAGCCCGTTTAATGCTCTCAATCTCAATCTTCGTATTAAACCGGAGGCATATTGGTATATTGTAAGCATTCATCTCAGGGGACATTTTATGTAATAGCCACAACCCTTTCTGAACTTCAGAAAGCGGATTCCTTCGGAAACTGAGCGAATTTTTCTCAGTATTGACCTGTACAGTGGATTTATCTTCTTCAACCTTTTGGGCTAAATATGCCGATAATAGTTGAATCGTCGGGTTCTCTAAAATTTCTCTTGCTTTAACCTTGATCGGATAGGACTTCTCAAGGCCGCGTATAAGCTTCATGACAAGAATAGAATCGATACCATAACCATGAAGATTTGTATTCAAATTCATTTCCTCGTGCTTGAGATTCAGTTCCCAACACAAAAATTGCACTATATACTCCTGAATCTTCGACTGAACCAACGAAATGGCATTTATGGTAGCGTCATGGTTTTCTGCAGCGGATTCTTCCATATTCGAATGTGATGGTGAGAACGCACTCCGATATTGATAAAGTGCTTGAAGCTCTTGTTTGATATAAGCATTGCGGCAGATCTTTCTTTGGATTTTCCCACTTCCCGTTTTGGGTATACTTCCCTTAAGCAGCAAATAGATATCGTAAATTTCAAGTTGATGCGTATTGGATACGGCATTCAGTATGTTTTCGACCAACCGTTTATATTCCTGCTCATGAAGGGGCGCTTCAATTTCCTGTACGACGATTACTTTTTCCTGACCATTGATTTCAGAGGAAAATACAGCGATGGGCAAGGTCAACTCTGGCATATTCTTTTGAATGGTCCATTCAATATCGACGGGATGATGATTTTTGCCACGAATAATGATGACTTCCTTCTCTCTGCCGATGACATAGATATGATTATCCGCAATGAAGCCAAGGTCCCCGGAACGAAAAAAGCCGCCTTCTTTTGTATCGGAAAGGGCTACTTCAAAAGTGCTATTCGTTTCTTCCTTCCTGTTTAAATATCCCTCTGCCATCCGTGCGGATTTAATCCAAATCTCGCCGACTTCCTCCGGTAAGCATTGTGTATGTCTTTCAGGATGAACAATTCGTATTTGCGTCGGATCTTCAATCTCCCCACAGCTCACTACGGACTTCGATTTGTTCTTCTCATCCGTGTATTGGACTCTTCGTTGCTCCAAGCTAGGGATATCTAAATTAAGGAATCTCATCGACTGACCTGGTTTTATACTGGCGACGGGGCACAGCTCCGATAAGCCAAGGAGGGGACAAAATATATCCTCTCGTAGCCCTAATGCCCGGAATTTATGGATGAAGTTCTCGTAAGTTTCCTTCCGAATGGGCTCACCTGCACATATAATCGCTTGGAGATGGCGAAGTGAATATTGCTTAATTGAAGCGATGTCCAGTGTGGAGCAGCAATAATCGAACGCAAAATTTGGCGCTGCCGTATGGGTAGCCTGATACTTGTCCATCATATGAATCCAATTTTCCGGATTTTTAGCGAAGCTTTCTGGCGGGAGAATAATGCTCGATGCCCCGTTTAAAAGTGGGACTAAAATATTGTTATGCAGTCCAAAAGCATGAAATTGCGGCGTCCAGGAAACAACACGACTATTCCGGTCAATTCTCCATTGCTCAGCCTTTGCCTGATTCATCAAGCAGCTGTGACTAAGGATTACACCTTTTGGCAAGGATGTTGAGCCCGATGTATACATCAAAAGAGCAGTATCCTGCGGCGCTGGCATTCTCATCTCTATGTCAACGTCAACGGCGTCTTCTTGAAAGATTTCATCAATATTCAGGATACGGATTGAATTAAACTCCTCCCGTGTTTGGAGAAATGCTTTGAAGTCCGTATTAGTTATGATACATACGGCTTGGGAATCCCTATAAATAGGCATCATCTTCTCAAAGATTTTTTCATCCGGCTCCGAATCTGTAATAGGTGTAGGTATGGCTACGATATTTGCATAAAAACATGCCATCATGCTGCTAATATATTCCAGTCCCTGAGGAAATACAAGAAGTGCCCGTTCCTGCTCAGCCAGTTCTTTCAATAGGATACTGCCCAAAGCCTGTATTTGATGTAGAAGCGTATTTCCGGAAAGAATTTGAGGACTCTGGCCTTCTTTCTCAAACGTAAATAACTCTTTTTCAGGAAATTTCCGGCAAGTTTCAATAAAAGAAGCGATCGGAATATCAAGGTTCCATGTTTGGTCATGTTTTCGCATCATTCTCCACCAACTCCTCAGAACACAAAGTTTATATAACATGAGCTAAAGGCTTATCACCCTGTCCATTTTGAGCTATTATTCACGTTTGAAGCATTGCCAGGAGTTGCCTGCTAAAATATATCAAAGAAAAAACGAGTGATGAGGAAGGCTATATGCTTCTTTCACACTCGTTGCTGGTTCGCATGAACAACCGCAAAGGCGTTCAACGAATCTCTATTTGGTTATTTTCCAAACAAGTTGATAATTCGTTCTTTAACCTCAGCTTGATGAAAGGTCTTCTCATGCATGATAAGCTCTTGTTCTACGATTTTGGGAAGCTGTTCCCGGAGTGGAGCAACCAAATGATCCTTTAGCGTGATTAAAGAAAATCTGGGTTTCTCGGCTAGCTGCCGGGCAAGATCCATTACATAGCCCATCACTTCTTTGCGGGGCAGGGTCGGAAATGGAACTCCCCGTTTCTCCAGTTCAACGCCTCGATAATTGCCCCCATTTAACAATAGTTCTTCTCCCAAGCTGAACCCTAGTTTTTTAGGAATGATATACGTGGCACCCATTCCCGGTGTGAATCCGTATCTCATAAAATTAGTTGTGTACACACTTTCCTTGCTTAGGACTACAAAATCAGCAAATAGCCCCATTACAAAGCCACCGCCCACCGCATGTCCCTGCATGGCAGCTATCACTGGAACTTTACAGCCCAATGCAAGAGAGTAAATATTTTCATCGGTAAACTTCGAGATTCCTTCATGTAAAGCCAACAGTCCCTCTTGCGTCCCACCCGTGGCAAAGTAATTATCGTATCCTGTTAGAATTACGACTTTGCAGGTTGAATCTTCTTGGATCGTCTTGAACGCTTGTCTTAGTCCATGGGTCATTTCAAGCGTAAATGTATTTTTATGAACTCTATCTTGCATTTTCACTTGAATAATGCCTCGTTCGATTTCAAGTACTTCAACCACGGATTGTGACATTATGATCTTCTTCCCTCCTACATCCCCATCTTGTGGCGTACGTCATCAGTCCATCCAAGGAAATTGCCCCGTTTCAACGTACCGGAAAATCCCTTTAAGATTTTGAGAATCTGAAAACACCTCTTGATTGGACGCCAACGCTAGTGGTTTACATTGACGCAAATCGTTGAGTTCATCCATAAAGCGCTTGTAGCGTAAGATCCCCTTCTTGGTCAATCGTCTGAGGCGTAATAAATGTTTGCGTAGCACCATCTCGCTCTGAGCATCGTACGCATCAACCAATCCCCATACATGGGCCTGGTGAACCGAAACGGGCTGCGTCATTAGTGTTAAATAATGCGCTTTTTGGAATCCAATCCTGCGGACTAAAAAAGGTAGAACGCAAGCAGGAAAAAGTCCGAATAGCAATTCTGACAAGCTGAACTGTGCCGTCTCGTCAGCTATCACAATATCGCTGGCAGCAATAAATCCGACGCCACCAGCGTTTGCTTTTCCTCGCACATGAGAAATCGTGATATAAGGCCCAGTTGCTAGTTTTAACCACAGATCATACATAGGCTCTGGACTCATTGCATGTTCTTGTCCACTTTCCACTTTTTCACGCATTCCCTCAAAATCCGCCCCAAAACAGAACACCTCTGGCAGACCCTCCAAAACTACGATCGTAACCGACTCTTCACACAGTGCCAGCACATGCAAGCACTCCTCGATGAGGGTATTATTAATCGTATTGTTTGCCTCAGGTCGGTAAAACCGAATATAACAAATCGATTCTTGAAAGCGAACCTGAATCGTTTGATAACTCATGATTCCCACCTGTATTTACGGTGGAATTCATAGATTTCTTCCAAATACAACCGCTGTCTCCCTTTCCCGGAAGCTATGACCCCCGGAATCAATTGAAAATCCAGCTTGGCGTTGCGGGTTCCAAATCGTACGGCGCCACTGCCTTTTAGCAGGGATTCATATTCGTCCATAGATAACTGATGGCGATCATTCAAATTACGCTCGATTTCAAAACGCCGCAGATGTTCCTGGCTTTGCGGCATAACAACCCCGCTATAAAATTCAGAGCAGCAGCCTGACCCGTAGGAAAAACAGCCGATTCGCTTTGGAGCATCGAATGTACCCTGATCAATCGTACCTGCCAAGGAGAGGTACAAAGTCGCCCCCATAATATTTCCGACTCGTTGGCAATACGCTAATCCAGGCTTAACACGTTGTAAATAATCTGCCTCAATCTCATTTGGTTTGGATTGAGTCAACCTTCGCATCATCGTGCGATGCGCCCCTTTCACCATTCCGCCAAAAGGAGTATGAAAGGCAAGATACTGAAAGGTATCTTTATAATCCACTCCTTTCACCCGTTTTTGATATTCCAAAAACGCTTGCTCGCAACAATCCAGATAGGACATTAAAGACAAGTCTGCATCCCCAGCCTCGCTATCTGGAATCGGCCGGCAAGTATCCATCACCTCATAGCCGTAATATCCATTAGCGCCTGCATCGATTTGAAAAATATGAGGATTTTCACTAATGAGCATTGCCACGGCCCCTGCGCCTCCACTGGGCTCAGCATAAGACCAATCCTCACTCAAGACATCCCCGCCTTCAGCAGCAATAAATCGTGAAATATCACTGGCAATTACAAGCGCTTTTGCTCCTGGCGAGACCTGAGAAAGAATAAAATTCACCGCCATTTGGAGTCCTGCAGTACCGGAATAGCAGGCTTGCTTGAGCTCGAATAATCTGCAATTCCGATTCAACCCCAAATAGTGGTGAATATATGTACTGATTGATTTCCCAAAATCAATACCTGATTCTGTACAGGTGATAAGCATTTCGATTCGGTTTTTTTCCGCTTCTGAAAGAGCGTCCACCAGCGGTTTTGCCGCATTTACTCCAAAGGTAACTGGATCTTCATAAGGCAGGGCAACCGCCTTTTCTTTCATTAATAAATTTTCGAACCTTGCAGGATCCAATTGCCTGTGTTGGGCTAATTGCATAACATCCAGATAGGCAGAGCCACCAAAAACGTTCATTGCCTCAATTCCCACGACAACCATAATCGTCCCCCTCTCTCAAATACGCGACTCACATTTTTGCATACAAATGGCCGTATTGATTCCACCAAACCCCATGCTCAGATTCATGGTATTGTGAATAATTGCTGGTACTGGCTCATTCTTCACCCAATTGCAGTCCAAATGGATAGGCTCCTCCAAATTACGGGTAGGGTGAAGTCTCGACTCCGACATTTGTAAAAGAGTAGCCACAATTTCAACCGTTCCTGCCGCGCTCAAGCCATGACCGATAATGGATTTGGTTGCATTGATATAGGCATGTGACAATTTACAATCCTGTAATGCCTTTATTTCTATCTCGTCTCCAACGACCGAGCCTGTCCCATGGGGATTAATATAATCAATCTCTTCCGGTAGCAGCTTTGCTTTCTCCAAAGCTCTTCTAATCACTCGGGCTTCGCCTTCGTAAGAGGGATTGGGATTCCGGTTTCGATCCATCCCCATATCCCATCCTGCAAGTTTGGCATAAGGTTCCTCCCGACGCCTCACGGCAGAATCGGCACGTTCTATGACTACAACCCCGCAAGATTCCCCATAGATGAACCCGTCCCGCGACTGATCAAATGGTCGACACGCCATTGCAGGTTCATCGGCATATCGGTCGCTTCCCATCGCTCCCAAGGACCGCAATGCCTGGCATTCCATATATGAAATATCCATCAATGCCCCCATTGCAATACAAACATCAACACGATCTGCTTGAATTGCCTCAATTGCTTGAATGATTGCGACTTGTCCACTCGCGGATGCACCACCGACGGTATAAGCTAACCCCTGAATGCCGAACTGTTCGGTACATAGTCCGCACAAATCAGTATCCATAAAGGAAACCCCATAGGTCGGCGGTACAAAGCACATTTTTTCCCGGTAGGCCTCATAGGTCTGAAATAGCTCCCGTTGCTGAAAATTGGAGCCTCCAACCACCAGTCCAATACGGCTAGGATCAACGTTATCCAATTGGGCATCATCCCAGGCTTCTTGAAGGGTTACCATGGCCACCTGCCCCGAAAATGATGCTGTACGTAACATTCGTTTGGATAATGCCTTCGGATAAGACAAGGGTGGCAGCTCCGCACCTATAAATGAAGCTTCGCCTTTTCTGCCAGGGCGCTGCATGACGCCAAATGCATGCTGCCCTTTGAACAACGCCGAGGCAAAAGCATCCTTCCCCTGCCCAATCGCCGAAGTCACGCCAATCCCCGTAACGACTAACTCAGACTTTTCATAATTTTTCATAATTTCGCATAAAGCGCATCTGTCAATTCCCCTATATTTTTCACGCCAGACAATTCGACACGCGGAATATGAAGAGATAATGTTTCCATCGTCTTGTTTACAATTTCGGCCCGATCTACTGAATCTGCACCCAAATCCACCAATCGATCGCTATACTCGAACGTGTGATCTTGTAATTCAGGAAGCACTTCACGAATACAACGTTTAACAATATCGAATACTTCTTCCTTATGCATGGGTATCCTCCTAAAAGATAAATGTTTTAAAACTCAGCAACCCGGTATTCAATAAGCATGACCTACAAACGGATTTCGATGAAAAATTGTATTGAATTTCTCATAAATCCGAGAAGTATTCATACTCCATTCCGTCTTCCTTGGTGCTACAATCGTGTAGATATAGTCACCTAACCGGTAAGACTGGGCAGCATATTGTGGAAAATGTGAAAATGTACTTTGGAAGTATCCATCCACCAATATGGTCTCATTCATTTCAAGTACATGCAGCGATGTTGTAAAACCTGTGCGCAATATTTTCGACAGGGCCTCCTTCACTGTCCAAAAAACCGTCAATAAAGCTGAGTACTCCCCTACTCCCCGCACGACAGAGATTCTTTCCTTTTCTTCCGTCGTCAGTTGGCTTTCAATTGTCTTATTTCGCTTAGAATCAATCCTCTCAATATCAATGCCCATGGGATGCGCTTCGGGAAAAACAACAGCCGCTCCGATATAGTCGCAATGGGCAATGCTCACCTGATAACTGTGGACACCATTGATTCGAAGCATGGGCTGGCCAAAGACACCTGTCTCCACACTTACGTTGCGCAGGTTTGGCTCGCTTAACAGCACCGAAACCGCTTGTTTCGCACTTAGCCTGCCAAGCACAAAGTTGGTTTTCCGCCGATGGAATACCAAACTCTCGAAGTAATTACACTCATCCGAATGAAAAACTTCCCGATCAAGGGGAGCGTCTGCGTTATAATCTGCATGGACAAAACTGACGGCCGCCTTCATCACGGCATCTTCCCGCTTCAATATTAGTTGTTCTGCATACGAGGCTACGCATATCCCCCCTAGTAAACTACTAACTTAGCAGTCCAAATCAAAAAAGGCCTTCAAATCCCTTAAGGGTTCTGAAAGCTTCCTCATGGAGTATGAACTCGTCATAAGTTCTCCACTTTAAACCTTACTTATAATTTCCAACGCTACCCTCACTAACCTAATATCACCCATAAATTCCAACTGAATGACCGCTTGTCGTTTATGTCTATCTATTTTCTTGACTATACTCCCCCTTCCTTTGAGTGGGCCATCTAGGATACGTATATTGTCTCCTTCAATAATTCCAGTTGATGATTCTATACAATAGCTATCATTGCATAGACTCTCTAACATTTGTTTCTCCGAATCTCTCATTGAAGCTTCAAACTTCGAGTATCTCAATAAACGAATGATATCACTAGAAGTGCAAATCATTGAATTTGTACTGGTTACGAACTGCAAGTCAGGTAAATTCGATTCAATAAATACATAGCTTGGGAACAAAGGAGCCCATTCTTTCTTTACTATTCCTGCTACTTTAAAAAGTCTCTCTTGGAGAGGTATAAAGGGTTTGTAGACTTCAGAATCCATCCACTCATTAATAAGCTGCTTGACCTGTTCTTCCCTACCCGTTCGCACAAAAAACACGTACCAGCTCACTTAACTCATCTCCTATAAAAACGTACTGCCAAATCATCTTCTATAATGTCTACTACCCATATACATAGCTTCGCCCTTTCACTTATCCTACTTGATAAGCTACAATCTCTCACGATATATCCCTCATTAATGGTTAACGTGACCCGCCAGCGATTAACCACAGACAAGTTCCTTTATTTTTCATATAATCATATAATTGGAATAATGTTTTTCCATTATAATCCTCTACTCAAACCCTGTCAATTCACAGTTGATTGGGAACGGCCAAGTTCATCTTTGGATTCACAGACCTTTCTGAAAATGCTCAATTTGAAGTCATTATTATCTTTCGAGTACAGCTTTTATGTTTCTGGCGGCTCATAAAAGAACTGATCCGTGTGTTTTATACTAGTGAACTTGAGCACCTGGGGCATATACAAGCGATAAATCATTATGTACTATTTTATATATTCAATATTTTCTTTCACCATTAGCACTGGGCCACATTACAGACTCATTTGAAATCGAACAGGCCCTTTTGGTTCGGACGCATTCTAAATTTAATAAAAGATTCCTTACTCGTAAATTGAAAATAAATATTTTCATCCATGAGGTGATTGAGTGTAAAACCAGGCGCTTTACCAAATGAATGAGCAGGATAAATTTGAATAGAGTCATCAATTTCTCGCTTTATTTTTTGAACGCTATTATATAATTCTACCGGATCTCCTCCATTTGGGTCACAAAAACCACAACCTTCAATGAATATTGTATCCCCAGTAAATAAGCGATCTGACAACAGATAGCATACACTTCCCACGGTATGTCCGGGGGTCAAAAGACTTTTGATTTCCGTTTCACCAACCTTGATTGAATCCTTGTCTTTAATTGAATATAAATTTCTACATCTAAAATTATAAAAATCGATTTCGTTTGTTGACATGAATACTTGCGGTTTATATTTTTCTAGGAGTGGATTTACCAAATTAATATGATCCCAATGTGAGTGAGTTAATAGTATCGCTTTGAGATCGCCATTCAATTGTTGAAGATAGGATTCTACTTTCAATAAATCCCATGAAGGGTCAACAATAGCTATGTCTCTTGTTTTCTCATCCATTACAAAATATACATAGTTAATGAAATTCATAAAACAAACTCTTAACTGTTCCATATGATAAGTCAGATTCATATCAGCTTCACTGAACCACCTTCCCAATGATTAATTAAAAACAACAAAATTCTGTTGAAGGATTTATACCTCTTCATTTTTGGAGATAATTTACACTCAATTATAAAGCCCCCATTTCGTGGTACCTATGATTATAACCATTGATGCAATAGAAAGGCTCCGACTCTCTGTTACAAGATCGCTTAATCTTGCCAAAATAAAAAACGCCTCTCCGTATGTTAACGGTGAGACGTTTTTTGTTGATCCTGCGTACCTGCTGAATGCTCCACTGCAGCTACAAGATCTCTCATTATTTTCGTTCATTTAACTTTGATGTGTCCATGGTAATTCAAGAATGCCGAGGACCGGGATCGAACCGGTACGGTAGTCACCTACCGCAGGATTTTAAGTCCTGTGCGTCTGCCAATTCCGCCACCCCGGCATAAATTTAGGAACGCTAATCTTTACACTTACTTGTCTTACAAGTATCTGAGAAACATGCATCTGATTAAGAAGTGTTCTCGTTATGTAAATGTCGTTCAATTGGGCACCAACATATAATACGATAATTTTATCGAATTGTAAAGTGTTTTAAAAAAAAAAATAATAAAATTCTCTGTTTTGTATAACTTGTGCACATTTGAATCACACTAATAAACGTCTTTCCAAACTACCAGAAGGGGTGTTACGAATGCGTGAAGGTATGATTCCAGCTGTTCTTGGAACGGTAGTATCGGCTTCAGGCGCTGTGTTGCTGAGCAGTAAGTACAAACTTGCAGCTACAGGCATTCTCGGTTTCGGACTGGCTCATGTTGTTCTGGGAGCGATTGATCTGATTGAGCATCGCTAGTTGTTTGGGAAGTGCCGGGCGGGATTTACTTCCTCCCGGTTTTATTTTTATCAACGTTTAGTCTGGAGCACAAGCGTTTATGTAAAGTATAGAAGCTGAATGTACCTAATAAAAGGAGCTGTGATGTGCTATGAGAGATAATAACTCTGAAAAAAATCGTACTGACGATCAAATCGAACATAAACAATCCCTCGACAAGCGCGAGCCAGGATTTAATCGCATTCCTGACACCGATGCAGATACACCTGCTGCTACCGATATGATTGATGAAGCCATAGGTCGCGGGATAGATAAGTTACGTAACGATTTCACAAAATAAAGCATGGGTAATAGGACACAGGTTTGTGAGCAGCCCTTAATTTTATTTATTTTGATATGTACAGTGATTTCGTAAAATCACTTAAAGATCAGCATAATCCAGCCAATGATCGATATCCACAGCACGATGCTGATTAAGAGTCCACACATGATACCAAAAGAGAAATTACCTTCATTCTTCGGCATAGTACTGCCAAATTTCAATCTAAGCTTCATTTGATTCCAGTTCATAGAACCCCCTCCTTAAGTTCTATTTCGGAATATGAAGCTTATTTTTTTAGACCTATAGTCATGTTTTCGAAAATAAAAAAGGGTTTTTCGTCCTATCACCCTGATCGCGGAAACAGGATTACAGCTATACCGACCAAACAAATCAATCCACCAATGAAATCGTACAAGTCGGGTGTCTTTTTATCAATCCACCAGCCCCATGCGATGGAAAGAACGATAAAGACACCTCCGTATGCTGCATATACACGTCCAAAGGAGGAAAAAACCTGAAAGGTAGCGATGATTCCATACACAGCCAAAATTACTCCGCCGCAAAGTCCGACATACCATGTCTTCCCTTCACGCAGCCACTGCCAAATCAAATATCCTCCTCCAATTTCAGCGATGCCAGCCAATATAAAAAGTAAAGCTGCCTTTAACACCATTTCACATCCCTAATTCTTTTCGTTTTTTGGATATCTCAATTAGAGCACTCGAGCTAAAATGATAATCAATGCAATCACGCCAACTAGAATCAGCAGGTTGCTGACCTGACGCCATAAGCTAGGCGCTCCCTCGGAGTGAAGCTTCCACTGATTGGCATCAAGTTCGCTTTGGCTCCTTCAGCATCTGCTGATCTAGAGAATGGTCTGTTTTCTTCATTCATAAGAGTACCTCCTTTTCAATCTACTTTAATCTTACCAAACTTTTCCGTCGATTTCGCGGTGCTTTTATGCATATACTTACCACATGTTTCTGATTGCATCTTCATATATGTGAAGTGCATATTCATATGTCAATATTTCGCTGAATATAAAGTATGATGTCGAATTAAGGTAGAGTGGGTATTTAGACGTCTTTCATTGCAGGACGGTAGTTATGGTATAATTTAGTCAACTTGTTCAAGATCGTAACCAGCGCTCAACTGTTTATTCCAATTGCAACTAAATTTACATCCAATAATCCACATCCCGGTTACAACCTGCATATTCTGTTTGTAAACCCAGGAGGAGGATACCGATGTCCCCAATCTTTATAGCAAGTTTAATGATGATGGGCATATTTTTATTTCAGGCAGCCATCGTTTTCGGCATCATACATTGGATTTCGAAACGCACTCAACGTCCAGCACAAACCAAAATGTATCTCACAATGAGTTTGCTCGTTGTAATTTTAGGCTTCCTTGTATGGGACAACTGGACACACTCACAGGAATTCAATGGATGGGCCATGATTAGTCTGCTGGTGATTATTATTAGTGCCTATATACAGCTTAGAAAGCAAAAAGAAAAATACTAATCCCATTACCATGCATCAAAGGAGGAGCGCCATGAAATCTCACTCAACACGCTTTTGGTTACAGAGGGTGCTACTGCTAATGCTTGTTTTACTCTTCAGCGGCTCTCAGCAATCTTTCATTGTTGCCGATGCCGCTCCGCCAATTAATGTTCAGGCCTCTGCCAAAGCGAAGCAATTACTTGCCTACCTATCTAATGTACCGGATGATATGCTAATTTCCGGGCAGCATGATTACTTAGAGGCACCGGATGAACAAAATAACAAGCTACAACAAATCAGCGGACAATACGCAGGACTTCACGGCTATGAGTTTGGAGGATTAGCTAATCAGTCCCGTACGGCCCTACAAGAGCAACGTCAGCATGTTGTGAATAGTGCTATCCAATGGAGTCAGGACGGCGGAATCGTAGCTATTACCTTCCATCAGGCGCTACCGGGCACACCCAAAACGTGGAAAAATGTACAAGCAAAAATAACTCAAGCTGAATTTAATCGTTACATCACGCCGGGTACCCCGCAATATAAACAACTGATCGCCGATCTGGATGAGGTGGCTCTGTCCCTTAAGACTTTACGAGACGCGGATGTACCTGTTTTATGGAGACCCTATCATGAGATGAACGGCAACTGGTTTTGGTGGGGGAACAAGCAAAATTACGCTAAGTTGTGGAATCTAATGTATGATCGGTTCACTCATGTCCATCATCTGGATAACCTGTTGTGGGTGTGGAATCCCAATGCCCCAAACGCATATAGCACTCCCTATAATCTATCCTTCCCAGGTATTAACCGGGTAGATATTCTTGCAGCTGATATCTATAATAATGATTATAAATCCTCCTACTACACTGAATTGCTAAAGCTTGCGCAGGGCAAGCCTATGGGAATCGGAGAAAGTGATATTCTGCCGAGTGCGAAGGTGCTGCAAAACCAGCCAGCCTGGGCCTATGCCATGACATGGGGAAAGGAACTGTCTGCAACCAATTCACAAGCAGCAATCAGACATTTTATGAACCAAAATAATATCATCACACGAGACCTTCTTCATGAGTCCCTCCGCTGAAAGAAAAAAGCTTCCACTTCGCTCTAAGAGCAAAGTGGAAGCTTTTTTTATACTAAATCCAAATAAAGCTCTCTAACTATTTCTGATAACCTCTTCTAGATCAATATCGGCATACGCCTCTTCACCAAGATGTACGGATACAATGGTGTAGATCCGCTTGGACAGTCTAGACATCAGCCGATCACCCGGTGCTACAGAATATTCTTCCCGATAATCTCCAATTTTGTGAAAACCGCTGGACATATGGATGTACAAGTTACCCCTACGTGTTTTACCATGCACCAACATCAAATCTCCTCCTGCTGTGTAACCAACCTAATTTCCCTGTTACATGTATATCGGTCAGAACAAGATAGGATATAAGTCCCTGGTACCCTACTTTCGTTTCACAAGTTAGTGCACGTAAACGAAACGGGTCTGCCAGTGATGTGACAGACCCGTTTTTGTAAACCCATTTTCGTGATTTAGGAAGAAACTATTCTTGATAGGATTCTGCTATTGCATTCGCTGCAATGATTGCATTGTACACGTCAGCAGGACTAACCGGGAACGGCATGTTGACCATTGTATCATTCGATGCACAAGCAGCTTCAGCCACTTGGCGCCATTCAGCCTCAACAAATTCCTCTACACCCAAGTCACGAAGCGTCAACGGAAGGCCTACATCCTTCACCAGTTTAATCACGGTTTCCAGTTCCTCTTTCGGTGCATTTTCCAGCACTAGCTGGGTTAACAAACCGAATGTAACTTTCTCACCATGCTGTGCTTTATGGAGCGAAGGAACAGCCGTCATGCCATTATGAATGGCATGTGCTGCTGCCAATCCACCTGATTCTGCACCAACACCGCTCAGATAAATAGTAGCTTCAATCGTATCCTCAACCGCACGAGTATATACTTTACGATCCACAGCACGTTTGGCCTTCGCAGCATTTTCCAGCAATGTATCATAACAAAGACGAGCAAGTCCCAGTCCTGTAGTGGAAGGCTTGTTCAGAACCAGGTTATCCCCATTGGCCTGATAGCAGGCACGAGCTTCAAAATAAGTGGCCAGTGCATCACCGATTCCAGCTGCAAAGAAACGTGCAGGCGCTGCTGCCAGGATGCCTGTATCCGCCAGTACAACGTCTGGATTAGTAGGCAGGAACAGATATTCATCAAAAGAGCCATCTTTTTTGTATATAACCGCAAGCGCGGTACAAGGAGCATCTGTAGAAGCAATCGTTGGGAAAATAACAACAGGCAGCTTTTCATAATAAGCCGTTGCCTTGGCGGTATCCAATGTTTTTCCCCCGCCAATCCCTATGATAATGTTCGAACCATGTTTACGCACCAATTCGCGGTTACGATCAATCTCTTCTTTTGTACATTCATATTGAAATTTCTCGAAGACCACCTGGTTACCAGCTGCTTCAATCGAAGCACCTGCCTCCTTTTGGGCCCTTTCAAGTATGAACTCATCACAAATGACAAAGGCTTTATCGCCATAATCCTTAATATAGTCATTTAACGACGAGAGTAGATTTTGTCCAGAAATAAATTTCTTGGGTGAAGTAACGGACCTTACGACGTTTGCCATGTAAATTCCTCCTCAGCTTTGACTCATACTCAAATTAATAATGATTTGGGCATGTGACCCCTTAACTATAAACCTCTTTTCACATTATTAAAAGGCTTATTATGGAATATTTTATGAACAAATTGTGTATCTATTATATTTGAACAGTCGAGCTCCATTCAGAATACAGGATACCCATCATGATACGATCATAACTGTTACCATCACGAAGAACAGCGGAACGAACTCTACCCTCAAGCTGGAACCCCGCCTTCTCATAAGTTCGGATCGCTTGTGTATTGTACTCGATCACATCCAAGCCGACCCGATTCAAATTGAGCTCATAAAACGCATAACGAAGAATGAGCCGTACCGCTTCTGCCCCAAAGCCCTTGCCGCGGTAGTCCGTATTACCTATACCTATTGCCAGCTGTCCGCTGCGATTATTCCACTCAATCCCGTGGATAGCGACAAATCCGATCAAGACATCATCTGCCAATGTTCTTAATCGAAAATAGACCTCGTTAGAGCGGGGAGATCCTTCTGACTCCATCTGTTTCAACGTGTAGGGGAGCGCCAAATCCGTATCTACATTTCGCAGATACTTCGCATCCTCACCCCATTTGAACATCACTTCGGCATCTTCTTCCCTGACTGCGGCCAATTTTATTCGTTCCCCATAAAATAAATTTTCGATCTTAATGACTCTTCAGCTCCTATTATGAATTGTGTGCCATGTTTTCCGTCATAATTGTCATGCTATCCGATGTCCGCACTATAAGCTCTCCCTTTTAATTCAATGTTTAAATTTTACAAAATAATCAAACATAGCACAACCAAATCATTACAATTGTCATTGTGTGACACACAAAAAAGACCTTACAGCTGCAAGGTCTTCGCATAACTAATATTTAAACAACATAGCAACCAGCTGATATCCAGCTCCAATCGTCCAGAACAGCACATAATCACCGTGCCGGATACGACCCGATTCAATACCTTCATATAGCGCAATGAACGGGCTACTGGTACCTGTGTAACCATATCGATCACCCACATAAATCATTTGGGCATCCTCTAGCTCCAAGTGATCCTGAATCTTCAATACATTTGCTAACGAGAACTGAGACAGACAATAAGCCCGTACATCCTGAGGTGTCAGCCCATTTTTCTTTAAAATGCGTTCAAGCAGATCAAATGTAGGAGGCAAGGCCATATTGGCGTCAAACGGAAGCCACTGAATATATTTTCCGGGAGCATTCCTTTGGAGTGTTGCCGCTAACCCGTGAGCCGGGTACAAAATTTTATCTATATTGACTGGGTCCGTAAAATACATCGAATCTATAAAACCGGTGTCTTCTTCTGTACGCTCCAAAATAGCCGCACATGCAGCATCTCCATAGTTCGCATAAGTAATCTCATCCTCCGGACCGGAAATGAGTGAATTATAATCTGAACCGATAATAAGCGCTGTCCGCACGTCAGGATTAGATAGCATCGACCGACTGGCTTGATCGACAGCGACTGTCATCCCTGCACAATTCGCGTTGGAATCCATCACGGCCACATCATGTCTCGCCCCAATCGCCTGGTGAACAAACAAAGCATTCATCGGAAACAGTGACTCAGGAACTTGAGTGGAGAACACGATCATATCCACATCACGGCCTGTCATACCGGCCTGTTCCAGAGCTTTTTGCGCAGCTGCAATTCCCATGGTTAGGCCGTTTTCGTTCGGATCATCAATGATATAACGCTGTTTTCTACCCATATGCTCCATGAAGCGTCGAATATCTTTGCCCCGCTCGTCAAAATGGCGAACATAGTATTCGTTATCCAACGAATGGGGCGGATGGTACACACCCAGTGCTTTTATTTTGATATGGCTCATCAGGTTTCCCCCTTACACATACGTCAGCGCATTATTGTACGACAATATCTACGTTGTTTAATCCTGCTTCACGTGCTACTCGACCAAGCTGCATTTTAATAATGGTTTGTTGAAGACTGATACCAAAGATTACTTTGGCAAATCCAGTTTCTTTATAACGTACAAATGAGCCCTTCAATTTTTCCACTTCTCCCGGACCCAAAAGTGCCATCTGGGTACAATCTACCTTGAGTGTAAAGCTGGACGCCTGAATGGATGAAGTTTTGGCTACATAATCTTTTACAAAGCTATCATACTCCTCCTGGCTAAAAACTCCATTCACCGCCATATGTACCGTTTTCATGGCTTGATCTACTTCGATAGTGTAAGGATGTTGACTCATTTAGAAAGACTCCTTTGATTTCATTTTTTTGTCTATTAAGAGTATCGGAATAATAGGTAGAATTTTTAATATTAAATCAGATAAATCACCACTAAAATATTACAAATTTGTGAATATAAAAAACCGTCACTGCTCCTAGAAGAAGCAACTGACGGCTGGAAATTTGCGTATTCTCATGTGCAATTAATTCGTAAACGTATGGCGACCGAGTGAGATGACAGCCGGGCGACTTTTACTCCATTTGGCTGTGGCAATGGCCGGGTTGTAATAAAACAAGGACCCATTAGTCGGATCAGCACCATTAAGTGCCTGCCTGGCTGCACGGTATGCCGTCTTGTTTGGTTTTAGGCGGTATTGACCATCCTGTACAGCGGTGAATTGGCCAGGCTGCAAAATAACGTCCGGGATCGAGCTTGGAAACTCGCCGGACTGCACACGGTTTAATACGACAGCGCCAACAGCCACTTGACCTTCAAACGATTCTCCGCGCGCCTCAGAATAAATGATACGAGCCAGTTGATCCAGCGCGGTTACGCGCACCTCTCCGAAGGATTTCAGCTTGGCTTGTGTTGCCGCTCCGGCTACTCCATCAGGTGTCAGACCGTTATCTCGTTGAAAACGAGCCACCGCTTTACTGGTCAGAGAACCATAGTACCCAGTAAACCCAGCCTTGAAATAACCGAGCGAATGAAGCTGCTGTTGAAGCTCCAGCACCCGTTCGCTTTGAATCCCTTTCTTCAAAGCTGACGTTTGTGCTTGTGCTTGTCCTGGTGCGACTGACAATACAGTACCTAACATACATGCGCAGGACAGGATTAAAATAGATAATTTTTTCATATTCCAGACAACCTCCTCTTTCATGTTCTGTCCGGTGCAACCATTCCGGCCTGTACAACTCAGGGACGTTTATCCGATGATGTTTCTTATGACATAACTTATGCCTAGCTGCAGAAATGACGCGTGGCTACATACGGAATGGGACAATCATGCTTTCACACGTCCGTTGCAGTATACCACAAGCCGCATTTACGTATCATCCGGCTCTGGTCCTAAGACTACCCAAGCAAATAAAACGCCATCCCTAAAGGGATGACGTGTATTAAAAGCAATGGATCATGTTCTGACCACACTTGAATACGTGACTTTTTTCGCTATTTTTCGCTTCAACTTGCCCGGGATCGGAGCCTGATTTCTACTAATTCAAATCACA
Source organism: Paenibacillus sp. Lou8.1 (assembly GCF_024213565.1). Taxonomy (NCBI): domain Bacteria; kingdom Bacillati; phylum Bacillota; class Bacilli; order Caryophanales; family Paenibacillaceae; genus Paenibacillus; species Paenibacillus sp. Lou8.1. Next base: position 265,490 of record NZ_JANAVN010000004.1, read on the forward strand.
TTTGCGCGCACACATATATGGGCGTATGCATAGAGTAGCGTACGATCATCAAATCTTGATTAACAGAAAGGCTGGAAACGACGCGTGAATTCATATATGGATTACACCTCTCCTACTGTACAATTCACCTATGATTTAAGCGACAATGTTTTGTTTCAGAAGGATGCTCAAAATTCGATCAACGAGCTGTCGATCCAGCAGCTGAATACATTGGCAAATGTATCGCTGCTGGATATTCGCCTCAGCACTGCTAATGTTGTGGAGCCTCACTATCACCAAAATGCCACAGAACTGGTCTACTGCATCTCTGGAGCAGTAACCGTGTCACTGATTAACCCCTTTACCCGCGAATTACGACATTTTCCGATCACACCTGGCCAAGTGGCTAACGTCCCTCAAGGATGGTGGCATTATCTGGTCGCCACGGTGGATAACACTCATTTGTTGACGATGTTTGATGCCCCGACCCCTGAATTCATACTGGGATCTGACATTTTGCGCCTAACGCCAAATAACATTCTGGCTCATACTTACTGCCTGGATGAGAATAAGATTCAGGAAGCGCTCGCCCCTATTAAAAAACCTGTCATCATCGGTCCTCCCAATGACTGCAAGCAGCAGCCCCCTCGAAAACCAGGGATACATGTAAGGCTTGCTGATGCTTCATCACACCATCAAGCCGTCCCCCAAAGAGATTACGCCTATACTAACGGATATCCCGGCTTCTCTTTTAATCCCTATCAAGAATAGGCTAACTCTAGTCAGGTTTTAAGTTGGAGAGAATACCTTTTCCCTGTATGTTCGCCGTTACCATAAGACCGTCCCTCTCATAAAATGCCAATGTATAAGAGGGGGTGATGGAATGGACGCTTACTACAACTGTTTGAACTGCATGAATAAAAAGGTGCGTATTCTCACCATTGACGGAAAACAGTACGAAGGAACCATTATGGATGTGGATCGTAATAATGTGTACTTAAAAACAGAACGGAACGGACGTGTACAAACGTCTGCCTTTTATCCTGGCTACGGGTATGGGAATCAAATCTTAACTTTGAGCCTGTTCACCCTGCTGGCGATTGCGTTAATTTAATCCTGATCCATTGTCCGTTCCTGTCTATAGATGCCAATGTAACTCAAATGACAGCTGCCCAGCCCGGCACAGTTTGTGTAGGGCTTGTACGCTGTTATTTGAGGTGTTTTACATACGTTCCATCCTCTAAAACACTTAACCCCCCATCGGTTATATACCAATGGGGGGGTTAAGCTACTCAGTTCATTTTAAACCCATAAAGACTTCGTAATGATAACGAGCAGAATGAACAGTACCAGAATAGCTCCTGTCGATGTCCATACTCCTGGGTAGCCCCCTACTGAACCGCCACCACAACCTCTTTCACATTCACTCATGGTCATTGCCTCCTTCAATTCAAGGTACAACATAGCTTATGTATTGAGCTTTCCTACGGACCGGGCTTTTCGGCAATGTTATGAATGTTTTTGCTGATGGGCATCAGCCTACACCTTTCCTAGGCAGGAGCATAGGATAACACAACTAATCTTGAAGGAGTGAAGCAATTGAATTCAAATCAAATGCTCAATTACAACGTTAATCAACCTTTCCCCCACCATCCTACCTCTCACCACGTCGTGGTGCACCCTGTAGATCCGTACGTCGTAGAAACATTAAAATCGGTGATCGGCAAGTACGTTGTACTTGAGACAACACGTGGCAGAATTGATGGATGTGTAGTGGACTGTAAGCCTGATCATGTCATTTTAGATGTATACGGAAAAAAATTCTTTGTTCGAATCAGCGAAATCGTATGGATTATGCCCAACTAAACAAATTAGACATTAAAAATCCTCGCATATCCTGTTCCGGATTCGCGAGGATTGATTATAACGTTGATTATGTTAATCAAGCCCTCCTGCCAGTGAAGCCCGGAGTTCATCTATCGTTCCGTTGTATTCATCCAAATCGACTTGGCCTTGAATACCCGGAACACTGCCTGTGCTACTGTACTGCCAAGCCCACCAGCTATTCCAAGCTGGGACTGCGGTCGGCTTTTGCGTAGTGCTGTATCGGGCTACCCACAGCTTATACATAGAAAATGTAGGATCAAACTTGGAAGCAAAGACATTGCCCGTGTATACGATCGGCTGACGCCCGGTAAGCCTCTCCATTTCATCCAAAAAAGCATGCGCCACTTCACTAATCTGTGCAGGAGTAAGACCTTTGGGGTTATTTTCATAGTCCATCACAGGGGGGAGATCCAGCCTGCCTCCTGCTGAATCTATAGCCCTGGCAAAATTAGCTGCTTCCTGACGAGCTCCCTCCGCAGTAGTAGCGTTCAAAAAGTGGTAAGCGCCAACCAGGATGTTAGCATCTCTGGCACCCTGCACATTTACTAAAAATTGATTATCTTGATATTTTGTGCCCTCTGTAGCTTTAATAAAAGCAAATGTCTTGCCTGCCGCCGCCACTTGCTGCCAATCAATATTGCCATTATAGTGTGAGACGTCAATCCCTTGCGCGTGTCCATCAGAAGAAATCTCAGGTACAACAGGTATGGTAGGTATAACGTTCTCGGTAGTTGATGGCTCCTCTGTTTCCTGATCCAACGCTATAACCACCTTACCATCATCCGCATTGAGTACATGAAAGGATGTACTCTGATTAAGATCGACCACGATGCGTACCGAGGCTGGGTTTGTACTAGCCATGGAGTATCTTACTTGAGAAACATCTGGATCTTCTGTGACTGGAAAACTTCCTTGTCCACCATTGTTAAATGATTGCGATGCTGGAAATTCCTCAGCAAACTTTGTATCCGGTATGTCTACAACAATACGGTCTGCATGAGTCAACGTGGTTACTTTTGGGGTTACTTTTCCATTAACAGTTATAGTTAATTGGTGATTATCGAAGCTAATTTGGTTTATAGCCGTGCGCGCACTCTCTTTAGGATTACTTACAGCTGGAGTAGCAGGATGATCATGATTGGACTCGCTATTGCCGCTTGAAGTAGGAGGAGTCGTCAGGAACACGGTTTTAAGCTCGTTGTTCCAGGTCACATTCATTCCTGTCTGTTCCGATACAAAGCGAAGCGGAACATAAGTCGTCCCCTCTTTAAGCAAAGGAGCTACAGCCAATCCCATTTGATGATCATTGACAGAGGCTATGGGATTGTTGACCTGAAGACTGAGGTTAAGATTTTGCTTATGTATAGTTATGGTCCCTGTCTTGGACTCCCAATTCACGCTATAACCCAATTCCTCTACAATGAGACGGAGTGGAACCAGTACATTCCCCTTTACTTCTTGAATCTGAACACCTTTGCCAACACTTATATCTTTACCATCCAACTGAAGATGTGAACTCGAAGATGCAGCATGACTTTCTCTTGGAAATGCTAGTAGAAACAGAAACAAAAAAGCAAATAAACAATTTTTTTTCATTATGTACCCTACCAATCTCTATATTTTCGCTTATGAAATTCTTGCACTCTATGATTCTCAGGACCTCTATTTTGATAGACGCGAATCATATGGTAAAAGTTACGATTGATTCAGTACATATTTCAGTCTTATCATACAAAAGTACTAAAAAACTCTGCCAGCTATACAGCGAGCAGAGCTTTTTTCAGTTTTATTAACCTAGTTTACTAGCAATCTTATCACCAAACGAATACTTCATGTTCACACTGTTAAAAATGTTAACCCTATAAGAATGATCGAGGTAACAGATAGTACCAGTAAGGGAAGCATTGCTTTCTCCCGCAAAGCCTTAAAGCTCACATTCAGCCCCATGCCTACCATAGCCATTGTTAACATAAAGGTGGTAACTTGAGAAATTCCGTTCGTCAGACTAGATGGAACTACAATATATTTCCCAAAAACATAGCTGCCCACAATACTTGTAGCCATAAAGCCGATGAGGAACCAGGGAAACTCCACTTTAGCGTCTGTACGAATTTTTCCAGTTCGTTTCATCCAAACCATTAAAACAAAGCTGAGCGGTATGAGTAAGAAAACACGCCCCAGTTTAGCTAATAAGCCCATTGCAAGAGCATCCTGTCCGGCAGGCGCTGCAGCTAAGGCCACATGTGCAATTTCATGTAAACTGATGCCCGACCAGATTCCATATTGCATATCCGTCAAAGGAAGCCAGGGCCGAAGCACAGTAAACAAAATGGCAAATACCGTTCCAACCAAGGCAATGAGTCCTACTCCTATGGCTGTATCCTCATCTTTGGATTTTAACAAGGGAGAAACCGCTGCAATCGCTGCTGCACCGCAAACTCCTGTTCCAATACCAAGAAGAAGCGAAAGCGAAGCATCTGCCTTGAAACGTTTTGCCAGCCAAACCGTAAAAAAGATGGAAAATACAACGGTGCCCACATCACGCAAAAGTAAACCCAACCCATGATGAATGACAACATCCATGTTCAGCTTCAGCCCAAATAACACAATCGCTCCACGTAGTATTTTCTTTGCTGAAAACTCAACCCCCGAGCGCACAGCTTCAGGGTATCCCCACAACTGTCGGTACAGAATAGCGAGAAACATAGCACAGGCCAATTGACCTACATAATGAAAACCTGGCAATTCGTTCAGGCCGTAGCCTGTCAAAGCAAATAACATCGTGAGGATAATGCCAAATATACGCTGGAATAATCGCCCTCTGTTCGAAAATAATTTGGTGTGTTGTGTATGACTGTTCATGGTGAACCCCTCCAATTCTACATGCATCCAGCTTAATATGTTTTTTGTCATAAGAAAAATAAATCATTATAATAATGATAATAAGTAAATAGATATGATGAATTTGGAGGAATGGGCTTTGGACCAATCTTTAATCGTATTTATTATGGTCGCTGAGAAACAAAACTTCACGCGAGCTGCCGAGGAGTTACACATGACCCAACCTGCGGTAAGTCAATATATTCAAACGCTGGAACGTAGCGTAGGGACCCGCCTCCTGGAGCGTAGTAATAAATATGTGCGCTTAACCAAAGCAGGTGAAATTGTGTATCATCATGCTCAGGAGGTTATCCGTCTCCATACACGGATGCAATATTTGGTGGACGAGCTGATACATACGGCAAAAGGAAACCTGTCGATTGGCGCAAGCTACACATATGGCGAATATGTGTTGCCGCATGTGATTGCGCAAATGAGAATCCAGTATCCACTCATTCAGCCCTCGATTACCATCGGTAACACTCAGGAAATTGAAAAACTCATGATCCATAATCAACTGGATGTAGGCATTATCGAAGGAGAATTTCAGCATGACCATTTACACATTGAATCATTTGCTGATGATCGAATGTATATCGTCGTTCCGCAAAATCATCGTTTGGCTGGTAAATCTCAAGTGGATTTAAGTGAGCTGCAAGAGGACATCTGGATTCTGAGGGAAGAAGGTTCTGGAACCCGGGAAGCGGCTGAAAATATGTTTGCACGGTTCCGGTTCTCCCCTTCTCATATGATGAATTTTGGCAGTACACAGATCATCAAAGAGTCTGTAGAAGCAGGCTTGGGGATTTCTTTGCTGTCCCAATGGGTCATTCAGAAGGAACTTGCTCTGGGCACATTAAAAGTACTGGATATTCATAATCTTCCGGTCATTCGAAAATTCTCCTTCCTAACTCCTTCTTCGACATTTGAAACGAAAGCAAGTACCGCTTTTTTGGAGATTTTGCGAAGTTATAATGTGCAAAGGTAAAGTGCAGAAACCACGAAAAAAAGCACCCATTAAGGTGCTTTCAACATAATCATTATCATGTTTTTTATGAGGAAAGATGATCCTTACCATGATATAAGAAATGAGAAAAATCAGCGTAGCTTCCTTGGAATTGTTGCATATCATGAGCAGCAATACCTACAAAATTCCCTGTAAAACCACCGGATAAAAAGCTGATATCCTGCATTTCAAAAAGCCGCTTCCAAGCAGGTTTGTCTCCGACTCCATAATAAAATTGCCCGTGGGATGCATGGACTTCCACAGCTAAATGTATAGGAAGATCGTCCTGAAGCGTAATCGCTTGGGGAACTAAGGTAAATGTGTTGGCTTCACATCGCATCATGCGCAGCACCTTCCCTTGTCCCTCCTCATAGCTAATATAGGCGTACAAATAATCTTCTTCATTAAGGTACAGTAGAAGCCCCGCCATTTGCAAATAGCTTGTTGGCTGATACTCCAATGCTGTTTCCACCCGGAAATGATGATCCGTTTGCCGAATGGCAAGCACATGATGCTGGAACAGACTTTGAATGGATTCTCCAGCTAGAATCCGAAGATAACCGGGGCGCTGGCTTAATGAACACCAGCTGTCATCCGCCAGGATACGCAATGTGTTCCACGTTTTATCTAATGTGGTTCCCTCGAAAAAATCCTCGAAAATATAACCCTGCTGCTCTTGCTTAACCGAGAACTTCCCTCGAGGTGCGGGCACCTCCAATTGAGGTGTATGGCCCCCAGCGGTTAGTCGCAGCCAGCCTTCATCATTCCAGTACACTTGCTGCAAGGCTGTTTCCCGTCCTAAAATGGCATATTTCCCCTCTACTGGACGTGTGCATAAATGAGCCATGTACCATTCACCGTCCGGTGTTTGTACAAGACTGCCATGTCCTGCGCATTGTAACGGGAAATCCAGTCGATCACGTGACGTAAGCATGGGGTTGTGCGGGTCTACTTCATATGGCCCGGATATCTGCTTCGACCGTGCTACGGTAACGGCATGCCCCGTACCCGTTCCGCCTTCCGCTGTAACAAGATAGTAATAACCGTTTTGCTTGTAGATGTGAGGCGCTTCTGTTTTCTTCAAAGGAGTACAATCAAAGATTTTAACAGGCTCGCCAATGAGTTGTTGTTGCTTGCTGTCATACTCCTGCATGACGATGCCGGAAGATTTATTGCTTTCCAACATGCGGTAATCCCACAATGCGTTCAACAGCCATTTGCGTCCGTCCTCATCGTGAAATAAAGACGGATCAAATCCGCTACTGTTAAGATAGACGGGTTCCGACCAAGGCCCTTGGATCGTAGGCGCCGTCATCACAAAATTATGAGCATCCTTGAACGGACGTTTGGTGCTTTTCACATCCGTATAGAGCAGATAAAAAAGGTCATCCGCATAGCTAATCTGCGGTGCCCAAATGCTGCAATTTTTCGGGTTTCCTCTTAAATCAACCTGATCGGTCAAAATATCTGTGCAATGCTCCCAGTTGGCCAAATCTTTGGACTGGTACACCCGTACTCCAGGCAACCACTCAAACGATGACACCACAATATAGTAAGTATCCTCGACTCGTGTAATACACGGATCGGGATTAAAGCCTTTTAATATGGGATTTTGGATCATCATGAGACCTCACTTCTCCTTACTTCCAAAATGTTACTTCATCAAATACCTGTTCCTTGCTCCATACTTCTGTTCCCGTTTCAAAACAATCTGCCCACGGAACACGCTGCTTACGTAACGTAGCAACTTCATCGGGTCCGTTATATTCCTGATAACAGACTGTTTTCTCGTTCGCGACATTGTTCCAATTGTCCCAGCCACGTGGGTCAATATGATCGCCCATTTTACAATCGACAAATACGGTCTTGGCATACTCCCGCCACGGACGCCCCAAAAAAACCGGGGTAATATCAGCTTCTGCGGTTAAGTAGCAATGGTTGAATACATAACCATACGCTTGTCCTTGCGGCGTAGAGGCGGCTGTGACGTAGCTCGTTTGGTTGTCATGATGGCGTAAACTGCGAATCTCGCAATCTTCAAAATACGCGGTAGCCCCACCAAAAATAAAGTCCACCGTCCCCTCTATATAACAATGCTGGTAGAGCTGTCGATAGTGCCTATGATGCTCCTTCAAATGGATTCCACCAAACTGGAGTCGTTCTTTCGGTGCAGGAGGTAGAGGGCCTGTAAATAAAGTATCCTGGTGCCCTTTAAAGGTACAGTTTCTAAAGACCGTTTCATCACAATGAGCGTATACCGCAACGGCCTGCCCAATGGCTTCTCCCTGTTCTGCCGTGTTGGAAATCGTGAGATTTTCCAAGATCAGATGGCTACCACCTAAAAATAAAGTAGGTGTCGCAAAGGTCCCTATTTCCTCACCCGCTTCATCCCGCTCCTTGGCATACCGATCCATTCGAATCTCTACCTGTCCGACGCCTATAATATGAAGATATGAACGGTAAATTCGTACCTCTTCCTCATAAGTACCTGATAAAATAGTTAGCGTTTCCATTTCGTTGGAATCCGACTGCTCCAATACAGCAATCGCCTCCTGAATCGTATGGAAATCGCAAAAGGATTCTTTTCCAACTAGCATGGTTACCCCGATCCTTTCATTTGATTTACAGGTGTTCAGCTAAAAATAACTGCCACGCCATTCGCATTTCCAACGTCTCCATATGTCCACCGCCCGCAATCACAGGCTGCCAATGCTCAGGGTGACCTGCTTCCTGGTAAGCTTCCAGCAGACCTTTTGCCAAATGCTCGACTCCTTCAATAGGACACATCCGATCATTTTGACCTGTTATACTCATCCGTGGACGAGGTACGATCCGCTTTTGAATATCCAAGGTGGTAAAATGCTTCAACAAGCCAGGGACATAGGAATAGAAACCATGATGATCCAACCCCCTTTTGGCGATTAGCGTATGGGCATCTACCTGTCCACAAATATCAACCGTCACCTGTATCCGTTCATCTAACGCAGCCATCCACCATGCCATGAGTCCGCCCATCGACATACCGATTGTTGCGATACGGGAAGCATCAATATCTTCACGCTCGCACATATAATCCACCAAGCGACGGTTATCATACAGCATCATGCCCCACAGCACTTGGCCCTGCCAGAGCATTTCCTTTACCAGCTCGCTCTCGGTTTTGCCCCCACGTTCATTGAAACCCCACATGTCAATGCAGCATACACAGTACCCCATGTCTGTCAGGGTAGTAGCAAACGAGGGCTGCTGCAAGTAAGAGCTGCTATGGATCAGTTCCTTGCGCCCGTTCGTATAATTGCCTCCATGCGAATGGTTAAAAACGACCAATGGAAACGGACCGTTCCCTTGTAAGGGTGTAGCTACATAAGCGGGTACAGACTCGATCCCGTTCAAGTCGAGCAGGAGACTCTCCAGTCGGTATCCCTCGCGCTCTTCTTGATTCAGCAGAGTTGCCGTTACAGGGCGATCTGCCGGAAGGTCGCCCAACAATGCTTGCAACTTATCCACGTTGTACCTCCTTTTATGCCCTTCTAATTCATCCTATTTTGTTCAGAAGGTTGTATCGTTACTTGTTCTATCAGCTTTTCGGGCTGAACTGTATTCTTCGAATGACAACGATTGATTTCAACGTCTTCTCCATTTTCAATGTAAAAGGCAGGACCTTCATAATTCTCAATCGTCACATGTTGAAAACGAATATCCTTCACATTACCTAGATAAAAACCACGGTTGTTCATATCTTCAATCCCTGTCATCATCGCCGGACGACCGGGAATTGCATTTTTAGCCATAGAAATATCAATATTGGAAAATGTAATTTCAGCAATATATTGCTCTGCAAGTCCGTATAAGAATCCAGCAGCCGCATGAACCTGTCGTGCCGTAATATCGGAAAAATGGATTCGTCTAAAGCACGGGGTTTCATTGGTAACCGGATAGGGATTTTTATCCCACACATATTTGTCTTTGCCCCGAGGGCCGCAGAAATAATAAAGGTTCAGAATAAATGGACAAATTACATCTTCCATCACAATGTTGCTGACGCGAATATCCTCGATGGTTCCGCCACGTCCTCGTCTGGATTTCAGACGTATCCCCCGATCCGTTTGCTTGAACACGCAATTACTGATCGTAACATTACGGATATCACCACTCATTTCGCTTCCCAGTACGACTGCGCCATGTCCATGCACCATCGTACAGTTGGTAATCGTAATATTTTCACATGGAATTCGCTCTTGTGTATCTTCGGTTCCTGCTTTGATGGCAATACAATCATCGCCCACATCTATATTGCAGTTGCTAATACGAACATTGGAACAGGATTCAGGATTAATGCCATCCGTATTGGGGGAGTCCGCGGGGTTAAGAATGGACAAATTATCAATCGTAACGTTATAGCAAGCGATGGGGTTTACCGTCCAACTGGGGGAATTTTTTAACATAACATCTTTAATGGTAACCCGCTGACAACGGTCAAAGCTGATTAATTTGGGTCTCGGATACTGTAATTCCTCTGGATGATTCCGGTGCTTTTCCCACCAGGGTTGACCATTTCCCTCCAGCGTTCCGCTACCTGTAACTGATATATTCTCAAGGTTCTGTCCATAAATGCATGACGCATGCACTTCCCGCTGAACGCCTTCCCATCTGGATTCTACTACAGGGTAATCAGCCAGTTCCGTACTGAAGGACAGAGTTGCGCCAGGGCTTACATGCAGCTCAATGTTACTTTTCAGAAAGATAGCTCCTGTCAGATACGTCCCTGACGGAACATAAACGGTTCCTCCTCCAGCATTGCTGGCCGCTTCAATGGCAGCCGCAATCGCTTCCGTAGCCAACGTCGTACCATCCTGAACTGCTCCATAATCTACAATGTTATACAATTGCATTTCGTTCTCTCCTGTCTTTATATTTTGTGGATGTTAGATCCATTTTGTATTGGGAAAGCATAAGCTGCCCCCGGGTTTCAATATCCAAGAAATCATTCAAGGAGTCTGGGGGCAACAGCCATGCTCAGCTTTTATTTTTTCGTTTTCTTATACGCTTCCTCGTACTCAGCAGTAATCCGTGATCCACCGGAGTTTTTCCAGTTTTCTACGGCTGCTTTAAACCCGGCTTCGTCAAGCTCACCCATAATAAATTTGAAGGAGGCGTCGGTAATGATTTTCTCCAGTTCTGTTCCTTGCTCATTAGCAGTGACTGAATCCAGTGGCACGGTCGGGTCCAGAACAGCAAATTCATTATTTTCACGGACTAATTCATTAGCCAGTTCCTTTTCTGGATTGGCATCTTTTAAGTTATAGGTCACTTCACTTGGTCTGGAGCTTGAAAACGGCTGAACATCTGCTTGCCACAAATCTGTATTCGTAATTTTGAAGGCTCCATCTTTTTCGATTTTATAATGAGTGCCTTCAATACCGCCGGTCATATACATATATACATCTTTGTCAATTAAATCATCTACAAATTGCAGCAGTCTCTTCAACTCAGCTTCCGTTTTCACTTCGGATTTTGGAAATGCCAGCAAACCTCCTACCCCGCTTCCTTCAGACCATACGTGGTATTTTCCATCTCCATTCGAAATCTTGTTAACCGGTACCAGCTTCAGTCCCTTTTGTAGGCCTTGGGACAAGGTTCTGAGGTTAGAGATATCGATCATGCCCGTATAAATACCTGCTTTACCTTGTGCAAATTGTTGCTGCTGATCCGTTTTAGCGGTTACAGCAAAGTCTTTAGAGAGATATCCATTTTTGTATAATTTATTGGAATACTTTAAGGTCTCCAAATATTGAGGAGTATCAAATTCTGGCGTAAACTTTCCGCTTTCATCTACTTTCCAGCCATTAGGTGTGCCAAAGTAGGAACTTAAAGTTTTGAAGCTGCTGTAGCGTAGATCCGATCTGTCAACAAACCCAGTCGTATCATTTTTTCCATTTCCATCCGGATCATCTTCTGTAAACGCTCTCGCAACTTCATACAACTCATCCAGTGTCGTCGGCACCTTCAGTCCTAAGCGATCCAGCCAATCCTGACGAATGACCAGACCCGCCCGAGCCAGATTCTTCTGGAACGGAACGCCATACAGTACCCCTTCAATGGATGCGGCTTCCCGAACTTCAGGCGGGATCTTCTTCAAATTTTCATAATCATCCAAATACTTTCCTACATCCCAGAATAGCCCTGATTTCAAAGAGCTTCGTACTGAAGAATTTGTCATCATCGTCAGCGTCACCATATCGGCCAATTCGCCGGATGCAAGCGCAGTAGTGATTCTCTCTTCTTTGGAAGCGTCAGGCACCCAATTGAACGTGATTTTAGAATTGGTGTATTCTTCAATTTTGCTTTTGATCGTTTCTGTAGGCGGAGAAGCGGTATGCAATACGTTTAACCAGGTAAATTCCAGTTTGGACTTCGGATCATAGGTTTGGCCGCTTTGATCCTCAGCTCCCTTGTCACCGCAAGCAGCTAAAAAAACACTCATGACCATTAGTACAGCAAGAAGGCCTGATACTCCCTTTTTCGTCGTGATTCCCTTTTTCATTGTGTTTGCTCCTCTTCTGTTTATATATTTATGCCATATCTTCCTCTTTCACCAGAACCTCTCGCTCTATTTTGCTGAACACCTGATGCGTCATCCACATCACGAGATAACCCATAATACTTGCTCCGGCAAAAGTTAGAATTCCTGGGTACAAGCCTAGAATCAATGCAAAAAGCACGACAATGGCTACAAAAAGAACAAGCGTATATTGTAAATACGAAAATCCAATCACTATCGACATTTTGACCTTCAGTCTGATACCTTTCCAATCATAGTGAGCCAGTAGCGGGAAAATGTAGGCCAAAGAGATGAGATACAAAAAGGCTCCAATAAGCGTCACCACACGAACATACCAGGACGAGACGTTGACTATATCCACGTAGAGCACGTAACCCACAAGGCTGTAAAGCCCGCCAATGATTGCTGCTTCTTTAAAGCTTTCTCTAAAGTAACGTACAAACGTCGAGAAAATGGCGACTTCCTCATTGCCCCGAATCCACTGCCTTAAAATACTAAGCATAGCAACGGTTGCAGGTCCGACGCCTATAAAACCCAAGCCCAGAATCGTCGCTACCGTCCAAAGCAAATTAAGGTAGACCAGGCGCAGCAGGCGCATGCACCATTTGTTCATGTTTTCTACAAACCGTACCATTTTGCATCCTTCCCGTCGTCATTAGTAAACGCCGTCTTCACCAAATTTCTTGGCCAGTCGATTGGAGCCCATAATCAGGATTAAACCTACCACACCTTTAAAAAGTCCTACCGTCGTACTGAAACTTAATTGTCCATTCTTTAAACCCGCAGTATAAATGTAGGTGTCAAAGATTTCGGCAACCTCGCGATTTAATGAGTTCAATAACAGATACATATGCTCAAAGCCCAAATCCAACGTGCTACCGATTTTCAAAATTAACAATGTAATAATGACTGGGCGGATCGCAGGCAAGGTAACGTGCCATGTCTTTCTCAGGCGTCCAGCTCCGTCCATCTCTGCTGCCTCATACAATTGCGTATCTACCACTGTAATCGCAGATAAATAAATGATGGTAGACCAGCCGAGTTCCTTCCAAATCACTTGCCCGATGTAGACGGTTCGCAGCCATTGGGGAGAAGTTAAGAAGCTGATCTTCTCACCGCCTAGCGCGGCAATCATTTCATTCAGCACCCCACCGTCTACGGTTAGGAATACATAAGAAATCGAAACAATGATAACCCATGACATAAAGTGCGGGATGTAGATGATGGTTTGAATAATGTTCTTAAAAAACATCTTCCTAACCTCGTTCAGCATGAGTGCCAAAATGATGGGCAATGGAAAAAAGATTACAATGTTCAATGCGAACAAAACCAGCGTATTGCGAAGCAGCATAAAAAACGTAGGCTCGGTAAACAAACGAATAAAATGCTTCATTCCTACCCATGGACTGCCCGTGATTCCCTGAAAAGCTTGATAATCCTGAAATGCAATCACCAATCCTCCCATAGGAAAATACTTAAAAATAATGAAGTACACCAGTCCGGGTAAAACCATTAAATAGAGCAACTTGTGTTTCTGCATTCGTAAAAGGCTTTCCGTCGTTCTTTTGTTCTTTTTCATTTTCATGTTTGGTGCGGGGACACTTGAAACTTTCATTAGTTCGACCTCCTTCAAACGTTCCTGTATACGTTTTCAAGAGTATGCGATTTTCGGCATTCCGCATATAATCATCAAATGATAGCGTTTACAAAACTGGGTGTGCACCTACTTTTCAACCTTATCACCTTAGCTAATGATTACTACACAACCTAATGAGCATCCGCTTATTTCCATGATTAGAGAACACCTCAAGATTTGATTATATACGGAATTCTTTCCTCTTGATAAAGTTGACATGTAAACGATTACGAGGAGGTCAACCACATTGACACAGCCATTACGAAAACAAAAATTACGAAAAAAGGAATCGCTGGGCAGCCGTATTTTCAACATTGTAAACAGTACACTATTGATTCTCATTGCCCTCACTTGTCTCTTACCTTTTTTGAATATCATTGCCAGCTCTTTTGCCTCAACCGAAGAAGTGATAGCCAAGAAGTTCATTTTATTCCCAGTTACTTTTTCCTTGGATGCCTACCGCTATATTCTGTCGACTCCCACCATTTTTAGAGGTCTCGGGGTTTCGGTCGGAGTAACGATCGTCGGTACAGTTGTAAGTATGATATTTACTGCTTTTATGGCTTATGGATTATCCCGAAGATATCTACTAGGCCGCAATACGATTAACTTCATTGTCGTGTTTTCTATGCTGTTTAGTGGGGGGATGATTCCAACATTCCTGGTTGTAAAAAGCATGGGGCTTATCAACTCGTATTGGTCCTTGATTCTTCCCGTGGCCATTAATGCGTTTAACCTGATTATCATGCGTAACTTTTTTCAGGCGCTGCCAGATGATCTGGAGGAATCAGCCAAGATGGACGGGTGCAACGATTTTGGTATCTTCTTTAAAATTATGTTGCCGTTAGCCCTGCCTTCTATTGCAACCATCTCTCTATTCTACGCTGTTGCCTACTGGAATACGTATATGCACGCCATTCTCTATATCAATGATTCTGCCAAATGGCCGATTCAAGTCTTGCTACGACAAATTGTAATCGTTTCCAGTGGTATGCAGGCAGAAGGAACTGCTGTAGATGTCATCCCGCCTGCGCAGACCATTAAGATGGCAGTCATTGTCATTGCGACCGTTCCGATGTTAATCGTATATCCATTCGTACAAAAGCACTTTGTCAAAGGAGCTTTATTAGGAGCGGTAAAAGGCTAATTGGCTTGCTTCATCTTTCGGTAAGCTCCCGGTGTAACCTGTTCCTTTTTCCGAAAAGAGCGGATAAAGTTTTGCGAATTATGATATTGCAGTCGCTCGGCGATTTCTTTAATCGTCATATCTGTCTCAACGAGCCATTTCTTGCCCATTTGTAGCCGGTAGCCCATCAGATATTCACTAAACGTCGTTCCGTATTCTTTTTTGAAAATACTGCTTAAATAATTCGGATTGTAATGAAGTCGGTCTCCAATGAGTTCTAATGATAATTCCTGGTCATATTCAGCACGGATAATAGCAGCAATTTTTTCCGAGAGACATCGGAATTGCTGGTTGGTCTTCTCCTTCATGCTTTTTACCATGGGGAAAATAACTTGCTCGATCAGCATACGTTCTATCTCTTCCGGGTTACGGATGTCCAGCAAACGATGATACAAGGCATGATTGTCTTGCGTCAGCAGCACTTCAATCCCTAATAGTTGCTCCAATTGGATGAGGTTATTCACAAATCGTACCAACAGCACTTCAAAGTTCATGGAATGATTATTTTTTATCATCATTTCCTCTAATAAAGAGTGCACGGTATGATATACCTGCTCTTCGTCCCCTATTCGGATGGCATCAAACAGTTTTGATTCCAATTCCGTAGGATAATGAAGCAGCACCGGACCTGAAATGACCATGGAAATATCTTCATAAAAAATAATCGACTCTTTGCCTAAATTTAAACGGTGATGCAAAGCTTGCTTGCTCATCTCACAGGCTTCTTTACTTTCTAATAAGTTATCATACACCGTACTAATGCCGATGCTGATGGATACATTCAAATACTCTTTTACGTTTCGAACTAAAAGGGTCGCATCATCTAGGACTTGCTTTCTCATTTCCTGTTCGCTCTTACCTGTCAAAATTAATATGGTGGCCTGAGTGTTATCGTTCAAAATGATGGGAAGCATTCGCTGCTGCTCTGGAATCGTTTCTTCTACGATTTTGTTAATAGCCAGCAGCAAAACGTCTTTATCCGAGGGCTCTCGATCTCCCAGATTATCCAGTTGGACTAACAAGGTAATATACATTTGATTCTCGATCTGCGGATAACCCAGGCGTGGCATTTTTCGTGCCAATTCCTCTGCAGAAATACGTTTGCGGAACAGGTTGAGAATCAATTGGGTTTCCAACTGTGGCATTTCGGACTGAATGAGACTTTCCAAGCTTTCCTTCTCGGTTACAATGTTGTCGATGGAATTAATAATCCATTCAATTTCATTTTTAGAAGGTTCATTTTTGAAAGCGAAATTAGGATTTTTAGGCAAGCTTCGTTTTATTTGCTGAAATGGCTTTGTAAAGTAAATGGCAATGAAGTACGCCACTACCACCATTAAGAGCGTTAATACAAGTCCCATCATGATGATTCCAAATTTGGTCGTTTGAAAGGCATCCGCAATTTCTTTCTTATCCAATACCGTTAAGTAAGTCCAATTGTTATAGGCAGATTTGGCGTAAATGACTTGTCGTGCAGGCTGCTGATCCGTTTTCTCCAAAGTTAACATACCTGTGTTGTTCGGCTTCACTGTAGCTTCTGAAATGTGCTGAAGCTGCTGGGTGGACAATAATTGTTCAGCAGGCTGGGTTTCATACATTAAATCGCCTTGTTTATTCAAAATAAAAACAGCCATATGATCCTCGATTTGAATCGTATGATTTAACGTTTGCAGCGAAATATCCGACAAAGCAATGGCTTGCTTCTTCTTAGAGAATACAGGCAAGGTATTCACAAAACGAATTCCTTTATCTGTTTTAACCCAGAATAGCCCCTTCTCTTGGTGGTCGATATAGGTACTAATCAGCTTTTCTCGTTCCGTTTTCGTCAAATAGGACAGGCTACCATTGGAGATTCTCCAATTCTGATCCAGACTGATTAGTGAATATTCCGTTCCTTCTAATCCCATCGTAGCAATATAATTGAGCTGAGTATTCACATTCCGATACGCTATAAAATCTTTTTCTGTAATGGGATTTTTCACAACATCATTAAAGGAACTGGTCGTGCTATACGTATTAAAAGCATATTCAATCGTTTGGATTTTCTGCTCCAGGCTATTTCTGATCTGTGCCATGTAGCTTTGCTTGGTATTGGAAACTCTCTCCACAACGGAGCTAATTGTTGTAAAATAGATGTAGCTGCCAAAACTGGCCACCAATCCTACTCCCAAAACCAGAATCGTAATAAAAATAGTGTAGAACATTCTTCCTTTTTTCATTGCGCTCCCCCTCTGGCTCTTTGCATCACAACAAAATTATAGCGCTTTCATAACAAGGTTTAAATCATTTTTTTCACGTGTGCATTATTTTTTACATCCGTATCATTCCAATTTAAGTCGATTTTGTTTGGTTTGCGGCAGTTAAAAAGAAATTTGGAGGAGTTACTTATGTTACATGTGGTTAGTCCTAAACAACCGATTATAAAAGAAAAATTTCCGTCAGACACTTCTTTTCTCTCCCTCTATCCCGTAGCAGTTCGTGAAGCTCGTCCTTTTATATTGGTATTACCTGGCGGTGGCTACGAGCATTTGGCCTCACATGAAGGAGAGCCTATAGCTCGGTGGTTGAATGATCTAGGTATTCATGCGGGTGTGCTGGAGTATCAAGTCGGCGATTTCGAGATTACTTCCTTGTTGGAGGATGTAGAACATGCTCTGCAATGGATTCGCCAAACACGGCATGACTGGCTAGTCATTCCTGATCAAGTGGGGCTCATCGGTTTTTCTGCAGGCGGTCACTTGGCCTCCATTGTCTCCACTATAGGGACAGTAAAGCCAGATCTTCTGTTGTTGGGATACCCTGTAATTTCATTTCATGAGCCTTATACACATATCGGAAGCCGTACACATTTTTTAGGTGAACAGCCGACGCCGGAGCAGCTTCAAGCCTTTTCATCCGATCAGCAAGTAACTTCACAGACACCTCCAACTTTGATGTGGACTACAGCTAATGATGGCGCTGTACCAGTAGAAAATAGTCTGTTGTTCGCTTTTTCATTATCCAGAGAACATATTCCGTTTGAACTGCATGTATTTGAGGAAGGGCGACACGGATTGGGACTGTCAGAGGACAACCACGAATGCCGTCAATGGCTTGA
The DNA here is from genome assembly GCF_024213565.1 of Paenibacillus sp. Lou8.1. Lineage (NCBI taxonomy): Bacteria > Bacillati > Bacillota > Bacilli > Caryophanales > Paenibacillaceae > Paenibacillus > Paenibacillus sp. Lou8.1. The sequence continues at coordinate 283,723 of NZ_JANAVN010000004.1, forward strand.
TCTGGCGGAAACTTGGCTTCAAAAACATGGATATGCTCAGGCAAGGCAACAGATGACAACTCGACTGTTTATCGCCGGGGACTCCACTGCAGCTCAAAAAGGGGCTACCGAAAAACCGATGACAGGCTGGGGTGAACACTTGCAAAGCTATTTGGCACCGTCTGTTCATGTGGACAATCGTTCTGTCAATGGGCGAAGCACCAAATCTTTTATAGCAGAAGGCCGATTAGCTGATATTGAAAAAGATATTCAAGCTGGAGACTATCTGTTTATTCAATTTGGACACAACGATGAGAAAAAAGAAGACCCCACTCGCTACACCGATCCTGATGGAGAGTATCGTCAAAACTTAATTCAATACATTCAGTCCGCTCGGGAGCGTGGTGGAATTCCAGTCTTATTGACCTCTGTAAGCCGCCGACGATTCACCGCAGACGGTGAACCTGATCTGTTGGCTGTAGGAGCCTATCCTGCTGCCATGAGAAAAGTAGCCGCGGAAACCAAGACACCCCTGCTCGATATTTTTGAAGCTTCTCAGCAGCTTTATCGTTCAATGGGTGAAAAAGAGTCACAGCAGCTATTTATGCATTTGCCTGAAAAAGCACATCCTAATTACCCCGCTGGTGTAACGGATAATACCCATTTTTCTGACGAAGGAGCCAAACAGGTGGCCCAGCTTGTAGCGGAAGCCATTCGACAGTGTGCGGAACTGTCTGCATTAAAACAGCGTATCGTAGAAAGGAATCTAGACAGCGATGAGAAGCTTGCACATCAACTTGTCAACTGATATCAAGAACTAAATAGATACAAACACAAAACGGACTTGGAGCTAATCACTCTGACGTCCGTTTTTTATTCCGTGTGGATCAAAGACTATACAGCTAGGAGAATAGTTCAAAAGTACAGTAAAGACTTATTGGGAGTATTATCGTCCCTAGCGCGTCCGCATCTGTAGGCCCTTCTCCGGTAATTACGCCTGTCGTAGAAGTTAACGGAGTATACTACAGAACGGCTACGTTGCCACGTAATTATTCCTATGCGTTGTCAAATTACCCAGGGGATACTTATAAAGTGGCGAGCGGAAATGTCACCGTCTCCGCTTCCGGGGTGGTAACCACCACTACTGCAACGAATGCAAGAGTTGAGATTTACGGCGGTAACGGTAAATTGAGAATGGTATACACTGTTAAGGTATCTTAAGATAAAAACGGTAAAAGTAGCACTGTCCGTTTATTGGGGCAGTGCTACTTTTATGGACGGGCTGATGTCACCCCATTCTCATAGCTATTCAATGTCCTGTTCTTTGAACTCTAAAGATCATGTTTAAACCGAATCCAATTAAAACGAGGCCCGTAGCTTTATCAATAACATTTTGTACTCTCGGAGACATTAACCATTTCCTTACATAACTCAACAATAATACGATTGTGGCAAACCAAACAATGGAAACAGCTGCACAAAGTAAAAAATGAAGGCTTGATTGTAGCCAGGCATAATAAATTTCGGTAAAAACGTGAGAAAAATTAGTTATTTGTAAATATTTATAGAAAAATAGATCTAGTTCTGATAGACTATTGCTACTATATTTTTATGCTGGAGGATATTGGGTTCATGAAAAATAAAGCTTTTTTCTCTCTTTTGTGTGCTTTTATTATTTTTATAATGGGATTAACAGCATGTGGAGTATCATCAAGTAAAGATCATTCATTATTATCTAAAGAAGAATTTGAACAAATGTACGTCAATGCTGATCAGTTTGAAGACCGCTCTATTGATTTTTATGGACAAATCACTAATGGTCCTAAGGAGGATAGAGATGGGATTTATGTTCAAGTAAATGCTGATCCGAAAAATAATGAAAAAAACACTTTTGTCTACGGCAATAGTTTTTCCAGCTTCTCTAATGCAAAAGAGAATGATTTTATCCACGTAACCGGTACTGTCATTGATAAATATCGCTATAGAACGACCTACGGCACCTACACCTCAGCTCCTGCCATCTCGGCAAATAAAATAGAAAAATCTATGTTTATTGATCCTACATTGAGCACTATAGAAGTAAATAAGTCAATAAAACAAAAGGGCTATATCATGACTCTTCAAAAAGTCGAGTTTGCTGAAGAGGAAACACGGATTTATATGGCAATCGAAAACAAATCTAAAAACACGATAAATTATTATGACTTTTATACTAAATTGGTTCAAGGAAACAAACAATACGAACCAACGACTGATAGTGTAAGTTATACTTATCCTGCGTTACAGTCTGAAATATTACCTGGTATGAAGACAGAAGGAATTCTGACATTCTCAAAAGTTGACTCTTCTACGGGCTTAACCTTAATTGCAAAGGGGTCTGCGGAGGATTTTTCCATTGAATATAATCCGTTCAAGTTTAAAATCTCAAAAAAATAGTCTTTTGGGAGCTTCTCCTAGCGTATAGATTGCATCCCCTAGAATAGATATTGATCCCCACTGGGTAGCTTAATATATTCTAAGGGGGCATTCTTCATGGCAATGAAAGATTAAAAAAATTAAATCACATTTAGAAAAAGTGAAGAAAGAGAAGGTTCGCTGCAAATTATAATCGCTCCCTAATAAAGGGGCTATTCCCCTCCATTTTCTCACCCTCTATAAACAACAAAAAAACCCTTGCTACGCAAGGGTTTTTGAGGAAATGGGCCCTGAGGGACTCGAACCCCCGACCAATCGGTTATGAGCCGACCGCTCTAACCAACTGAGCTAATTAAAACGTTATACTTAGATATTGTATGCTCGTAAAACCATTAATCACAAGATTCCTTACATTTGTTATATCACTAGATTTTAATAAGTTCGTTAGCAAATACGTTAGCATTTATACTTATTTCTCACATTGATTTAAATAAACTGATTATTTTAAGATAAAAAAATTATTATTTTTTGAACTTTAAAGTCTCTTTAATTTTTTGAAAAACTTCTTTTAATTTTTCATCATGGCTTTCCAATCTTTTTATCTCTCCATATTTCGTATGGAAATAATTAGGATATGGAATATAATCAGTATTATTTTTTTTTGTCTTAATAAAGCTAAATATTGTTTTATCAAGCTTCTTCAAGGTATAAGCAATTACCTCAATATCGTTAATCCCTAAGTAATCAATATACTTAACGTTCGGATGCAAATCTTCCAGCCACTTTTTATCTTCAAGCCGACGATGATATTTCGGTAACCTTGGAAATGAATGATTAGAAACAGAGAAAATAAAGACCTTATTGGCTCCATTAAATTTTTGGGGATCTTGCTTCAATATCTCTGAATATGTTTTATTTGCTTGTTGTATTGGTTTCATTACATACTTTTGAAAATCCTCTAATGTTGTTTTTTTATCAGCTTCTAGTTTAGTTTGTGTTCTAATTCTACCACTTTTACACTCAATAACTAATAATGATTTTCCTAGCAAGATGTAAGCATCAGAAGATAATTCACCTTGCTTTTTTCCATAAGAAAATTCATCAATAAATTTGTAAGATTTTATTTTTGCTTCTTTCACAGCATCTTTTAACAAATCAGAAATATAAATTTCGAAAATGCGACCATAAAATCTGAAAAAAGATTCATCTTTTGCTCCAAAACAGTTTCTTATCTTAAAGAATAATCCATCAAAAATAACAGAATTCATGTTGCCAGGTGAACTTGGAAAAGAAACACTTTGGGATTTAAAAATAGGAGTTATTAATAATGGCTCAAAATCATAAGGATTATCTATCGTTGCTCTTGCCCACTCCTTTAGATTCAATGGGTCAATACACAAATCATTGTAAATGGCCAAAGCCGTTTCTTTTATACTGATATTTTCAAAAAAAAGCTCAGGATCAATCCCCCAATCTACTTTTTGAATTATTTCTTCGAATTTCCTACCTTTTATAGATGAGGCACTCAATGAAAAAATCACTGAAATATATTCAGAAATAGTATAACCATATTTGTTTTCGAAAACTTCATGAATATTGATGTAATCTTGTGGTTTAAACCGTTCTGCTGATCTTGCTATTTCTTCAAACATCATATGTTGGTGCAATAAGGCACGATCCATTTGTGTATTTCTTACAAATAACGAACTCTTAAGAACAGCATCTTCTACATCTTCATAATCATCAATTTTGTCCACCATATAATCTGATATCTTTAATACAGTCATAAAAACATTGAACGATACATTAAAATCATTTTGGAAGCTATATTGTGGATTCCTAGTTCCGTAAGCAATAAACCATTTCATTGCATACATTAGATTGTTAACATCAAACGGTTCCATGTTTTCTATAAACTCTTGTTCACCTACAAATCTTTTCAATATACTTTTTAATTCTTTTCTCGACACGTCGTCTAATACACTGAATTGTGAAAGGATTGATAAAGCTTCGTCTAAATTAATACACCTGATATCTGATTTTATCTCCATTTCAGAAGCTTTCTTTTGAAATATTTCTGAATACGTAAGACATGTTTTGATATAAGAACTCATAGCTGAAAAATTTCCTGACATAAGATCACCTTAATTTTAGTTTTTGATTAACTCTACCTCTCACAAGCTACTCCATCATGATCCCTATCTAATTTTAATCTGTACCCAGGTTCCCCCTCATAAAGCGGAGCAGCTCCATCGACTTTCGCTTCAGAGCAATTTTTATAGAAGACATACTCTGTTGACTCTGTTGGCTCAGGGGCAGACATAACAACTTCTTTTTTTGGTGCAGACGGTTTATCATGTGACGATGAGCTGTTGTGCTTATGCTCACTATTAACTGTAGCTGTGGGTTTTTTCGCCACTTGCTCATGGAATCCATCTTCCTGAGCATAGTTCTCAAGACTCCAGATTCCTACTCCAGCCTTTCTCGCTGTCGTTTGGATCGCTTCAAACTGGTCGACGTACTTTACGTTAGGTTGATAGACGTACGCTACTCTGGCGTAACCTTGCTCCAAAAGCTGCTCATTCAGCATCTTGTCACCAACCCATACATAGCCGAGTAAGCGACCATATTTATCACGCTCAGAGATGTCCAGTTCCAACTCCAAATTGCCTTTTTTCAATTGTTTTAATGTGAAGTCAGATGCTTCTTTGGCAAACGGTTGAACTGGCGTTCCCTGCTTCACGCTCTCTGGTGTATCAACCAGCAGAAGACGAATCTTTTCCTCCTTGCCTTTCACCAAAGCTTTGAATGTGTCGCCATCCGTACCCTCAATCAGTGTAATAGGAAGACGATTTTTTGGATTAGTTCCCTTAGCAGGATCAGCAGTAGTAACAACAGGTGAAGTTTGAGCAGCATTGGCCGAGACCGGCTCTGCTTTCTGCTCAGTCTTTACAGTCTGTTCAACTGGAGCTACTGTAGGAGCGGCGACCTTCGTTTCGTCTTTATGTACAGTGATATTGATAAGAAAGAAGACGAAAAAAATACCGGCTAATGAAAATAACACTGTAGCCGATTTACTCTTTTGATTAGCTGCCTTTCCAATCTGGTATCTTTTATAGCCCCAATACCCTAGACCACCTGCAATAATAAGTAACCCAAAATACTGTATGATCGCCAAGACTATCATGATGATAAATAAAAAACCTAGTATCTTTGCTGTACCAATGTTTTTATTGCTTCCCCTACTCATAGTTCCTCCTTGGGTATTTAGTTGTAGGATAAATATACCACGTCGATTTTCCAAATTCTACGTATATATGACAAAAACCCTGAGATTGTCCCAGGGCTTACAGAAATATTTATTACGTACGGTTTTAGATTTTTCTGAAGATCTTTTATTGTAACTGAAAATTTCATAATTTAAAGTTTATCACCAAGCTCTTTAACTAAACGTTTTGAAGCGTATTTGGGACAGCCTGACACATTCATACTTAGTCCAATAACTGCAGAAATGATTGAAATCACCACAGATGCACCCAAATTATTGAATAAATAGTCACCTATCACCCAACCCGCTACACCACAACCTAAAGTAAACACTATCATCATAATTAAACAAGTTATAGGTACAAAAAGAAGAAGTAGACAAACGACAAAGACCCAAGCTCCAATCCACCATTCTCCGTCTGGCCACCAAGTTCTATCAGCCCATCTACCAACGACTACACACAAAACCAAAATTTCAGCTAGAACAAACCCTTCTGCTAAACCTCCAGTTTTATAGTCTTTAATTCCCTGTGCAACTTCTTTTCGTATACTCAATACTCATCCCCCTTAGGTATGTAACGAACAATTTATCATTATGATATAAGTGAGATTTAACTTTAAATTAAGGTTAAAACTTTTAAATATATATGTTAATACTGATACATACGCATAAAAAAACACCTGACTGACTTTTACCAGCAGGATATCATCGATACTTTCGAAAGTATAATTCATCTGGTCTATTCTGTAAATATTCATAGAGAAATCTTCCTAGGTCTGATAGACTACTATAAAACATAATTTTCTTTCAAAAAAGAATCTGATCAGCTAACAATCTAAAATTGAGGAGATTACTATGAGAATCGCTATTTTCCAGTTAATATTCATTACCTTATTTCTATTATCTTCAAACTGGGCTTTTGCTTCTTCCGATCCCAAAGCCCAGTTTAACCAAAGGTACCCTAATGAAAAAATCGCTTTAATTAAAACAGAAGATATCAATTCTGATAAGAAAACAGAAAGTTTTATTCTAACGAAATCAGGAAAATTTTATCTAATAAATTCAAAAGGTATAATAGTATTTATACAAGATGAAATATATTCGGATGAGTCTTTTGAAGAACCTAATATTCAAATATTTTCACCTGCTAAAAACGAAAAACACGTAGCTGTAACTTATAATTATGCCCCATCAAATACAAAATTGTATATCTACAAACTGGAAGATGGAACATTGAAACAAAAACTGTCTATTATGGGGGATTTAGAAGTTCGTATAGAATCAGATGGTGAGATATTAGAATTTTGGAAGAATTACCGCCCAGTTGTAGGTGGATGGGATTTAGCACTTGCAACATACAAATGGGATGCTAAATATGGTAAGTATAGAGGCAATGGACAATTACCTTGAGTTATATCAACGGCCAGTCATTTTAATTAAACACCAAAAATACCCTGCCACTATAAGCAGGGTATTTTATTTTATTTTATTTTATTTAGAGTATTCACTTACTTCAAACGTAAGGATACGATCATATAGCATGTAATCCTTACGGCTGCTGAATGGACCTTTATTGTTATCGTGCTTATTAATAGCGTATGAAGCTGATCCTGATCCGGCCTGCTTACCTTCGTACCATGAGATAAAATCTTTAACCTCTTTCATGCTTAGGTCGAATTCTTTTTCCAATCCGGTTGTCATAGTGACTACAAGGATTGCACGGTCCCCAGGTGGTTGAGATGGATCGGTTGGTTCGGGAGTTGGTGTGGAACTGTCAATCTTTCCGAATATTTCTATAGTATTAACCGGAGAATTAGACAATGTACTCTGACTTCCTCCGATAACGTAAATCTGTCCACCTAATGTTATAGCCCCTGCCCCGCTTCTGGCTTGCTTTAAACTAGCCTCAGGAGACCATTTATTCTGTCCAAAATCAAAGGATTCTACTGTACTAAGTTCATAACTACGTCCACCTGCTTCAGTTTTCCCAGCAATAGCAAAAATTTTATTGGAATAGATGACAGCCTGAGCCCCTCCACGTGCTGTTAAAAGATTGGGTTTGGTTGACCAATTATCGCTGTCAGGATCATATTCAAGAAATGTATTTAGTGAAACATTTGAACTATTATCAATATGTCTACCTGCTACAAGATAGATTTTGTCCGTATGTAAAACTGCAGAGGAACCATGAATTGTATTCGGCATAGGTTTCTTTGTTGACCAGCTGTCGGAAGCTGGATCGTATACTTGGACAGTAGCAACTGAAAGTGTATTTGTTGTCATCCCACCAAACACATAAATCTTTCCCTTATATAAGACACTTGTCAACGAACCTAAAGCCTGTGGCATAGCTTTTTTAACGCTCCATGTATCTGTCTGGGTATTGTAAACTTCAACATTATTTACTGAGGAGCCTCCTGTCCAGCTAAAAGCATTACCTGTATAGCCACCGATAACATAAATATCATTTCCATAAACAACGGAAGTTGCCGCAGCACGAGCCGTAGGCATGTTACTTCCTGAAGCCCATATATTATTTTTTGGATCATAAATTTGTACATCCTTATAAGGGTTTGATCCTGAAGAACCTCCGAACATATATATCTTACCATTCAATTCAGAAACAGCACTTACCGCCCTAGGATTTTCTATAGTCGTTTTAATCGACCATTCATCGCTTACAGCTTCTGCTTTTACCTCAATAGCTGGCATATTCATGAACACTATCACTACAATTAAAATACTCCATAATGCTTTAATTTTACTTATCACTCGATCTCCTCCTAGCAATATATTGAACTATTACGAAGATAAATCATTCTTAAAAGTCTGTCTAAACATAAACTTGCTGATCTATAAATATAATCTAAATATTTGCATTTTTATTTTTTATTGGACATTAAAAAGGACTCATACCAGCTTCTACACTAGTTGAGTCCTTGTCTTTATTTCACTATGAATCTTACCTTTGTACCATCAGCATACTTATCTAACTGATGACTTACCCATGATCCTGCTCTCCGGTTATCACTAGGGGTTATGTAACGAATATCAGCACCTACCCCACCTTCAGCGCACATTGCCATCGGCCACTCGTCGCGATCATATCCTTTTTTAGTCGGATAGCCTTTGAGCGACTCCCTTCTGTTTTCTTCTGCTCCATCACGGTCAATCGTACATACAGCAGAATGTCCAGCTGCTATTGCATCTCTAATATGCGCCCCGGTTTCAGGGTAGCGTGAACTTGGGAACTCCAACGTATACCCAGCTGCTGTATGTTGGTTGATTGCTGTCGGTTCAGCATAAACACCTTGTACCGAGAAAATAGCAGCTAGTAAAAAAACAATTAATCCTCTTACGATTCCTTTTATCATACGACACCTCCATAGTATTTAAATCTTCTCAATACTATATTGAGAGACATGTCGAAGTATCGCATATGTTGTCACAAAACAAAAAAAGATCTTTTAGTTATGATCTACTAGAGAGTAAAAATTAAAATCCACTATTAAACTTTATTTTGAATATATAGACATAAATGTTTAGACTTTACTAAATATATTTTGTAAAGTCAGGACATTAGATAAAAAATTCTGGAGGACAATTGAATGAAAAGAAAAACTTATTTATTAGTAATTTTTAGTTTAGTATTCGGCTTTGTTTTTCAGACTTCCTTAGCTTCTGCAGCGGAAAATACTGAATGGGAGACTAGAAGTAGTCTAACAGAAGCGCGTGCTGGAGCAGCTTCCGCTGAAGTAAACGGGGTTATCTACATCTTCGGCGGTTCGGCACAGGGGGATCAGGCGGTAACAGGAGAAAAGAAAAACACAACATTCGGTTACAACTCACAAACGGACACTTGGAGTAGAAAAGCAGATATGCCTACTATTAGATCAGCTGCTTCTGCAGTTGCTGTAGGTGACAAGATTTATGTAATCGGTGGATACTACGGTCCTAATTCGCTGAGAACGAACAAGGTCGAAATTTACGATACAAAAACTAATACATGGACTACAGCAGCCAATATGTTAGAAGCTCGTTCTTGGGCAGCTTCAGTCCTTATGGATAATAATATATATGTAATTGACGGAGCAAATAATAGCGATATTGTACCTACAGTTGAAAAATATAATATATCCACGGATACCTGGGTAAAGTTGAAAAACTTCCCTGTTGCATTGAATGCAATGAGTGCCGTAGCTTTAAACGGAAAAATATATGCATTCGGTGGAAGTAAGTATTTCACTAGTGAAATTTCTAATTCGATCTATGAATATAACGTAGATACGGATACTTGGACAAAAAAGAATAACCTTCTCACAGCTTCAAATGTTTCTGCCACAGCCGTTTATAATGGAGAAGTTTATATAATGGGGGGGCTAGGCGAAGGGGCGATGGTATCACGTGTAGAAGTCTATAATCCAATAACAAACAAAAGCAGGCTGATAACCAAATTAACATCTAACAGAGGTCAAAGTAGTGGAGCCTTTGTAAATGGGAAGCTTTATATTATAGGCGGAACAAGTAATGGGAGGATTTTGGACACGGTTGAAAGTTACACTCTCGCAGACCCAGAACCACAAGAGCCTGTCACACCAACAGAACCAAATCCAATTGAGCCAACAACTCCTACAGGCGAACGTGCAATCTTGGTTGTGACGATGGATACTGGCCTTGATAAAGAGTTTGACCTGAGCATGAAAGAAGTTAATGATTTTATTGCCTGGTATGAGGCTAAACAAGCGGGTTCAGGTACGGCATCTTATGCAATCAATAAACATAAGAATAACATAGGTCCTTTTAGCAGTCGCAATTACTATGTAATATTCAACAAAATACTCACGTTTGAGGTAAGCGAGTATTCAACTAAATAAACAACAAAGGACTTCATACTGGTTACATACCAGTGGAGTCCTTCTTCACATCTACTCTAAATTCAAACTGATTACGGAAGAAATAAGATCCGTTAATCTTAATCGACTCCGGTGTAATCTTCTCCACTATTCCGCCGTAGTCCACGATATCTATCAAATCCTCACCTAACAGCTGGACCACATATACTCTTACCTGGCTTAATGCAGCTGCAAACAGTTCTATATCCGACTTCAACACTTTATATGTATGATTCATGCTGATCACCTCAGGATAGGTATTCGCTGAATTGTGTGGTAATCCCTTCAAACATAGAGACATCCTACTAACTTATGCCAGTAGGATGTCTTCATACTCAATGACACTATTTTTGTGTTACAGGCCGTAATAAATACTTTACTTTTTAGATCACGACTTCTTCAGCAAATCGCTATAATATCTTCTCATCGTATCCTCATTAATGGTTTGTTTTGAATAAGCGTCATCAGGAAGTCCCTTTCTTGCTTCCTTCCATGGTTCTTCATTATGCGTTAATGCTTCGAGAAACTTCGCATCATATGAACCATATACACCCCATACCTCAGTCATGATACGTTTTTCGCTTTTATCCAAAGCTGGTTCATTATATGTACAATCAATTGGATCCCAACCGTAATCTTTATATTTCCTAAATAGTTCGGGATTAACTGGTCCATGAACCCAAGCTTGAAATTCACCATTAAACAATCTATTATTATTGTTCAATACCAAACTCCAAGCTTGAGCATAATAGCAAAGTTTTTGAAGTTTCAAATGAGTGATTGGCATATCTATACTGTGTGATTTTTGAATAAAAAAATCTGCAACATCAAAAATTTTAGCCATTTTTTTCACCCCTTCTATAGTGTATTAAAACATACGTTATTGAGAAAGTAAATTATTCTTCACTTTTCATCTAGCTTTACGTACTCTTTTTCGTTCCTTAGAATTAGGTTTAAATTCTTTGTATCTCTCCTTCTCTTTCTTCAAATCATCACTTATAATTTCCAAAAAGTCCTTTTCAATTCCTGCCTCATCAACAAACTTTGAACTAAAAAATAATAATCCATACTTGTCCCCAGCCTTTTTAATCTTCTCAACAAGATAATCTACTTCAAATTTAATACCTGAGATCTTTATTACCGGCTCCACGGTATTATTAAAATTAATTAGTATACCTTTTCTTAAAACAAATTTTTGTTGGCAGTATAATAATAAAGACATCTTTTCAAAACAATATCTTATTGTAGTGGAATTGAAATTAAAGGATACAGCCACATTAGAAATAACATTATTTTTAAGATAAGGGCTTTCTTGTTTTTTGTTAGTTATTAAATTATCAATTACAATACTATAAACCCTTTTAATAATATCTCCTTTAAAGTTCGTGATCATAAACTTTATTAAAAACCCAGTACAGCTATAATGGGAAAGTTCAATTGTTTTTACTAAAGCCTGAAATAACATGTAAATAATACACTCATTTTGTTGAATGTTTTGTTCAGGGGTTGCCATAAAAGGAATAGGAATTCTCCCATTTTTCAATCTTATATCCTCTGTTTTAAAATTTTTTAACATGGAATAAACAATTCTTGACAAGGATTTAACATCATTATTTTCTATGGCTATAATTAAAAGTTGTTTAAAAATAATATTGACATCATTGACACTGTCATTTTTATGTCTATACGTTTCCATTATATTATTCAATCTGATTAAAATAGTGTCCAATATATCAAGCTTAAAACTCAAAATAGCAATCTCGTGCAAAGCAGTATAATACGCTGATTTTTTTGACTCGAGCTTCTCTAACATTTCAAAAGCGATATTAGCATCCTCGAACCTATGCGATTTTATCAACTTTATCAAAAGATTAGTCTGGTTATTTAAAATGCATTTGTACAAATTTAAATAAAGATCATCTCCCTTAGTTAAGCTCGGTCCACTTATATACTTCTGATTTTCAGGCTTCTCATGTATGTCACTTAAAATTTTGTTCCAATTTTTAACACAATAATCATAATATGTAGAAGTACTTTTATCAATTGACAAAAACATTAATTGATAAAGCGTCTCCACATTATCATACAGTCTGTTGAAGTACATCTTTTTTTGAAATTTGGCAAATGAGTATTTAAGACAATGTAAATTTTCTTTTATTTGTTTAATTGAATAATCTGTTTGAGATTTAACATGTAGATTTGAAATATGCAACTTTACAACTATAATGCCTTGTCGAAAAGCCATAAAACAAAAAATGAGCCATACACCAATAGTGCCTGAAAAGTATGCGTCTAACTTTTCGATTGGCATCGACGCTTTAGTTTTAAGAGCCACTGATAAATGAGTTCCGAAAGCTACAGCCATGATACAAGTAAAGACAAATGCGAGGGCAGAAGCATAAGAAAAAGAAGCATTACTAATAGCCAGTGCTTTTTGTTCTTTGTAACTAAAATAAAAAAATGTCAAGCTCAATGGAATAGCAAATGCAACAACAGAAGTCAGAGTTTTTATTACAGCAATATCTGTACTCAAACCAGGAGAAAAGTTCAAAACTGTATAAAAACTATGAAAAATATCTAATATCCCGTTTAGATGCATTCCCTGAGCGAAACCCAACAATATTATATATATTATTGGTAAAAGAAATATCGCGAGTGTAGGAATAGAAAAAACTTTTTTTATAATCCAATTAACAGAATCGTGAAAAAATACGAAAAATAATGCTAATGGCCTAAATATATAAGTTTTGCCCCAAAAAAGTAGATTCCATAGAAATGAATAGATATTTAACATTACTATCACCCCAGTCAAATAGGATTATTTACCCAAATAATTATCCCATAAGACCCAGAATCTATCAACTTTAAATAATTTGTTTCCTAATGTTATACTATTATTATACAGGAACAAATGTTCCTATTCAAGACAAAAATCCCTCCCCCTCCAGTTTCCATCCTACATCTGTACTGCATATATAGTTAAATTAATGCCCTACTTAACAACCAAGAAAACAAAAAAAATCCCCACCAGCCGAAGCCAGTAGGGTGTTTCGTAATTCCAAACGCTTGTAAATTTACAGATCGTCAGTGGTTGATGTTTCAGCCGACTTACCATCCACATAAGCTTCAGCCAGGATATAAGCAACAACCGCGCCGAACGCACCGATTACGCCAGTTACTTGAATAACTGTATCGTTACTGGCTCCAAAAGCAGTAAGCAAGCTTGTCAGCAAAGCAGCCAGCAACGCCCAAAACTTACGGCTCGACAATTTACGCTTCCAATCTGTCATTATGCAATACCTCCCCTCTTGAATATTCCGGCCCGATCAAGGATCGTTACCAGTCGGTAAAAGTCATAACTGCCGTCATTCGCTGTGTCCAGTACCCCTACGGCCTTGGCGTTGATACAGGCTTGTTCGGCCCAAGCCGGTACTTTCGCGAGTTTATTTGCAGCTTCCAGCGCGATCACTCGTTTCTGTAGCGCCTTAAACGCTGCCCTTTCTTCTACTGTCATTTCCTCATCCTCCGTTTTAAGTTCGTTTACCCTTGCTAGAACAGCATTAAGTTGCGTCTGGCTCGGGCGCTTACCTGCCCTAAATTGAGATGTCGTGATTCCGAAGACCATCTGAAGGTGGGGCATGTCTTTAAAGGTGCGCCAGTCGCCACCCCACTCAAGACCCAGCCCCTTCGCCTCCTCTACGACCTCACTCCAATCAGGCAGCGAATCCTTATCATCGTCGCGCAGCGTGTCCCAGGACACCGTACGACCGTCACGCAACAGCAGCGCGAAATCGGCCGCGAACCCAAAGTTATGATTGCTGTATCCGCCACGTGCTTTCGTGATCACCTGCCCCGGCTTCGTGCGGCCTTGAGCATACAAAGCATCCTGCTCCGCATACGTCCGTAATCCTTGCGTAATTAACACCCAGACTCCACGGGCATAACAACGCTCAATAAGCTTGTCCAAAACCAGCTTGAAGACCGGATCAAGTCCGGTCAAGCGTTTTTCAGATTTTTTCTTTAGTTGTTCCAGCGTCAGCACCTTTGTCATCTCCTTTCTCGTTAAGCTGCTTCAGGAAGCTTTTTAGCTTGAACGGAAGCGGGATGCCCATTGCTCCCAAGTTTTCGGCCAGTGACAATCCTTCACGGCCAGCGTAAAAATAAATCGCTGCTATCCTAAAAATAGGCGCATCTGGCTGTAACCAGTCATCAATTTGTGCAGATAAACCCACCACCATTAGAACCGTAGCCTTGCGGATACCTCCCCAAAACATCACATCGCTGTCCATTTTTTTGTTTTTAATAGCTACGGCAACTCCAAATATATAATCTAACACCATCATCGTAAGCAGCACCTGCAGCGGTTTATCCCACCCACCCAAGAATGTGACTATCAGACCGATCAGCATGGTCATTCCCCCTGCCGCTGCTTCCTTTCCTGATGCGCCAATCATTGCGGTCCATACGGTGCTGCCAAACATTTTTATTTGGCTCACTACCTTTTCCCCCTTAGAAAAAATAAAGCCCCCGACCACTCACTGGGGGCATAAAAATAGCGCATCCGATTGGATACGCTGGCTAAACATTTTGTGGTGTTGCTAAGATAGATTTTTGCTCATCTTCCGTTATGAACTTCGGCGTGTATAAAATTAGCCGTTGCTCATCAACTTTTTTCATGGTCCACATGTTAAGCAGAAATAAATACATCTATTTCACCTCCCTCTATTAAGATTTATCCATAAGTGCAAGCAGCGCGGCCTCTGTGCTGTCCTGGCGCGTCTTTAGCTCGTTGACTTGATCTGTAAGTGGGGTTTGGTATTCCAGCTCTGTCTTGCCACCACTATCGACATAGGAAAATTCCATCTTTCCAGTGTCCGGGTTAACGATATAGGACTTTGCTCGTGTGAAGTCTTCCGTATACTGATCAAATTCCAACTTGAGCACGTCTAGCTGTTCCGAATCATAGCCCTTGAGTTGCGGGTAAAAGCTCATATCATCCTCTTTGGTTGTCTCGCGTGCTGATTCTGATTCAATTTGCGGGGTCATAAAAATTACCTCGCCGCTCGTTTTTCTCCAGTAAACCTTTGGCCCGATTTTCATTACTAATCTTCCTCCCTTTTATTCAAATGCATACCACTCATAAGCCCAAATCTTAGATGTCGGAGAGCCACCAGCGTAAGCGTCAATTTTGCTACCTTCGACGGTGACACTGAATCTACCAGGTTGTTGAGTCACACGAGACACGTATATGCTGTTACCTCTCCAGCCGTAAATGGTGTCTTGGGTTGAGGTGCTACAACGTGCGAAACCATCTACATGTCGAAAACCGTCCGATTCAGTTAGTTTAACTCTTATAAATACACTCGAAGGAGTGAAAGAAAGACCTCCAACAGAAACAGGCATGGATATGGACATTCCCCAACTTGACGCCTGTGCATTTTGACCGTTGAATGTGCCAGATGCGAAACGCTTGACAGGAAGGTTAGCTATTGCTGCTACTAACTGATCTCCATTCATATCCGAATTGGCGCTGCCGCCCTTGCCGTTGATCGCGCCTACGATTTTATTTTTAAGATCAACGGCTTGCGTAAAAGCTTGGTCTGCCCGGCTGTATGCTTCATTTGCTCGGTCATTAGCCACCTTTACCGCACTCGGCGTGGCTGCCTGATCAGTAGCAGTGCTGTTGGTAGACGTATTAAGCTGTGTAATGCCCCTCGCCTGTGTTGATGCGGAAGGTAGATCCGATGCAAGGTGTGTATGATTCTTGCTTGCTAATCCGTCCCAAGGCACCCAAACTCCAGCGACTGTTCTAATCCGTTTGTATACCCCACCAGTTTCATCGACATAGAGGTGGACGATTACCATATCCTCTTCCACTTTGACCGATCCTACAAAAAGAACACCTTTAGGATTTGCCCCTGGCGGACTGTGATCCGAAGTAGGGTTTAAAGTTGCAACATCAATCCTGTAAGCTCCGGGTAAGATGATAAAATTCCAATCGACTGAGAAAGGCTTCCCTCTATCGACAAACGATATGCCATACAAATCAGAAAGAGCCTTGCTGTTCGGTACAGTCACGGAAGAAGCAGACTTATAATCTGCGCTGAGTCGGACGATACCCTTAACTGTAGTGGTTGCTTCATCTACCTTTATATTTTTTATAGCCTCGTCCAACGCCTGGTCATTTTCATAGAGCGTATCAAAGCGAGTATTTAATAAATCGGCATGTCCCGGATCATTGGTTGAAATATGTTTAGGTTGTTGCAAGGTCATATGTTTCACCACTTTCAATAAATGTCATCAACTTCAAAAATGAATTCCATGTCTGCGTCCTTGACCTTGTTCGTCATCGTGCGGATCGCGGTTAATTTCCCGGCTGAATCCACCAGGGCCAGCTCGTTAATCGTTGCGCCTGCCAGCTCATTCTCAGCCAGTGAGCAAATATAACGGATCGTTGCCGGGCCTATGAACTCATAGCTGGAAATGTCCTTTACGAGCAATTCATGCTTCAGCTCCTGCTCCGTCCCATCCAGCGGAATAGGATTGCCAGAAGAATCCACTCCTCCGCTGCCGAACACCATCTTTACAACTTTAGTCAATGCGGTGCCTTCCGCCCTCGCCCGGGCCATCTGCTCCCGTGCATACATCGTTGTGACAGTAAACAATTGATCTGCCATAGCTACCTCCTATACCTCAATGATTTTTTCAGATGCATCCAACAAGCGGCTGCCATCCATCAAGACGCTGCCATCCCACTGCCAAAAATTGTGCCGCGCTCTAACGATGCCATCCTGCTTATTTTGAACGCGGTGCGGCATCCGAATCACTATCCTTTGTCGGTACCTTTGCCGCTCTCCCACCCAACCTGAGAAGTTCACACTACCATCCAATAGATGTACGCCATCCCAGTACCAAGGCTGCCCACCGAAAAAGCGAACTTTCGAACGTAATCGAATACGGGAGTGGATCTGAAGCGCATGATGAAAGTCGATTTTAATTGATGGTAAAGCCTTGTTGATGTGAACGGGCCGAATGTATTCAAAGTCCTCCATTAAGCTTTTTACATCCAAATCCGATTCGACTGAGTAAACAAAACGTATTTGTTTGGCTCGGAAATCCTCTTGTACGTCCAACAGTTTGCCGTACTTGTTACCGATTAGCCGCAGCGTGGACAGCGTAAAAGGCCGCTTGGCCCAACGTTTACGACGTATCGCATCACGACGCTGCTCCAGTGTCCCAATCTGCTCCTGTCGGAAATATATCCATTCCCAAATGGGTAATGACCAGGTAGCGGTCTTCAAAACAAATTGATTTCCAAGATCGTCAATCGACTTTTCTCGGTCATCTACGACCAGCTCCATGACGCCAAAATGCCGCTCGGCCATGTCGATCTCATACATGTGCGGCGGCAGCATTTCCCGATAGCGCAGAGGTATCATGTCAGGTTCACCTCAATTTGTAATACGGACGTTACTGGAACCTCAACGTCTTTAGTCGTTCCATTAAGCGTAAGATTTTCATAATCCTCCACGCCTTTGACCAACAAAGCTGCACCGACGTAATTAAAGACAAGCTTTGTACGGCCAAGAGCATAATCAGCAATACGCTGTCTGATTGGTTCGACCAGTTCAGTAAGCGGGAGGGATGTAATTAATTTCGCCTCCGCACGAAGCGTAAACACTGGGGCAGGATACACTTCAAGATCATGGCCACCGATCCGCTTGGTTTCCCACATATCCGCCTTAATCTTAGCAGCAAAATCTTCTGTGACTGGTTTACCCTGCAGGTCAGTCAAATACAGGTCTATAGACACGTCGTTGCGCGCCTTCTCCACGGCTACAGCACCACCGACGCCCTCCAGTTCCTTTGCCCAAACTTCGTAATCTTTACGACGCCCGTTACCATCCTCGGTAAACTTACGATCAAGTACCCTCATACGGTACGTATCATCGTCCTCGCCTGCTTTACGGGGCATTCCGTCCGACCAGCCGTGACCATCCAGAAATTCGCCATCTGCCCAAATGGGGAAGCCCTGAAGGAAAGCATACGTTAACAGTTCCTGCTGTTCGGAATATTCCATAGCTATCGGGTACCACAGATCATAAAAATATTCTCCCGGATCCGTAGGAGGAGGGGGTAAGCCTTTTTCCTGTGCCAATGTAATCGCACGGTTAACCCATCGGCGGTAGACTTCCTCGGGGGTTTCCTCCAAAATTGCCATCGGTGGCAGTGCAGGAAGGTCTGTTAATTTCACATTCACAATTCAATCGCCTCCTCCAGCTCCGTTTCTCCGGCCAAGCCATTTAATTTAATTCGCAAATACATGTTCTGGCCGTTCCGCTCCATCGACAATACCTCAGCTTGAGAGATTTCCGTATGAGCTGCCAAAGCTTCCTCAATGTCGCGTTTTATTTCAACGTCCTCCCAATTGGCCCATTCAGATCGTTCGACACCGATATCAGCGTCATACACCACATATTGAAATCGCTCGGTGTTCAGGATTTTTAGCGCCGTCTGCACAAGGTATTCACCATACGTAGCCGTTTTTTTGGGACGCCCGTCGTCGGTGGTTGCCATCTGCCGCGTGCGATAGTCAATAACATACGTCCATTTGGTTTCAGACGCTACCGTCTCTGTCAGCTCCACCTCGTCAAGTGTGGAAAGATCAAGATCGGGGAATAACGTTTCATCATCAACCACCAGCCCCCACATCCTTCCCGTGAACATAGTACCGCTGCCCGCTCAGCCTGGAGACAATCAGGCGATCTCCGACCTGCAAAGGGCTTGGAATAACCAGCTTGCCACGTAACGAGCTGCGCGGGGCCTGCTTGTATGGCTCCCCTGTTTCGTATACCACACCGTTAGCCAATACGCCTGTAACGCTGCCTTTGGCTTCATCGTCCTCCAAATATTCAGCAGCTATGAAATCGGCTTTGACTTCCCGGTCTAACAGATAGTCAGCAAAGACTAGCTTGTCCGCTGGATAGGGAGCCGGGTCACCATCCACCTCTATTGACGGGCTTCCGGGCCAACTCAGCAGAGTGGCTCTCTCTGTGTCTCGCGCGTCGATGTGGTCTTTGGTCATTTCCCGCAGCTTCCTGACTGCATCTTGAAGCATACTATTCCCTCCTTTCCAGCTCCAACGTAACTGTGTACGTTCCGTTTTTATAACTACTATCCGCAGTAACGACAATCCATTTAGAGGTATGATCCGTCTTGGTGAGTACGAGCCAGCCAGAGCGCAAGCCGGATAACGTATGGTCCGTGTGCCGAACTGTAATCTTCTTGATCTGTTTGGCAGCAGACAAAACTTTGAGCCGCTGCGTGGCAATCGTCTCTGGCTTTTCATCCTCACCAACTTCAATGATCTCTTCCATTCGGCCCATCGCCTTCACCGCACCCGCTGCCGTTTTAGTAACAGCAGAAGCGATCTTATCATCCTTCCATTTTTGCGCGGTTACGACTGTATAGGTTTCCTCGATGCTGTATCCTGCTGTGCTGGAGGTCATCTGCTCGGGAACAAAAATAGGGACCTTGGTATTGATCCCTTCGCGCATCACTTGCAGATAAAAGCTCTTTTCCGTCCTTACAAGGTCTACATAATAACGGTAGCCGCTACGCTCATATGCCTTTTGCAATACGTCTAGCACAATTTCCGAATGAGCCATCGTTCCATAACGCTCGTCCAAATTAAAGCCGAGAGCAGGGCAACGAAAGTCAATGCCCGTGCTCTTGATGTATCGTTGCAGCTCCGCTCCAGCCTCGCCTTTAAGGTATGGCCTCGTACCCTTGTTCTTGCTCAAATACCAGCCGATCTCCCGCGCCTCAATTTCCCAAGCGTTTGTAAGTTCGTCCTGCTCGTATTTAATAATAGGTCCGTGAAAAAATTGGTTTTTGTGATGATAAAGAGCACCACCGACCTTTTGCGAAAAGCACATCAGCATACCGGCTACCTTGATGTTGATCGCGTTACGAAGTCGCACCGTAGCACTGCGGGCAATCTCATCCCGCCCGGAAGACCAGGACACTTCCTCGATGCCATCCGTTAGCATCTGCCGGGCGTTTTCCTTCCCATATACAACCGCAAAGCCGTCCATAATGCATCACTTCCCTTTCGCCTTGGAAACCTTGTCTGATATTCGCTTTTTGGAACCGGTATAGTCAAAAGCGCCCCTAGCGTTCGGGTCCTCCTTGGCCTTTTTGCTTGTTTCCTTTGCCTTCTCTTTTTTATCATCTTTTTTCTTATCGTTCTTTTTGTCCTTTTTGCCCGTAGTATTTGGGCGGCTTTTGGACGATTTGGTAATAACCGTACCTGGCTTGAGAACTTGCTTGGAGTTGGAGTAAGAGACGATTTTAACAGGCTTATACTCTACAAAAGAGTACGTCACATGTAGATTGGCCTGACCGTCCTTATAAGTCTGGTCCATGCCTTCAAATAGCATCGTTTGGCTAAACAGGTTCTCAAAATTCAAAACCACCGGTTTTCCCTTCCATTGCTCCAGCAGCTTCCACGTCACTTCCGGCGTCTTATAAGTCACTGTTTGCTTGCTATCCGTCTCCCAAATTTCCTCCCAATAGCGCGGAAGAATGACAGAAAAAGAAACCCGTTTCACCTTGGAAATGGGTTTCCCTGTGCGTTCCTGACCAGTTATGACAGTGAAAGTTTCAATTTCATTGCCTCCGGTTATTTGAATCTCTGCCGGGGTGATCGGAAAGGTAAGACGGATCTTGCCTTGCGATAGTGCCAGCATCGCTTATCCTCCATTCTCCAATACTTTCATCATTTCTTCACCGAACACTTTACGGATCAACGCACGACCTTGAGGGCTGGTGAGCATCTGTGCGAACTCGGCAAAATTACTAATGCCCTTTGCCATCTCTCCGAAATCAATATTGATGTTACCTATTGAAACAGACTTCGGCGCGACAGGGGCAGGCTGAGCAAGCGTCTGAGCCATTGGCATCATGCTAGCCGTACCAATCAAGCTTGGCCGGCCGACTTGTCCTCCGTTGGCATAAGGACGTACACCCATGATTATTCCAGCACGTTCCCACAGCTCGCGGCCACGACCTCGTCGGCTGGCCGATAACGGAATAATCATCTCCGGCCCAGCTTCACCAACTAATCCAACATGCGGACGGGTAATATAACCACCTTGAGCATATGGACGTGGCTTGGGTTTCGGTGTAGTACCGCCTCCGCCAGAGTTACTGTCTTTCACGTCCTTCATCTTTTTAAGGACTACAGCAACACTACTGACTACAGAGGAAAGTGTCGGGAACTGGCTACGCATCCCGGCAACAAAACGGGAAATAAGATCGCTACCCCAGCTATTGCCTTGGCCCGACACGCTTTTAAGAGAGAGCAGATATTGCTTCGCTTTTTCAGCAGCCGTCTTGGCTGCATTTCCGACCACTTGATAAGCTTGTTTGGTCTTGGCTGCGCCCTTGGCTACTTCATCAGCGCTGCTCTTTGTAGCGGTTCCTACGGCCTTGACATCTTTCTGAGCCTTGCTACTGTCACCCATCTTCCAAACAGCGCCGAATGTATTTTTAAGCGCATTAAGGCGTTGCTTGACTTCTGGTTGTTCAGCAACAGTTTTTAGTCCCTCTTTAAGACCTTTATCGACTATGCTTTTGCGCACATCGTCGCCAATCTGTTGAAGACGCTTCTGCTTCTGCTCAGTCAGATTGTTGATCGTAATTTTGGCTTCAGGAGGGGGGCCGGGCTTCTCTTCCTTCTTGCCTGTGAACCAGTCTTTAACACCGCCCCAAGTGTCTTTTACTGAATCAAAGACTCCAACTGCCTTATCTACTACCCAACGAGTAGCGCCACTCTCATCCGCAAATTTCCCAATCTTTTCACCGACGACGTTTCCGATGTATGCACCGGCCATTGTGCCAAGCGGACCAAGAACAGACCCAAAAGCACCGCCAATAGCACCGCCAGCTACACCGCCAACCATAGCACCGCCCTGAGTAGATACAGCCTCGCGCAGGCCCTTTTCCTTAGATGCCTGGTATAGATCGTAAGCACCCGCGGCCACGCTTGCGACTGTCCCAACAATACCGCCAACTTTAGCCGCTTTACCTGCTCCTTTCAGGAAACCTCTCAGACGGCCACCGCCAGAAGGCGGACTCGGTGGTGGCGGTGGATTTGGAGGAACAGGACGACGGACACGATATGGATTATCACGCGATCCCCTGGGGCTTGGGTTCGGGTTAGGTGGATTTGGTGGAGTAGGACGAGGTCCATTAATACGTATGCGACGTCTACCGCCTCCCGCCCCTCTACGCCCTCCACGACGGTTTCGTCTACGGCGGCGATCTCTGTCACGATCACCACTATCGCCACCGCCATCATCTGCCCCGCCGTCTCCACCACCCGACACAGAGCCATTTATATAAACTTTGGTAGCATTAACGGTCATAGATGTAACAGATCGCAAACCGCCAAGACGATCATCGGCAGGGTTACGGTTCCCAGACAACTGTCGTCTGACACCGCGCCCACCCATTCGTTCCCGTATCCGGGCAGCACGTTGGGCTGGTGTTTCCTCGGGTGGTGGAGCTGGAGGTTCAGGAGGTTTCCGTCGAATCCAATTCCAACCGGCTTTGACTCCCCTGCCTGTCGCATTTGCCCCTGCCTTTCCCTTCTCTCCTACCCATTTAGCAGCGGTTGATAAGTCATCATTAAGTTGCTTAACTCCCTTGGCGAAGGACGCAACACCTTTTAAAACTAGCACGGCTGCCAGCCCGATCAGAGCGGTATTTATAGCCCTGAAATGTTCTTTGTAGACACCGATAGCTCCCGTAATTGCACTTGTTATACCAGTACCAAGAGCTTGAATATTATCCTTATTTTCAATCAGCAAAGCATTAAATTCCTTCAATGCTGGGAGCGCAGCGGTTGTGATGTTCATGCCAACATTTTGCATCTCCAGACTAATTTCAGCGCGAGTTTGGTTTAACTCAGTCATTGGGTCTGCCGCTTGTTGCTTGTGAACCAGATTATCCGTCGTCCCTCGCATATCTGGTGCCTTCTCAAAAGGCGTCCCATATGTTTTGAGAATCGAATCAGCATTATCTTCTGCTGCGCCAGAGCCCAAAGTAACAAGCGACTGCTTTAACTGGTCACGTGTCTGGCTTCTTAAATCTGCTACCAGAGCCATAATGGCTCCCTGTGCTTGCTGCTTGTTCCCTGAATTAATATCAGTAGTAAATGATTGGGCTTGACGTTGTGCCTCATCCTTGCCTGCTCCGCGACTGATAAAGTAATTCGCCATGTCACCGGTATTCAACGCCTTTACCCCAAACGTCTCTTTGAAAAAGTCCGCAGGCTTATCAAAGTTAAATGCACCTTCTTTAACCGTCTTAGTAAAGTAGTTTGACATCTGCGCTGAGTCGGTTCCGGAACTCGCAAAATACGGACTGTATTCCCAAAACGTATCAAATAAATCCTGTTGTTTGTCGCCTACCTCCTTATAGGCATACATCATGCTATCGGCCACTTGACTGTAGGATTCTTTAAAACTGTTCGACGCTTGAGACAGCGCCCGCTGTACTTCCTCAGCTCCGGCATCTGGGCGGATGTACTGGATCTTAGCAGACGCACTTACGAAGTCACTCATCTTGGATTTGTCCTGTACTAAAGGAGCTGCATCAGCAAGTTGTCGAGTGCCTTCTACTCGATCTGGAATAATGGCCTTTCTAACCAAGTCATCTACCGTACTAAGGCTCTGCTGACGAAAGTTTTCTGGCATGTAAGCCGCACTTCGCGCCGCCTCACGGCTGTAATCGGACACGCCCCCAAACATAGAGTCACCCACGCCGCTACCGAGCATGATTCCCCCCGCTAATGCTGCCAAAGCAGAAATCTTGTCAGAGATATTGTCGACAACTGGACTTATGGCATCCTCAGCACGCAATTTCACATGAGCGTCCCGGATACTGCGTATTTCCGAATCTGCCCTGTCAGCGGAACGCCGAAGATCATCAGCTCCAGCACGCGCACGACGAAAAATATCATCGAGTTGGATCTGATTCATACGCCGTACTTCGTCTGAAGCACCGCCAATTCTTCGGCCCAAATCGTCGGCAGATTCCCTCGCTCGTCGGCTACCGGACACAAAATCATCAAACATGCTGCCCGATGCCCGACGAAAATTCATTAAGTCGTCATGCGCCCCCTGAAGCATACGCCGCATATTTCGGACAGCTCCGGTTATCATATCCCTTGCCTTAAACGGTACCGTAACTGATGTAGTTGCTATTGTTCCCACCCCCTTCCTGTTCTGACGTGACTACTTCCGATTCAAGCGTGCCATTTCTTCCTCTGCAATCATGCTGGCAGCGAGGCAAAAATAATACTGACGCTGTTCATCTACTTCATACGGCAAGACTTCGGCGGGCAATTTCTTTTGGTTAACCCAAAAATGAGCTATCCAGCTCGCTTCTCCGTCTCGCCGGATGAGTTTTTTGCGTCAGCCAAAAGCGATTCCTGAGTCTCTTTGAAATTACGCACAGCCTTGCTGAGTGCAGCATAATCGTCCGTGTTGTCTAAAATGCGTGGTGGCAATTCAAATTTGCTGGTCGCTCCATAAGCTTTCAGAAGGTCTTTGTTATTCCAGTCAAACTCATGCTCTGTCGCCTTGACGATCATCACGTCGATTTCGTTAAAATAAGGCGACTTATAATTACCATCCTCATCAAAAGCAAGATCATATGACCGACGTACGTCTAATGTTTTCAGGCGTTGTACAGACCAGTCCTCGCCATCGGCTTGCACTGTAATAACGTCGTCCTTACGTACTTCATTGGCTTTAGCTAGGTATTTCTTTAATTTGTCTTGATTACTCATGTTTAGTTCCTCCAATTGGTATGTTTCTTTAGAAATAAAAGAGAGAGCGAATGAACCGCCCTCTTACTCCCACATATAATCCGGGAACTTTTCGACAAAATCGAAGTCTGTCGCCGTGCCCTCCAATGTAATATCGATGCCGTTGTTATCGTCGATTTTGGCAATCAGGATGTCCATTTCTCCGTGGATGTGGACACCAGTAATTAATACTTTCTCCGTATTGCCTGTAATACGGTCTTCTAATCCGCCCGTAATACGTGCCAAAAACATAGTCTTACCCGCTTTAAAATCCTCCAGCAAACGGTAGCGTAGCCGGGATTCCAGTTTGGACATGACGATTTTGACCGGGATTTCATAACCCGTCAATTGCTTTGTTTTAGTCATACGGCGTGCTCTGACAATATCCAATGTCTCCGTGGTGAGCTTGACCTCAACCTCTTTGACAGTGTGAATATCCTCACCGTTGTCATCCTGTAAGGACAAATTACGTCCAATAAGTTCGCGTTCCATCTATTATTCCACCTCCCAATCAATATAGAAAATCTCGATAGCATCCAATGGTTTAGCGGCAAGTACAAAATAGGCGTAATCATTCTCGCTTGTCTTGTTAGGGTTTTCAGCAAAGCTAAATTTGTCCGCAATGGCCTTTTGCTGGGCACGGATTTTGAGGTACTCCAAGACCGCAGCAACAAACATGCCGCGACCTTCTTTGTCGTTATCCAGCTTGGCCTTCCAACGCTTGCCCGCTTCGTAAATATCGTTCATGACCTGGTCAATCGTAGCGGAAACGCGAATCTTCCCAAAGTCCTCACGTTCATTCGGTCCGAACGTGGTCAGTGTGTTGATGGCCTGCTCGATAACGTAGTCGTACCCATCTCGCGTGGCCATCAGTGTCCCTTCTGCCAGCCCCTTCAAAACTTCGCTGTGGCTCCAGTCCACTTTTGCTAGGGTCATAGGGACTTTGACACCTGTAAAAGACTTATTGGCAGGCGTACCCGCAACCAATCCAGCCACCCATGCCGCCCATTCGACGGATGTGTAGGTCTTGCCGTTGGTGTGATCACCAGCAAGAGAGCAGTTAATTACATAACGGGCATTCATCGCGCGACTACGAGCGTTGTGGGCCTCGATATCACCGTCTGTAGACGCAGGGCCAGCGATAACCAACGTCGCCAGCTTATGGCCCTTATCACGGCGATCCAGCAGCCATTGTTTGGCGGCAGCTTGTACAGCCGGGTCAGTAGCGGAAAGGTAAATAGTATCAAACGTCAGGCCGTATATCCGGTTAAAGACACGATTCCAGTCGGTGGCTGCCAATGTGGCCGTGCCAGTTGTACCGCCATCCAATTTGGTGTAAGCCACGTCTGCAAGAGCAATCGCGCCAGTATCCTTGAAACGAACCATGGCGGACTTTTTAAGAGCTTCCACAGCAGCCGCTTTGTCTGCAACTAGATACGTTTCTGTGTCATACACTCCTTTGGTGTCGCGTATAACAATTTCCTTTTTGGTTTCATCAATAAGTGCGGGACGCACCATGTATTCAAAGTCGTTGCCTCGTGTCCCTGGATAACGTGACTCAATAGTGTAGCTATCAGCAACGGCCACTGATGCAGCCTTCTCTTCCCCGTTTGTAACCCGGTAGCCGATAACAGTCGCGCCGCTTTCAGCAGCAAGCTCCAGTACATCGACAAGCTTGCCGGACTCCTTCAGACGCTCCGAATCATCGGCCATATCAACAGCCTGATTCGGTGCGCCCCATTCGGCCTGATATGGTATCAAAACGCGGCCTGTTGTGGGAACAACCCGCGAACGTGCCTTTACTAGCAGTGAGATGTACGCGCTGGCCCTATCCCTCTGAATTGTCATTTGGCGTTTCCTCCTTTACTTTTTTCACTTGTGGTACCTGTGGTTTAACAGGCACAGCAACAGGAGCTTCCTTGACCGGGTGCAAATACGCATCCAGTCTTTGCTCCACTTCTGCCCGCGAAAGCAAGGCGCCCGCAGCGCAATCAAAAAGAGCGCCTGCTACCTCGAAGCGTTCATGCTTCAAGGCTGCTGCGCCCTCAATCCATTCTTGTTTGGTTCGCCTTTGTAGATCATCTTTGTCAGAATAAACTTGTTTTTCTATGGTCATCAATGCGACTCCTCTCTTACAAAATAAGAAAACACTGCTAGAGAATACGCAGCATTTCTTAAACGACTCAAACTATTTTGTATATTTCTCGATGTCATCTTCAACGTAGGATTGTCTCTTATAGTGATCCTCGTATTGATTAACATCATTTTTCAGTTTGACAACAGCACCCCAACCAGAAAAGAAAGCTAGAAGTAGACCTATCAGTGCATAGGCGACTGAGAAAAAATTCAAATAAAAGTTTAAAACAATACCACCAAAGATTAAACCTAAAAGCCACAACACCCATTTTGTGCTCTTTTTCAATACGGTATCCTCCTCACAACAATTCCTGAATTCCCCATATATGTACCACAAAACATACGATTCACATATCAAAGGGTTTCAAGATATTAGAGGAATTAAATGCTGTGCTCATTGCTATCACCTTAATTTATTTGGTTGATTGGTTTCGTTTGGACAAGACTAGCACTCTGATCAGTTGTTGAAGTCTCTATATAAAAATCGTTGATCTTTTCAACTGGCTGCTTCTCTACCCTGAGTAGGTAAGAGTACCGGAAGGTGATTTCGATCCGATCCTTTTCCGAACGGGTGCGTGGCGGCTCGATAACCAGCACAATCCCAAAACGCTTGGAGGCAACGTTAAACCGCTGCTGCCGTAAGTAGAGGAAAAACGGGTCAAGATCAAGCGGTATAGGCTCCCCCTCGTCCTGCTCGTCCGCTCGTTCCTTGTCATAGTGGAACACCAGCCCCACATCTTCAATGATCCGATCAGCTCGCGGCGTATGAACCTTGTCCGAAACAAGATCCGTCTCGATAAACACGGCAGGCAGCTTAAAATCACCAGCCAGCCATTTAGACCGATCTCGCAAGATAGAAAGCTCAGGATACACCCGTCGCACGATTTCGGCCCAGGCTTTTAAACCAACATCCATCATCAGCGCAACATCCTTTCCAGTTCAACCTCTAACCGCCGCACGATGAGTTGGTTCATTCCTCCCTCAAGGTGCTCCACGGCAATATCAAAGTAGTGGCGACCTATGAAGCTGCGCGGCTTTGCCATGAACCCAGTTTTCGCAGACGGATCGTAGACAAATGAGCCGCCACCATTCCAGTAACCCGGCACAAAATGTTTCTTCTCAATGGTGTAACCATCATTCACAAGCTGGGCATAGGGAAGATTGGAGCCAAGCTCCAACGTGATCGCGTTGCGGTCTACATCCCACTCCCACACGTTGTTATCGTCGCAAACGGGAAAAGGACTGCCACATGGCCCCGGTGTCGATCAGATCCTGTCGGTCGATTTCATCAATGATCAGGTTGAGCAGCGTTTCCCCGGCTGCCTCTGCGATGTTACGTAAAATGCGTTCCATCCCCTCATCTGCAATGCGCCTAAAACGTCGGGCCAGCCCATCAAAATCATGCACGGTCATTTCCCTTCACCTCACATGTTACAAGCAGCTCGCGCCAGTAACGACGCGGAATGGAGTCGATCACCAGGTATCGGCGGCCTAGCAGCACCACTTCGTCGCTGAGTTTAACGTCAGCCTGTTTCGGAGTACCTATTGTCTTTTTGACGATGTACATTACCGGCTTAGAATCTGCTTTCGCTTCCGTCTGTGTTTTCACGACAAAGCATTTCAGATCAGCAACTTTGCCGGATTTCCGATCATCGAACAGGTCGTCATCATCCCTTTTGCTCTCTGTCCGATACACAGACAGTGGCGTGTGAAAACGATGGTTCATAACAAATAAGCCGTGATGTTTCCATCATCCGGTCCCGCCTGTTGCTTTTTCGCCCACAGAAACAGGATAGCGTCCACATCGGGATTACCCGTTGTCTTGCCTTCTACAGCCTGGCGGGTGTACGTCCAAGCTCCATCACTCTCGGACGCGTAATTACGCGCCACAGATGCAAGATATTCCTCACTGTCTTGTAGGGCTAGTCCCTCAGCCAACTTGACCCAGGCAAGCATAATCTGCTTGTCTACTGGATCAGGGAAGGGAACGGGCAAGTACAGCTCAATGCGCACTTGTGCGTCGTCAATGTATTGCTGTAGCAGCTCTGCCGATGCCTCTTGGATCGGGGTTACGCGGCTACGCTGTTGGAGTATTGTTGGCGTCAGCATTTTTACCGTCAGCCCCTTCAGGTTTCGCCGGATCACCTGCAGGTGGCGTATTGTCGGTAGGTTTACCTCCACCGCGTAGCGCAGTGATCAGATCCTGTGTATTCATGTTGCTAAATCCCTTAATCCCGGCAGCCTTAGCCTTATCTTTAAGCTGGATCAACGTAAGGTCTTCCAGCGGAATAACCTTTTCTTCCTTGATATCAAAATCCGAGCGTTCACGAAAATTTTTAATGACAGATTCATTATCAACCAGTACCGGCACCTTTGGTACAAAGCGGATACCATAAAGCATCAAAGAAGTGTTTTCTCCTCGATATGTGATATAGGCCATTAAAATTCCACCCCTTCGACGTATGCAACTGCCCCCGGTTCCTCAAAGATAGAGTCATAATCCGAATGGATAGCGTAGAAACGCTTGTCTGCATAGATGGCCTCTCTGCCCTCGGTAGTTTTACGAATCTGCATGTCATAGGTGTTAACCAACGCAAAGTTATCGTGATAAGTGAACAACACGGCACCCTCTGGCATATGTGCGACTTCGACCACATCGTAAGCATTAATCTTCTTCACACCACCAGTAATTTGCAACTGAATAGATGCACTGGTGTCTTTCTCAGCCAGTGCCTGAATACGCTCACTAAATGTGTTTGGGTGCATGAAATATTTGAACGTGCCACCTGTACGCAAGCGAGTAGGGATTGCACGCTCGATCTCGAAGAAGACGCCTTTTTTCTTCACATCAGGAAGCGTGGTCCAGTCAATGAAGTTGCCCTTGGTCTTCGCCAGCTTGAGCCATCCGTCATTAATACTCAAAAAGGCATAATCCGGGTCGGTGCTTGGTGTCGCAATATCGCCATTAAAGCCAATATCTTGCATGTTTTCACCGTAATTTTTGGTCATGGCAGCCATGATGATTTCCTCGGCATTCTGACCACGTACACGTTCAGTCTGACGGATAAATTCCTCCGTGATTTCAAACGGCAAGACCACAGGAGCTACAGCGTATGGCACTTGAGGAAAAGTAGGTGCAGCCGTATTGGTAGCCTCCTTATTTTCCACTTTACTGCGCAGGTTACGGCCAGTCACACCGATTTTGTCAATTGTACCTTTAGAGCTGATCTTGTTAACCGTTCGAATCCCCTTTAGAAACTCCGTAGATTCATAAGCCATTTCGGTAAACTTGTCCACCTGCTCATAGTTCAGGGCTGTTTGGTCCGACGTAGTCGTGATGGTAGACTTAATAATTTGTCCGTTTGTTCTCATGTTTATCTCCCCTTTCGATTACAGAAGGCCACCGAAGCTTACGCCGCCAGATTTTTGAATTTCGTCTTCTCCAGAGCCACCTTGAGCGGAACCACCACGGCTGTTCTTTACAACTTGTACATCAGTAGCCAACGCTTGAACTTGCTCGGTCAACGGCGCCAGTGCCTTAGTAATCGCATCAGTCAGCGCGTTTGCTTGAGGTTCAGCAGGTGGTTGTGTTCCCGCTGGCTGTTCAGGCTCTGCCCCTTCTTGTTTCTTCAATTCAGTAACTTGCGTCGACAGGGTTTCTACCTGCTTGGCGATTGGAGCCACGGCAGCCTGTACAGCCTTTGCAATATCTTCAGCGTTCAAATCGTCTTCCTCCTCGGACCCCTCATCTTTTTCAGGGTCGGTTTTTGTTTTTAATTCGGTCAGTGCAGCAATAGCATCATCAATGTGCTTCAGGTTGCCGGCAGAAATCTTTTTCCCTGCTTTAGCAATCTGTTCAGGTGGGCTACCGATTGCCTTTACAATATCCTCTTGAACGAGCACTTCCTGAGCGATGTCCACAAAGTGCTGAAGGGCTTCCCGAATTACTTCAGGGTCGCTCTCCATGCCGCTCTCCCAACTATCCCAACGAAAAAGAACCGCATTCAAGGCATCCTGAGCAGCCCAAAATTCGCGATTCTTACGGTTCTTATTGTATTTGTCAGCGACTGCGCCTTTCTCAATCAATCCCATTGCACCGAGCGCCTTAACGATTTTACTCAAGAGCCCTTTAGATACCTCCCCGTCTTCCTCGATCTCTTCCCGCTTACCGACACCCCACATCGAGAAGCCAGTAATCTCGCCTTTCTGAATATCATCCCAAGTATCGTCATCTGTTACCTTTACCCCGGCCACCCAGGAGCCTTTAATAATAGTTTGTTCACCGATCTCCATGCCACAAGGAGCAATATAGGATTCGACTACATAGCCTTTGTCCGTGTCTAAGTCATGTTGCTTGTCGATGTTGTAAGTATGCTGTTTCTCCATGAAGAGATGGGCGGCCTTCTCAATTTCCTCCGCATCCATCTGATCCCCATGAGCGTCAGCCACGTCCGGCTGGTATACCACGCCGATTACAACCCTTTTGGCATCGTCAACCTTCGCAATCTGTACTTGCTTCTGGATGGCATTTTTCCCGGCAGATTTAATGATTGCAAATGGAACACCGTTGGCTCCTTTATCAACCAGCGAAATATGTGTAATCTTTGCATCTTTCAATTTAAAGGTCATATTCTCTTTTCACCTCCCCTCATAATTAATTCAGTACCAACTGCATCGTACAGCGGCAATTTACAATTTCCTTTGCCTCCCCAGACGGATCACCGGGATACATCAGTTTGCTATCACCGACTTTAAAAGGCTCATCGAGCGAGACCACCTGACCATTGGCCTTGCGATGGCTCTTACGGGTACGTGTACCGCCAGCAGCGCGCCATTTCTTCCCCTTAGCAATTTCGGATTTCTTCCAGCCCTCCAGCTTGCCGCCGTTGGCCGCTGCGGTGCTCATGGTACGTGATACCCGCTGCGCACGCTGCATACTAAATGGGCCATCTTCCCCGCTGGCAGCCTGCGCGCTGACTTCCTGTACAAGCAAAGCCCGCTCTGAAGGTGTAGCTCCCTCCTCAATGGCTTTGCCGAAGCTACGCAGCAACACATCCGTAGAAGCTTTGTTCATGTCCGGTACCAGCTTCTTGAGCTTTTTGGAAAAACGGCCAGCAGCC
The DNA here is from genome assembly GCF_024213565.1 of Paenibacillus sp. Lou8.1. Classification (NCBI taxonomy): domain Bacteria; kingdom Bacillati; phylum Bacillota; class Bacilli; order Caryophanales; family Paenibacillaceae; genus Paenibacillus; species Paenibacillus sp. Lou8.1. The sequence continues at coordinate 316,411 of NZ_JANAVN010000004.1, forward strand.
TTGTTCCCTGTGCTCCATACCTTTTCCTTGTCCAGTGCCATCAGTTCCGTTTCACCGGCCAAGTGAAACAATGGCTCAAATGCTTCCTGCACCGCCTGCTCGAACAGCTCCGCAAACACATCCGTAGTGTGCAAAGCTATAAGCACCTTACCCAGTTCCCCGATATCACCCAAGGCATCTTCACTTAGTTCTGAAATGGCATCATGAAGGGCTTGACCTTGAAGCTCCAGAATCTCGGTTATGCGATCCTCGCCCTGCTTGTACAGTTCTTCAAGTACCTTGCGCTCAACGTAGCTCAGCTCAAGGCTATCCAGAAATTCATCGTCGTCAGCTTTGGCGATCAGCGCCCAACAGGACTCACACATGCAAAGCGGCCTCCTTGTCAGCCTGTTTTAACAAGCGTTTGGCAATTGTAGCGATACGATTTTGCATGTCGTCTGTGTCCGTGTCAGGCTCTGGCTGAAGCAATGCGGGCTGACTAGCTGCAAGCTGCGCAATCGGCGTATCCAGATATTCCTCGCTGAACTTGGTCTCATCAATCGTTGTGCCGAGTACATCCTCAGCAATCGGAATCAGATCCCGCACCAGCATAATGCCCCGGTCAGCGATAAAGTCCAACATAGCCTTGCGATCCGCAGGGTCTATGATCTTCGGTCCCCGCAAAACAGCCCGTACTCGGAATATATCCATAGCCGGGAACAGGCGTTTATTAAATATCTCTGCCATAATCCATTTGCGGTATGGCTCAAAAACCTGTTCTTCTGCAAAGCGTAGAGCTGCATCGGCGGTCGCTCTGTTGTAATCTGAGCTTTGACCGACCAAGATTGGAGGCAGCCGGAAGGCAGACAGAATATTGGATTTCTTTTCCTTGCCATATTCGAGAAAGAGCGCGTCTTGTTGCAACAGGTCATTGAGCTTGTCCAACTTGATCTGCACCTTTTCAACCTTTTCGTCCATCGGGCCGCCTGTCTCTTCCCCTTTTGCCTCCAAATAGAGAATACCCCCCTGTGAGTCGGAACCTTTCACATTTTTAAGCAACTCCATTGACTGCTTTGTCAGCTTACCGTTGGTAACGGTTAGGAGCATGGAAAGCATACGACCATTGGAGAAGTAGGACACGTTTAGTTCCTCGGCTTCACGGCTGCCGACAACACCAGGCGCATTGCCGAACCATCTTGGCTCACCATACGGCCCATCATGACCGATACGAAGCGGTATGATCTGATTTTCCTCCCTACCTTCCTCTGCCTCCGTACCAAATAAGCAAAACCATACAACGGACGTATTACGTTTCATCGCATATCGCCGGGTGTAAAGCTCCTGCGAAAACTCCTCTACTTGCTTTGTGGAGCTGATACGCCGCTTGCGCTTGATAGTCGCCTTCGTACTTTCCTTCGTACAGCGGATATATTTCGGGTTCATCCGGAAGATAGTCGGGAACTCCGACCCTACAGGCCAAGCTACCTCTACATGAGCCATTCCCGTACTTTCCAAGTCTTCGATCAACTGACTTATAATCTCGTCTGGTGTGTCTTCCAGATTGCAAGTTTCGAGAAACTTCTCCGCCTTGTTCCAATCATCTATAGCGGTTTTATCGTTTTCCCCCGGCAAATACTCCAGGGCAATACCATAACCAGCGATATTGCGTTTGTATGCCTCTATGCATTGCGGTATGATGTTGGAGTTTTTGACCAGCAGCTTGCAGGAAGCAGGGTCATTGCCGAGTGCGAAGGGTAACAGACCGTGAAGATCGTAAAGATCGTCAAATAAATCCGGCAATTGAGCACTGGACGGTATATGCCGTTCGTCGTCCGCCTTGCTGATCTGAAACCACTGTGCATTTCCCTCACTCATTGCTTAAATCCACCCCACTCCCTCGTTGTAATCATCACGGGATTCAGCCCGTTTTTGTTGTTTCTTTGCGTACCAGTCGAACCATCTACCAGCTATCTGCCGTAGTTGCAATGCGATGGCATAGGCCATTATACAGTCATCGTTACAGCCGCTATCGGCTTCGGCTTTGCCGTTGTTATCGATAAAAGTAAGACACTCCTTGTACAACTCCCGACAGTAGATCGGGTAAAGTTGATCCCGTATAGCTTCCTTGAAGTCGCTGACCATCACAGGCCGGGTTACCTTGTTCGTGTTCCACCCCATATCGCCCTTTTTGGCAAAGTAAAGAAGCGGATAATGACACGTATTAAACAACGTATTTAACACTGATTCACCTGTGTTATTGTTCTCCACGCCGAGCAAGGCCATGTTGTAATAACGGCCCAACGTGTCCAGCTTCTTACCGTAAAGGTCGGTATCCCACTTGCCGCGTAGCATGGCGCACATTTCCCCTGTACGTTCTTCCAGAATATACGCAGCGTCATAGTCACCGCCCGTCTTGCCCTTAGCTGTATCAGCACCAATGATGTACCGCTTGCCTTCTTCGGGCGCGACAAAAACGCGCAGCTCGCCTGAGTCTGCACGGATCACTTTCCCTTTTACTTGGTCAATTTCGTATCGCGCTCCCGGTTTGCCCAAAACTTCAAGCAAACTCTGAATGTACTCATTGTCGAATATGCCTTCGCCAGACAAAAGGAAAGCTTCTAACGGCTCGCCTGGGTATTCCTGCCGGAACACGCGCGGATCTCCGTTACAATCGTTTCGGATCGTAAACCGCCGCCATTGGAGCTGTTCGTCGTCCAAATTGTACTTAGCTTTTAGCTCCAATTCTTCGGGAGTAGGCTCAAAGTCCGGCGGTACCGGCTTACGATAGTCTGGCATTTGGAACCAAGCGAAGAACATGGGCGTAAAGTCGTTCTCACCCTCACATGCTGCATCCCACATCTGCTTAAAATCGTCCATGCCGTTGGCGGTAGATTCCACAACGCCCAATGTCCCCGGCTCTTTGGATAAAGCCGCAAAGACGGATAACATATGCTTCTTCTTTTTACTCGCTGGCCAGAAAGCCAACTCCGAAGCATGCAGATAATGAATCGTCTCCGAACGAGCAAGAACCCGGCTCTCTGCTGACTGAACGGTTATCTTGGATTTAAGGCCCGGATTCAGGCGGTGCTCATACGACTTTACAGACGGGTTCTCGAAGGTGAAACGCTTGGTATTATTCCGCTTGCTCATGGGTTTGATAATTTCCGGCACTTTTTCGTAGTACAAACGGAACATATCATACAAGTTACCGGATGCGTGCGAGTCCTGAGCGACGATAAAAGCATTCTTAGCCTCTTGCAAAGACGTGAGGTAATAAATAACGGCTTCGGTGACGGTGGAGAATCCCATCTGACGGGCCTTGAGGATGATGATTCGAACCGCTTTGCCCGCCCTAATCTGCTCGAAAACTTCACGGACAAATTCCCGTTGGGCATCATTGAGCGTGAGCGGCATAATGCGGCCGTCCTTGGTTTTAATTTTGAGCATGCGCCAGCAGAATTGCTCGAAGTCAGCCAGAACCTCTTTCAGTTCAGCCAGCTTTTCAGGGCGCTGCTTTAACCGCCGCTTGGCTCGTTTTCGATGCTCCTTAGCAAGAGTAATTACCATTCGTCGTCATCCCCATCGTCATCATCATCGTTTTCGCCGCCTTCATCGCCTCCTGAACCACCATATCCACGCGTCTTGAATTTCTCCAGTTCCAGCCGTTCACGAGCAATCTCCAGCTTTTCTTCCTCTTGCTGCAAGCTGGCAATAAGGTTAATAACCCGAAGCTTCTTGTCACGGGTTTTGACCAATGCTTCTTCCTGTTTCAAAATCTTATCCAGCTTGGAAGTAGTGACGGTCGTAATTTCCGTGACCTTCATTCCTTCAGTTTCAACAGACAGATTGATCTGCTTCCCTGTTTTCGGGCTAGTATAAGGAACCTTGTCCTTACGCTGGTGCAGCTCCTGCTTGATCTTCTTCTCTTCGTCGGTCAGGCCAGCTTCAAGCTGCTTGACCCGGCGCATGTGTCTTCGTTCTTGGATGGATAGCATAATAAGCTGTTCGTTGAGCTGTGCCAAAGGAGAAGTATCAATCTGATCAAACAGCTCTTGCTCGTCTTCCTGCAAGGCATCCAGAAAGATAGTTTCATACATCCCTGTCTTGAGGGCCTTCTTGTTGCGATAGGGACCGCCCGGCCCACCACTATTCCCCTTGGCGTTTTGGTTACCTGGGGGAGCACCGCCACGATTGCCGACAGCGTTTTTGTTCCCTTTGGGCGCTCCTCGTTTAGTAACGTTACTTTTGGATTCATTGGTAACGTTACTATTGAGATCGTCTGCCCATTTGTCCTGTGACTTCCATTTCCGGACCTGAGTCTCGCCAACAGAAAGAGCGGCGGCGATGTCTTTTAGCTTCATCGCTCCGCCGCTCTCCAGCCACATCTGTTTTGCCTTGTCCCGCTCGGGACTTCGCTCTCTTGCCATTACATCACCACCACCTCCTAATTAGTAATCAACAATAAATTTAATAAACCGATATAATAGTTAAATTTAAGAACGAGGTGTCTTAATGGACTATCATAAAATAATGTGGTCTTTAATCTTACTAGCAATTGTAATTGTTCTATTAGATTTCATAGGATATCGCCAGTTCAAAAAAAATATACACAAACCATTTCGTCGAGTTCTTATCAAAGACCCCGATCTGTTCTGGTGTTACAAAGGCGTTGATAAGTTGTACAGATCTTATCAACGCCTCCCTAGATCCATGCTAACACTCTCTAAACTCCATATTAAATCAATTGATCTTAGTAATGATTTCATAAGCCAATTATTAGACTTGTTTGTGAAATTATTTTTATCGGTTGCAGTTGCATCTATAACAATTATGTTTACTTTTTCAACTGCATTTTTAAATTACTTAAACAATGATGCTATGTTAAAAAATGATTATACGAAGTGGGCAGTTAGAGTTTCTGACGTCCTAGATAATTTTATTAAAGGATTAGATATATTCTTGTTAATATTTATGTCTGCCGTATTTTTATTAGTTGTGGCAAGTGCACATTTCTTTTTTGCAAGTTTAAAGAAAACATTAGTTCAAACACATATAACTGTTATTGAAGAAATTGAAAAGGAGAATCAGAAATAATCTTTCTGTAATTCAATATCCAGTTCAACCAACTTACGCAGGTCGTCTACCGTTTTAATCTGAACCTGCCCATCCTGAAAATCTTTGACCCAGCGGGCAATAGCGGCCTTTATAATCTTCCTATACTGCGCCTTGGATTCGAGGATTCCCTCGACGATCTCTATCTCACGTTGTAGTAATGCATCTTGATGTTCGTTGTCTGTTCCCATTGTCGTATCCCTCGGCTTCCGTTATTATGGAATGCGAGACAGCGGATGTTCGCAAAATGCCACGCGTGGCGGGCCGCTGTCTCAGCCGGGGGATACCCTGGTGAGGATAGGGGGACGTTGCTGCGTCCTCCTTTTTCCTATGCTTCGGGTTCAGCTCGATGCAACAGGACTGGCTCAATACCAATGCTCTCCAGGAAACGTTTCTTAATTACATCGCAGAAAATCGGGTCCAATTCCAAAGTCCGGCATGTCCGGTCCATCTGCTCACAGGTCATGATTGTGGAGCCGCTGCCACCAAAGAAATCAACGATCACGTCACCGCGCTTGCTGCTATTCTTAATTGGAATGGCCAGCAGATCAAGAGGCTTTTGAGTAGGGTGGACGTACTTGTTCACATCACCCCTCGAAACCTCCCATACTGTCTCAGGCAGCGGGTCCTCAACAGATAGGCCAGCCTTCCATACCGTTGTCTGTGTCCGATCACTGTACCATGCAGGAGCTTTGCCCTTCAGGTGGGCATAAAAGACCGGCTCATGTTTAAAGCGGTACTGTGCCCAACCGAAGGTGGCTGCATTCTTAACCCAGACGCATTGTGTCCGGACGACGATGCCGGCTGCGTTCATTGCATCCTCGAACTCCCGCTGATAGGTCGAAGGATGAAATACATATATAGCTGCAGTTGGCTGCATCACCACTGCATAGTTGGAAAAAACGGCATGCAAAAAGCCCGCGAAGTCTTCAGCGGGCATATTGTCGTTCATTATGGAGCCTCGACCATCAGCAGCCAAACGTACAGAAGTGCTCTCTACCGCTACATTATAAGGTGGATCAGTAACGACCAGCGCTGCTTTGGCTCCGTCCATTAAAAGTGCAACATCATCAGGATTGGTCGCATCTCCACACACCAAGCGGTGCCGGCCAAGCTGCCATACATCCCCGCGCCTGGTCTCCGGCTCCTTGATTTCATCCAGAGCACGCTGGACGTCAAAGTCATCATCGGTTACCGGAAGGTTCAAAGCTTCCTCCTGTGGAACAGCAAACTCTGCCGCCAGATCCTCGAACTCTTCCAAATCGAAGCCGGACAGGGCTAGATCAGCTCCGCTTTCCTGAAGCTCATCGAGCAGACGGTACAGGGCTTCATCATCCCAGTTCCCGCTAACCTTGTTAAGTGCCAGATTGAGAAGCTTTTCCTGCTGATCGTCCAGGTCAACAACACTTACGGTCAGTTCTGTATGACCCAGCTCGTTAATCATGATCTTATAGCGTTGATGGCCACCGACCATGTTCCCAGTGCGCTCATTCCAGATGATCGGATCGATGTAGCCGAATGTCTCAATGGACTGCTTTAACTTTTCATATTCAACATCGCCCGGTTGCAGATCGATGCGAGGATTATATGCTGCTGCGTTGATTTGTTCGATTGGTAAGACTCTGATTTCCATAGGCATGCTCCTTTACAAAAGAAAAAGCACCCGAAGGTGCCTCTCTGCTACTTAATGTTTTCTTTAATCTTTTCTACTGTATATCTAATGTTTTCAATGTCTTTTTTCACGTTAAAGATATATTCCGTATTTTGCTGAATATTTTCCAACTTACTCTTAATTTCATGCAGCAAATCAATCATTTGCGCAGCTTGCTCTTCGTTCATGAAAACACCTCCCTTCGACACAATACTTCGACTCATAGGAAGGAATACCCTCTTTTAGTGTCGAAAGAACTAGGACGAAAGGAGGTGTTTTTCTATGAACTGGCAATCAGTGAACTCATCAAACATGGACTCAGTTGCTTATGACGTGGACTCATCAACCCTCTATGTTCGATTCAATTCAGGGGCCACATACTCCTATTCCGGGGTCCCTCAGAGTGAATACAATGGTTTGATGTCAGCGTCGTCTCACGGAACATATCTGAATGCTCACATCAAAGGCAGTTATCCGTATCAAAAACTTTAATCTTGATTGATTAAAATCACAGCTGGGCCGGTGAAAGTTTCCTCTTGCTGGCCTACTGTGATTTTGAATTCCTTATGAGGTTCCACTGTAATCACTTCAACACCTTCACGCTTGGAAAGTTCTTCGCTTAAATTTTTCGTACTTTGGTTCATTGGTAAATCCCTCCTTGGTTTTTGTGTTCCCGTTATTAACTAATCTAAAACTCCATCCAGATTTCTTTGGACAGAGAATAGCAGAATCTCTCCATTTGAGTTGAGTTGGTTTTCACTATTCGGGTGAGCAACTAATAGGCTGTCAGACTGTGTGTATGCCCTCTCTCTGCTCTCATCTGCACTCCTTCCGGCATTCCGTCCATGTAACAGAAAGAACGCTTAGAATAGCTCACATATTGTCATATGAGGACAAAAGAAAAAGCACCCCGAAGGATGCTCCTTTGCTAGTTTACCCTCTCGAAAATTGCCACATTGCAATAAGTGCCATTCTCGTCTGTTTGAGGCGTGATACTGTGAAGTTTCCACCCTTCAAGATACTGACGGTTTAATTCCTTTTCCAAATCTGCAATGGGTCCCGGATCAAGAAGTGAGTTTACCCGAATAGTCTTATACTGCTGCTGAGGGAATTGTCCCATTATTTCCACATCCTTTCGACATCATAATTCGACATCAGGAAGGTTTTTCCTCTTTGACACACGGGCGTAAACAAAACTGTTTAACTCCATCCCACCTACCCCATACACAACCTTTGCATTTCTTCGGCTGTTTTGGTCCTTTCAACGGGAGCAAAATTCCTTTCTTCTGCTTCTTCTTCAAACCAAAAATCCTTTCAAGGCAATAAAAAAAGCCACCCAAATGAGTGACTTGTATCTGCCTATGTATTTACAGCACCAAATGAACTGAGGCGCTTATTTAAACCCGAAAAAAGAAACAACGATAGGATCTATTCCCGCAAGCGGGATACAAAATGCTGCGCTGTTGCATAAAAGCATTTGTACTTAGTTACTAGAGAGGAAGGAATAAGTGCATTATATAAACGCAAAAAATCGCCGTCAAATTGATTATGCGGCGATTTCATAAAGAAACTATCTCTTTTCTTGATTATAATTGATATTCATAATTAATCCCCTTAATTTCAACGCTGCACTTAATCTTTATATTAAATTCATTTGGATTAAAAAAAAGGTAATTAATTCCGCCTGCGTGGGTTGCACTGGAATATTTCACTCCGTCTACTCCTTGGTCTCTGAAATATTCTGCAATAAACTGTGTAGGCATATAGTCAATTTCACTGCTATCGGGTCTTACTGGCCTAGAAAACTCTTGGCCAATAACTCTCTTATAGCTATTTGTATCACCAATAGCTGAATCTGGAACCATGTTTATAATTTTTAATGGAGCTTTTGTTTGGCATTCTGCAATAGTTACTGTGGCTCCTATCCACGGACGCACTTCAGTTATTACAGTAGTTTCTGTTTCAGAAGCATACAGGTAAGAAATCCCTTTGGGATTCATTCTGCCTCCACCCGCTTTTCCTTGTGGAGGTGCTTGCAAATCTTGATCCTTAAAATATTCTCCGGTTTTATTTATTCGAGCTCTAAATAAAACTTTGTCTTGGTCAATCAGTTCGATTTGATTTTTTAGTGCTGGTAAAAAAAAATCTATAAAATCATCCTTTTTTTCATGTATAAAATACCGTGATAAGAGAAATTTCCTTTTGAATTCATTATAAACTTTACGTGTGTTTTCATCATCTGTTACATACATTACATAGCCCCCTCCCCTTATTTATCGAACTTCTAAGTTAGGAAGTTAATAGACACGCTGCGGAATTGAACCGCGCAAGGGTTCTGACCAGGCTGTTAATGTTTCCGCTGGTTAACTGGCGCCTTGCTGCCTGCGCGTGTCGTAAATCCCCAGATGATGTCCGGGGAATGACTTGGGTGATACTTAATTACTTGAGCGCCAGAGCTGCTGCCTTAACGTGAGCTGGGATGGTGTATCCGTCCTTTTCCGTCAGGCTGCCATCAGCATGCACGGTTACTGCGAGCTGCTCGTACTCGTCGCCACTTGCTGGGATAACCGGATGACCGTATGCGTGTTGGCCTTCAAATTTAATGGCGGTACCGTACTCGCTCTTAGACTCTGCTGCTTCCTGTGTACTTTCAATGTGCAAGATTCTAAACCGATCCAAATATGCGTACCCACCGTTTCTTACTGCGCTTGCTTCTGTAGACATATTCATGTCCTCCTAATATGGTTTTATAGAGAAATCAAAAAAGGCCGGCACATTGGCCGACCTGATCACCGAGGCTCGAAAGCTAAGGTGTGTTCCTTATTTGATTTACCATGATACAAATTTACCACATGAAAAGTCCAGTGGCGGGCCACTTCGAGGCCATTTTAAGGACAATAATAGGCCAAAAAAATAAATGTATTTTTTTAAAAACTAATTCAAACAATAAGTTTGTAAAAAAAAATAAGGAGGTAATTTTTATGAATCGAGAATTTACTAACCAACAATCGTTAAATCAACTCAAGAGTGAAGGTAAAGATAACCCGAATAAAGTAATAACAAGCCCAAACCTAAATTTTCCTACTTTCGCACCTTATATTCATGTATCTCAAAGATTATTTAATTTACCTGTTACTAAAGCCTACGCCGACAGCATTTGGAGCGATGATTATCTCCCCAGTAACGCAGTAGATTCAAATAAAGACTCCTTTTGGGCATCTAAAAAAACGCACGCTAATCTTTCTTTATTTTTTGAAGATAATGGACAAGCTTATCCGATTAATATTGAAAAGGTTACGTTTAGAACAGCTTCAAATCATTTTGATACGACTTTCAATTATACGATATATGGAATCAGGGAGGGATACAACGACTTCGAACCAATAAGCAATACTGAATCTCGAGATATCCCTCTCTATAAAGACATAAATAGCCCGATATATATAGAACCTATTTTAATACCTTCTGGTAATATTTACAGATACACAGCAATCAAAATAGAATGTACCGACATTAATGCTAGTAACATTGTAGAAATATTCGATGTATTGATTTAAAAAAACTGTAGGGAGCGCCTTTAACCGCTCCCTACAGTTTTCATTTTTTCAACCTCGTTATTCACAAGAACTTCTAATCTAATTGCAGCAGCTAAAATGTATAATGCTTCGGTCTTTAAACGCCGAAACGTCCTATCACTCATTCCCATCTGACCACAAATTATAAAATCAAACTCACCTTCATCATCCAGGTAACTCCGCTGAATAACCTCACGCTGCACAATAGACAATCTACTCATTGCCAGTTCCAGCAGCTCATCCTTTGCCTGAAGTTCTGCTTCCTTGTCCACGTTGTAAACAGCAATGTTCTCAGTCTGTTTGCTGATCGCATTAGTGGATTGATGCTCTCTATATGAATACGCCTGCGTAATCGCCGCCTCGCGCCTTACAAAACCAATCTGTCGATACTGCCGAATCGTCTCCAAATATTCCTCCACCGCAAGGCGGGTGGCTTTCTCGTCGATCGGCAGAATATTGAACGTTAATTGCAAGCTGTTTTTTCTTCTCTTCCCCATTATCGCATTCCCCTCACCGTGTTATAATTTGGTGAAGGTTTGAAACTACTGACCCCCGCGAGCCCGGCCAAGGAATGCGAGGGTTGTTTCTATTACTCCGAGATGCATGTCCCACAAAACTCCTGCCACTCGGCTTGGCAGTCTTCTAAAGTCCATCCGTCGACTAAATCCTCCGGGTAACCATATTCCAACAATAATTGACGATAATCTTTAGTCATTTTAATACCTAATCCCTTCTGTTCTATTAGACATTCGCAGCCAACAATCTGATCCCTTAACCCCATGCGGCAAATCGTTTCACTCTCACAAGCAAGCCATCCAACGAAAGACTGGCATTGTCTGAAATGTAGTATTCCTTCCCGTTGTGCTGTACATGAGAATATACCCATCTGGCAGGTACTTCTTGGTCACCATGATCTAGATACTCCACTTTACTTCCCGTCGTGAAGTATGTACTGCCAAATCCATAGCGACCATCAGGACGCTTGCGCAAAATCCCTTCCTCTGCAACCTCACCAAACGCTTGAAACATGAGCCAGATCGCCATTCCAAGCTTCTCATTAATCCGCTGGAACATGTCTCGCAAATACATATCCTGTGGATTGTTTTGACTATAATGACTGGTCCAGCTTTCTTCCGCTGAATCAATATTCCCGATGACTTCATTCAACTGAGGAATCATACGAACGAGCTTGTTACTAATTTGATCTTTAAACGATTTTGACATGGATAATCATCCTTTCGAATTTGAAATAAGATCGTACGTTCTGTTTGATAAGTGTAAGTGACCACCGCGGACCAGCGGAACCAGTGGCCACCCATTAGATTGGGGAGGGGTCTGTTAAGCTGCTCCTCCGTTTTTCATTTGCTTGGCAACCATCTTCTTATAAGCCGTCCATTTGGTAGTGATCTGCCCACTGGTCAAGCCGATGCTTTTAGCAATCTGCATCCACGTCTTGCCTTCTTCACGACGCTGTTGAAGCAAAGTAGGGAAATCAACAGGGATATCGTCAAAGGTAGGACGGACTTTCAGAATGTATTCCTCCAGTTCCTCCTTATCGACTGCCGTCTCGGAATCTGTGTCAGTAGCAGGATTGGAGTCATCCTCTGGCTTTTTGTCATCCTCAGATTCATTTACTTCAGTCTGCTCGGACGAATCATTATTAGCACCTTCTTGCTCTTCCGGTTGATCGTCATTTTGTTGTTCTTCTTCCTTGCTGTTTACTGGCTCCCCATCTTTCGGCGGTACCGTATTGACCTGGCCTTGCCGCCATTCATCCCACTTGGCCGCCATTGGTGCGACCCGCTTCCGGTATTCATCTACCATAACCACAAACACACCCACACCCATACCAACATCAGCGGCTATTTTCAGGTAAGTTTCCCCATCGGCTAAACGCTCTGTAATTTCCAAAAAGTCATACTGCATGTCGTCAAAGCGCGGCGCCAAACCGCTGAGTATAAAATCCTGAATAATATCAAGGTCAATTTGCTCTGGATCAGCTTTAACCTCCACTTTCTCAGGAGGAAGCCCCAGGTCCATAGAAAGCTGCTCCCCTTCTGGCTTCGCTACGGACACCATGCCGCCATCATCAACGGTGTATTTCGTGATCGGCTTGCCCGTTCTGGCATTCTTCAACACCTTGTACGTAACGATCTGTGAATCCAAACCTCCGATAACCTTAATCTCCAACATGCTTTGAAGCGTATTATATTGGCCGTCCAGCTCGGAAGCCGGGATACTAATTGTAATTTCCGTTTCTTCCGCTGATTTGAGATTGATCTTTTTAACCGTACCTTTGAAATTTATATAGCTCATTTTTAAGCCACTCCCTTAATAAAATTTTGATGATAGGCCCAGCAAAGTGCGATAGCGTCTGAAGGATCAAAAAGCCGTTCTTTCACGTCCCCGATTTTGTACTTGCCCCGTGGATCATTCCTCTTGTATAAGACAGGAACCGCAATTTCGTCATAGTCGAGGTCGAACAACATCTGCATTTCCATGGCGACTGTCTCTTTATCCGCATTCCCTTTGCCAGTCTGGATTTTCAACTCCGAAGGACGGATGCCCACAATCGGCTTGTCCAAATGCAGAGCAGCCAAGGAAACGGAAGTATACGCCCCGACAAGAGCTAATACACTGTTAGCATTTTTAAAGTGAACTGGACGCTCCAATACAATCAATTCCGGTTCTTCCTGCTCGATCAGTCGGAATGTATCCTGATAGATAGCATCCAGAACCCCAGGCATCGAAATTGATGAAAAATCACGCAAACCAAAATCAATCGGCTCTCCGTTCTCCATCGTGGCCCAACCAGCAAAATTTGTACCATGGTCAATCCCCATAATCTTCAAATTCTCTTCCCCCTTCAGGCGTCATAGTTGCATGACGCCACACTTCCGGCAATAGGCCAGTCACCGAGAATCAGACGAAATTCAGCCATCCCCTCGGTCAACTCGCCCTCATCGATGTTGGGCAGCTCCTCGAGTAATTCCGTCTCGTCGGGAACTTGTCCAGTGCAGACAAAGCGTCGCTTCATGTATTCATAGACCGACCATCTGGTCCAACATGACGGCTGCATTACGCACCTCGCCGGATAATACGTTTTTTGATCCCAGACTTGCTGATAAGAACCATTTCCAAATCCGTATCTAGCACCACCAACCATGTGCTAGGCTTGAGCTTCCAAGCCCTCATTTCCTCTTTCTGGCGGCGGGTCGGCCGCGCTGGCCGTGTCTGTTTCCCCATGTCCTTACACTCCCCTCTTAGCAGTGAGCCAATCACAGTAAGCTTGGCAATCCTCTTTGTTTTCGAACACAGTCCAGTATTCTCGCAAATCGGCAAAGTCTGTTCCTGCAACGTATTGCTCATAAGAACTCAAACGCATTTCCCGTCCGTCTTCCCGGTCTTCAAAATATTTAGCCACCAATTTATCATCGTAGAGTCCAAATGAGTAAAGCACACACTCTTTCGGGAAATATTTAACGATCCGGTCGGCACATTTGCATGCTTCATCTGCCGTTCTGCCCAAAGGTGTCGTGTATTGGATTCTTCTGTTTTCGTCGCAGCTATGGCACTTTGGCCCCATTGTCACATCGTAATCAGCCTTGTAAACATTCTCTTTAAAGTCAGTCATAAGCTCGTTTAAACGTTCCTTTTTAGCGTTCTTCACTGCTGCAATCTTTACTGACTCTAGTTCTCTTTTCTCTGCTGCCCGATCACTTTCAATGTGCCACATTTTTTGCTTCACCTCTTGAAGCTGGGCGTTTTCTTCACGCAGCCGTTGTAATTCATCCCGTATTTCGGCTTTAACACTTTGACGAAGCGACTCCTTCAAGTCATCCATCTGTTGCTCAAATCCGCTTGGTTCGTAGAAATCGTTGTAATCCATGTCCGTTCCTCCCTTATGCAATTTGTTGTGTCTCTTTCTCAAACTTGAGTTTCACCAGCCCAATAGGGCCGTTGCGTTGCTTCGCCAAGTTGATTTCCAAAATACCCGGGTCTGGCGTGTCTGGATTGTAATATTCATCCCGGTATAACATGAGAATGTCATCGGCTACGGCGCTGATCGCCGCACTTCCCGATAAGTCCGAAACAAACGGTCTTTTGTTTTGCCGAGTCTCCACATCCTGCTTGACCTGTGATAAACCGATCAATGCACAATCGCAATCCTTTGCAGCTTTCCGAAGCTTCTGACATACCCGATGCAATCCAGAACCGCTATTGTCATTACGCTCCGCTGGTTCAACCACTTCCTGCAAGTAATCCACAATGACCAAATCAAGCCCTTCTTGTCGCTTCAATCGACGCATTTCGGAACAAATGTACTCCGCAGTCACGCCGCGACTGTCGTCGATATGAATTTTTCGTAAAAACTCCATCTGCATAGAAATGCGCTCGATCTGTTCCGGTTTCAGATGCCCTGAACGTATCGCTTGCAGGGGAATGCTGCACAGATTAGCGATCATCCGGTTATAAATCTGTGCCTTGGACATTTCCAAGCTAAAGTCCGCAACCTTATGTCCCCGCTGGGTAGCCCGCATCTTGATTTCATTTGCAACGGCAGATTTACCCATACTGGTCCGAGCCCCAATGACGATTAGGTTCGTCCGTTGAAATCCCAGCGTCAGCCTATCCAGTGCTGACCAGCCCGTCATAATGCCAAGAGCTCGGGCAGGGTCCTGTGTTTTAAGCACCAAGTCCTCATACCAGTGAATGAGATCGTCCACGGTGGTATCTTCCCGCAAAGCTTTCGGCCGGATATCCAAAGAGCGCTGTTCAAATTGATCCAGCAATTCCTCAAATCCACCCGCTGACATATCCATGAATTTTTCACGGTACTCACCAACCAAATCTAGCGCTTTACGACGAGCATCGGTTTCAATGAGCTGCCTGATATTCTGCTCCAATGTGGAAATTGAGAAGGCTGAGCGAGTTAGTTCGGAAAGGTAAGAAACTCCCCCCACCTTCTCCATATGCTTTTCAAACACCGTCACCAATCTGGTTATGGACAGCTCCTGCCCCATCCGGTGCAGTTCTTGGATCATCTTCAATAGGTTTCGGTGCCAAGGGTGTGTGAATAAGCTTGGTTCAAGCGTGACCGCAACTTCGCCTACCAGCGTAGGGTCCAGAAAAAAAGAACCTAAAATTTCGACCTCAAGTAACTCCGTATTCAGCAAGCCTCTGTTCATCTGCCTTTCGCATCAAAATCGTAATGGGGTCGTCTTCTTGAATTTCTGCTTCTGCCGGTGAAGCCCGATCCATTCGGCGTTCCGTTTCCGGTCCACCACGTTTACGGTATCCTTCCAGCGTGCCACGCACATAAGCCAAACTCTTTTTCTTCTGCCGGACAGCTTCTCGCATAGCTTTCAGCAGCCATTCTCCACCGTAATCGTCGAAAAGGACTCCCAAGTCCTCGGTTTCAAACGGGGTGACCTTCCCTGTATCTGCAAAATTGTTTTCGTAAGCACGGTAGATATAGCCAAAGGAATGATCCGCAAGAAGACGCCCTCCTCCTCCACTCTGCTCTGTATCTAATTCCTGTACAGTCTCTAAAGATGTAGTAGTATCTTTTTTAATAATTGCTTTAAAGATTGTTTTAGAGAGCCGAAATCCCTTGGTACGACTGGAGAAATCACGCTTCACACTTCCCTTTTCAGGAAGTCTAAACTTCCTTTTTCGGGAAGTCTCCGCTTCCTCTTTCGGGAAGTCACTTCCCTTTTTAGGAACTGACTTCCCTATTAAGGAACCATCAGACACTTCCCTTTTTGGGAAGTCGCTTCCCTTTTCAGGAAGTTTTTTCGACAAATTCGGTGACGTATTTTCAATATTTAAACGAACCATTTCATTCATTTTTCGAGAGTCAAAAGCCGAAACTATTTCGATTTCCCACTGGTCAAAATGCTTGTTGAATTGATAGGCATTCAGCGAAGGTTCTCTGAATATCACCTTGCATTCGACCAGCGTGTCCAATGCTTCTCGTATATAATTTTGACGAACACCGCACAATTCAAAGTCCTTTAACTGTGGAATGATTGCCGATGGCTTCCCACACCCCCAGCTCAGCGTAAGAATAAAATCAATGATGTTTCGCTGCCGCTGAGTGAACTTCCGCCGGATCAGCTCTCGATGTATTTCGTGTGATATTCGTATGTGTGCGTCCGTAGGCTGAGGATTGACACTGGAATCCACCGGCTTCACCACCTAGTCTCTTGCGATTTTTATATAAATACCGTTCGCTTCTTCACGCCGCCCAGAATTATTTACACACTCTGCTCCCTATCATCCCGCAGAAATATATAAGGGTACTTAGCTCGGATTGTCGTCCAACCTGGATAACCTCGCGCGAAGTATTCTCGTACCTCGCGCTTAAAAGCTTCCGGGTCGGATTCTTTGATTCTCCAAATGTGTTCACCGATCATACTGCGCAACAGCGGTTTACCAGTGATCGCATCTATATTGCTCATTCAAAATCTAACTCGTCCTGACCCGATCCATCAGCAGACTGCTTCGGATCAGCGTCACCTGGCCGAGTCGTATCATTACCCTGCGGTTCCTTTGGCATTTCAAAAACGAAAGGCTCATCGTTTGGTGTGATATCCCTGCGCACCGTCTCGTCTTGAGTAACCGCAGAAGCGATTTCAACACTGATGGGTAGCCACTTCCAACCCGAACGTACAACCGTCTTCTTGCACATTTCGGTATAGTCAGTCACCCAAGGGCCTTTACTGGATGCCTTGGAACGCTTCTTGTGCGCTTCAATCTCGCCGATCGGCATGTAATGGATGAAATGGCCGCCGTCATTAAACTTGGCCACCATATACGCCCCGATGATTTTTCCCGACTCTGTGGGCTGCTCATCCTTGCGCAAAAACCAAGGAACGTGCTGCAAGTTTTCCTCGAGTCCGTATGTCAGCTCTATAAAATCGTTCTGATAAACTTCATGGGCAGCAATAGATTTGATGTTTCCAGACCGCCGGGCCAGATCAATCATGCCTTTGTAGCCGATGATGAATGTGGCTTCTGTGCCGTATGGGATGATGTAGCAATGACCGATCAGGCCCGGCTCTAGACCAAGCTGCGCGGCTTGCATGACTGCTCCCATCAGAGAAGGCATCGAGCATTCCAACAGTTTGGGATTCGTACGAATCGTCGTTAGGGCAATACGGCTGAGCCGATCAATGCTCATGTGCTTTGGCATAGCCTCCGCAATCTGATACTTCATTTTGTCCATATAAGCGGCGATAGTCTGAGAAGGTGTAGGCGCATCGTTTTTTGCCCCAGCCGCCTTATTTTGGAGCTTTTTCTCAAGTTGTGTTCCGGTAGCGCGTTGTCCTGCCATAATAGCCTCCTTACTTCACCAAGAACCGTCGGGATGACGTGGTGTTTGCGAATTTTTCATAAATGTGCGGTTGCTCCTGCTTTAAGCGTTTGGTGTCCAAGCGTGTCGTACTGCTGGATTTCCATGTCAGCACAGGCTCTCCGTCATAAACCGCCATTTCGTGGTCACCCATCACGGCTTTCAATTCATTTTCCAGCCGCTTGACCTGTTCTTCAGCCGCTTTCGCGTCTTCTTTGGCAGCAATGAGCTTGTCCACCAACAAAGCCTGCTCTTTTTCCAACGTAATCTCCGTAGCTGGGCGGGACGCAGGATATAGACGGTTAAGCAGTTCGGTTGAAGCGGCGCTACCGTCCACCATAGGCGGAATCCGTGGAATAACATGCTTATTCCAGAACTCCTCCTCGATCTGCAGGAGAGAATCAATAATGCCCTCGTTTCGTTCGACCAGCTTATACTGGAATTTCTGGCCACCGATCAAAACAGCAAAGTACCCATAATCCACACCAAGCACAGCCATGTAATGCTGAAGCTGAATGGCATACTCATCAGGGACCTGATCTTCTGCCCACTCGCCCAGCTTGTAGGCACTGGCCGTCTTGCATTCCAGAATGCCAAGACCGCGACCTCCCTTATCCATAATGAGACGGTCTACGTTACCAAGCATGAATGGATGGTCTGGATGTTGGTACATCTTATTGCTGCGTTGCACGCGCAATCCAGTTTGATGCATAAACTCACGGGCGACCAAATCTTCTAGCTGATTGCCCCAGTAAGCTGCTTCGCTTGGTTCGTCCGGTACAATCTGATCGGTTTTCTCCAGAAATACACCGACAGGTGATTTGTACCGATTTAACCCGGCCACCGCAGACGCATCCGAACCACCGATACCACACTTACGCAGTTTCAACCATTCGTCACGTTCGATGCCTTTGGTAACGGCTGCTACATTCATAGCCATCCAAATCGCTCCCTCTTGTTTGATCAGCCCCTATCTGCTACGATAGGGGCAAGCAAATTTTAAGTTTTCAAAGAACCGAGATAGCCCGTTCCCGCGGGCTATTTCCGTATAATCAGAACTTGAATATTTCGCAGAGCTGAGAGATCATTGCCAATTTCAAGCCCATGGTGAAGAATCTCTTTGAGGTCCCTTTTCAAATTTCAAAGAAGTATACAATCCTAAATTTAATGAGCAAGCCTCAACAAATTTGTCCATATCCACGGACTCATCCACCGTCATTTCCGTAAAGTAATCCAATACCTTTTTTTGCGTTGGATTCATACCTATTCCCCTTCCACAGTTTCATCTTCATCGTGCTCTACAATTTGGCGGTACTCTACAATGACAGGTGCATTTTCAATACTCGCGATCAGGTCGCCATTTTCATCATGAATCGTGAATTCGGAATGAATGCTGTTTTCAAATGCCGTGCCCACCTGCTTGATTTCAATAACTTCACGCCCATCTAACTCCGTACCTACTTCAAATACTCGGGTCGGATTGCTGACCACCGTCAACCTATGAATGATTTGCACATCGCTCCTCCTTTCCTATGTATTTTCAAAGCAGACTGGATTCGAACCAGCAGTCAGGCACGCTCCGTCGTATTCTGCCTGATATTCTCACCATCGCGTTTACACGTACCATCGTGCCTCTACTTTGAGATGCGTCAGCCGCATCTTCAACCCACGGCGGAAAAATCTGAATTCCCGTCCGGTGGTCGAAGACAAGGCCGACAGGCCTGTCCATACAAACCGTGAATTACATAGCTTGCAGTTGTTCCATTTTACATATTGCGAGTGCAGCATATTCCTCAGGCATCTTCCGTAAACGTACTGCGGCGTTATACCATTGGTCATACAGCTCATCACGTTCCTGCCACAGCTGCTGGAGAGCTTCATCCTGAACTGAACGCTCCGCTAACATTGCTGTAAACATAGCTGTATTAGCTCGTAGTGCCTTTGTTGTAGAGACATAATTTTGAATAATGGCAAGTACGGTTTGTTGTGTCATTCCTTTTTCACCCCTTGCGTTCAGGAAAAAAAGAGGATAAAATTATTATCACAAGAGACTTTAACCAGGCTCTTACACGAAGCGTCCGGCCTACCCGCCGGGCGTTTTGCTTTTTCTCCAACTTTGAAATTTCTCCACTTAGCCAGTCCAATGCAGCAGGTCGTACATCAGCATCCACACGATCAGGATTGGTTGTAATCCAATTGCGAAAATGATTCAATTCATAGATTCGTGTTTGAATCGTACTCATATCGTTCGTGTTCCTCCAATCATGGTTACAATGTTTTGTATCATCCGTAGGCCATCCATTCCGTAAAGAAAAGCCACAAGTACCTCTCTTGTTCCGGTCACTTCCACCCAGCGTAATAGCGTAGTCATGTCGGGTATTTTATGGTCATTTTCAATTTTGCTGATACAGCTCTGTGTTCGGTTTAGGAGCTCAGCCATCTCTTCCTGACTGAGCCCTGCCCGCACACGACATGCTTGCATAATGGCGCCAAATTTCATATTGGGATTCATCCCCTTCCCTAATCCGTAAATTATTCCAGATTGGAATAGGCAGGCCTGGTATCTCAGAGTAATATGTAATCAGAGCTTCACTCCCCCCTGTTGAATTCTTCAATCCGCCATACTGGTACCATATTGCGGATGCTTCATCCCTTTGAAGCACAGTTAAAGTTGACCAAGATGTAAGCATAATTCAGACAAAATAATGGCTTTATCAATGGCCTTTCAGCCATTCGTAAAAATCCGATTTAAGAACAGTAACAGCTTCACCTTTTCGTCTTCCACGATTCAGATGTGGAAACGTCGGGTGATTAGTTAACTCCGCTACTTTTGCTTTGCTGTAACCCATGAGTTTCATAATGTGAGCTGGGCGTAATACTTCCGGATATTCTCGGTTCAATCGTAATTCTGTAAGTTGCCGCTCCAACTCCTCATTTTTCTCTGCTAGATCAGCCGCCAAGCGGAGTGCTTCTGCTAATGTAGTTGGAGTCATCAAAGCTTTTGCCATACCGAGGAACCTCCTTAAATAATTAGTTGATTGCATAATTCCTTCTTTAGGAAGCTCAAAATGGACTATTATCCTGTTAAGAATCACCCCACCTCCTTAGTAATTTTATTGAGCAACATTTCGTTGCTTTTATCTGCAAAAAAAAGAGTCCATTCAAATTCCAAAAAAGAAGCAATTTTTTTCGCAAGATCAACACTTGGATTTCTAATTCCCGACTCAATCATTCCATAGTATTGACGACTAATTTTAACCTTTGTTGCAACTTCATCATGAGTCTTATTAGCATCATTCCGAAGTTTGACCAGCCATTCTCTCGTCATATTCACCACCCCTATGCAACATTTCGTTTCCTTACACTGTTTATTATAAGCAACATTTTGTTTCTGTCAACAGGAAAAAGCAACTTTTTGTTTCCTTGGGTACTACGCAACAAAAAGTTGCTTTATACTCCTGTTATAGAGGTGATTGAATGCTCAGCTTGGATCGGTTAAAAAAAGAGCGAATTTTGAAAAAACTTACACATGAAGATATGGCCACAAAGCTTGGTATTACTCGTCAAGCTTATGGTAATTATGAATCAGGAAAAAGAGATGTTGATTCACAGACATTATCAAAACTGGCTGATATACTAGAGGTTTCTGGGGACTACCTTTTGGGGCGTTCGATATCTAAAGGTCCTTCAGAAGGCCATGCTTATATGAATGGCGGTAAAGATTGGACTGAGGAAGAAAAAGAAGTTGCTGATGCAGCGATCCAAGCTTGGCGGGAAATGAAACGTAAACAACGTGAAAAAGAACAAAAAGAATAATCAGTGCCACTCCCTGGTCATTATAAAAACGGATGATACGGAGGAACTTTTATGAGTGAACAGATCCTGAATCAAATTCTTGATAAATTACAAACAATGGATGACCGCATAGGTAATTTTGAAACGGTTCAACAGAGTCATGGTCAGCATCTTCAACAGATCATTCAAATTGTAGGAACAACTAATTCCAAGGTCGAGGAACTGACTGAAGCTGCAGATACACTGACTAATGATGTAGCCTCTCTAAAAGACAATCAACAAACCATGCTTCAAATTCAGTATGAACAGCAGAAAATACTTGAGCGCCTATCCGTTCGATCTATTTCTCAAGAAGCAGACATTGCTGAACTAAGAAGAATTAAATAATTTATCTTTTAACAAAAGCCTGTAAAGGCTTTTCTTTTAAAACAAAAATCGAACATATGTGCTCAATTTTATAGGTGATGATAAATGATTCCATATTACAGGCCTACGGAAAATGAACTATTGATATGTGATTTATACCAAACACTGAATATCAACTATCCACATGAATTGGATATTGATCAGATTGCAGCTTTATGGGGAGCAGACATTGTGTATTACGAAGGTAAGCCTCATGCTTTTTGGAACGAAGAAGGTAGCGTTATTTTCTTAAACAATAGTGACTCTATTCCAAAACAACGATCTGACTTTTTTCACGAACTCTCACATATCGTGCAGCACGAAGGAGATCAAGGAAATCTCCCTGGTCTTTTTGTGGACTTGCAAGAGACACAGGCTTGGCATTTTAGCCTAATTGCTTCCATGCCCCACTATCTCCTGCCCGTACCCTTAGAAATGACCAAAGACGTATATGTAAGGCTTTTGGCAGACGAATTTCATGTACCGCAAGAGCTCGCTGCAGATCGAGTTGAGCAAATCGTTTCTCGGCTTCATGATGACTACTACTATCAACGAGAGAATGTAGAACTTCTGAAATCCAAAATTCAAATTGCTGTTGCATTTCAAAGACTCAACTCAAAACGAGGTAATCCCAATTAATAAATTCAAAGCGTAACTAAATTAAAACATAATTCGGAGGTCGCACAATGAAAGGGCATGTTTATCAAAGAGGAAAGACGTGGACTTATATAATTGATCTTCCATCTGATCCACTCACAGGAGGACGACGACAGAAAACAAAAGGGGGTTTTAAAAGCGAAAAAGAAGCTTGGAAAGCTTGTCACTTGAAAATAGCTGAGATTGAAAAAGGTACTTATACTGATGATTCAAAAATAACTGTCACAGAATATCTACTAGAATATCTTGAAACACATGCTAAGCCCAATTTTAAACCAACGTCTTTCGATACAGAAAAAACAATAATAGAAGCTAGAATTATACCAGTCTTGGGGAAAATCAGGTTGCAAAGCTTGACTCCCAGAATAATAAAAACATTCTACGCTGATTTACGTAAAAGTTACTCAAAAGAGTACGTTAAAAATATTCATGGTGTGCTAAAAAGAGCCTTGCGACTTGCATATTCAGAGTCTGGATTGCTTTCCGAAGACATAATGAGCAAAGTGTCGATGCGTAATAAAGTTAATGCAAACGAACAGAAGGAAATGCAGTTTTGGACTATTGAAGAATTCACACAATTTCTCGACTTCTCTCGTGATCATGTTCACTTTATTGTATTTTCTCTTGCAGTTTATACGGGAATGCGACGTGGAGAAATTTTAGGATTGCGATGGAGCGATATTGACTTTGAACAAAAGGAATTGCGGGTCATTCAAACCGCCAATTGGACACGTAATGGATTGGTTATACAGCGCCCCAAAACAAATGATTCCATACGCCGCGTGAAATTGTTCCAATTGATTATTGATGATCTAAGACATAGACAAGAGCAAATAAAAGAACACAAAAAGCAATATGGAGAAACATATGAGGATAACGACCTTGTTTGCTGCTATCCATGGGGAGGATATATAAAGCCGAAGCGTATCACCGAGGGTATGGACGTGTTAGTTCGTAAGGCTGGAGTCAAGAAAATTCGCTTTCATGACCTGCGACACACACACGCTTCCTTTCTTTTACGTATAGGCATAAACCCTAAAGTAGCAGCTGAAAGGCTAGGGATGACTCCTGCCATGTTCAATGAGCGATACTCTCACCTACTTCCTACGATGCAAGATGAAGCTGTAGATCGCATTGAAGCCGAATTAAATCATTTCGCGGAAAAAAAACCGGACTAAAATCTTAGATCAAAGCTCTCGTTACAAAAAAGTGTCGAATATCGTCATATTCCAAGGAATTAACATGATATTGCAGAATTAAGAAGAGAACAATATCTAAATAATAAATGGGGACCAGAGAAATGAGATACTTTTTTGTTTTTCAGAATAAGACTTATCGTGAAGAGCATGATGGCGGCTTTTTATGGGCACCAAAGAAAAATAAGGACGGTAAAACCTTTCATCACTGGACTTCGATGACTACAGTCAAAAAAGGAGACATCATATTCAGTAGTTATAAGGGACGTATGCACTCAGTCATCATTGCTAAAAACGATTATCGAGAGTCTAAGAAACCGGACTCTTTGGGATCGGTTGATAATTGGGAACAGGATGGTTGGATTGTTGATGCCGAGTATAGTGATATTTCGACGCCAATTAAATATAAGAATTATATGAATGATATCCTTGTTTTACAAGGTAAGAAGTATGCCCCATATAATTTAGCCGGGAGAGGTAATACTGGCTACTTATTTCAGATAACTGAGGAACTTGCTAATTTTCTTTTCACAAAAGTTGGGATTACTGTTGCTGATTTAGAATTAGTCGCTAAAAGTGAAGATGAAATTATCAGTGATGTAGAAAATGATATTTCTCGAATACCTGAAGAAACAATCAGGGAACAATTAGTACAAACTCGTGTTGGACAAGACAAGTTTAAACAGGAACTAATCAAGCTGGATAAGAAATGCAAACTATGTGGACTCGATAACATTAATTTTCTAAGAGCGAGTCACAGTAAACCTTGGCGCGAATCTAACAATAAGGAACGGCTCGACAAGTATAATGGTTTTCTCTTTTGTCCATCTCATGATACTTTGTATGATAGAGGTTATATCAGCTTTGATGATGATGGTTCGTTACTTATCTCTCCTTATCTCGACGATCTAAGTAAGTTATTAATGAATGTGAAAGATCAAATGAAAATCCCTTTACTGGAAGGCCATAAACATTATGTAAAATACCATCGTGAGCATATTTTTAAAGTTCGATAAAAAGTTCTGTATTATACAATACATTTTATAAGAGGTGTTGGCGATGAAACTAGTTACGGCGGCCATTATTCACAATGATGGCGAATTTTTAATCACCAGACGGGGCCCCGACAACAAACTCGCTGGCAAGTGGGAATTCCCTGGTGGAAAGTTGGAACCCAATGAAACACTTGAAGAATGTGTTAGACGCGAGATCAAAGAAGAACTTAGGATTGATATTAAAGTTGGTCAACAGCTTGGAGAATCTGTTTATTCATACGGTGATGGTTCAATAAAATTAATTGCATTTTGGGCTACATGGGTATCTGGTGAAATTCAATTAATAGATCATGATCAATTACGTTGGGTCAACAAAGAAACAATACTCCAATATGATTTCTTACCTGCAGATTTACCATTTGTGAAACAGCTTAGTAAGGGCGATAAACCTCGAAAATAAGTTCATGTTAGCAAATACGTTAGCAAATTATAATCGCCCCCTTATAAATGCTACTTCCCTCCATTTTCTCGCCCTCTATAAACAACAAAAAAACCCTTGCTACGCAAGGGTTTTTGAGGAAATGGGCCCTGAGGGACTCGAACCCCCGACCAATCGGTTATGAGCCGACCGCTCTAACCAACTGAGCTAAGGGCCCTCAAAAAAATTTGTATATTCACGTTACACATTCATAACAGCAACGTTAATTAATATACAACATTTTCTTGTGTTTCGTCAATAGTCTTTCGAAAATTTTCTTTTATAAAATTATTTTTGTGGACTTACGGAATAAATCGGACACCATAACGACCTTTGCGCGAGCGGTACACCTCCACTGCGCGGGGATCATTGTAGCCATACATCCAGCCGTCGTGCTCCAACCTTTTTGCCAGACATCCTGCCTGGAATTTAGTCGTGTACAGTCTGCCATAGTAAATCCAATACATCCGAGCTCCCTCTTTTCACATGATGGTAGGAGTAGTGTAACCGGATCGAATTCGATTTACACGGCCTGAGCCATAACAATCTACAATGGTTAGCAACGAGTACGAATCGTTCTAATCATTAGCTCTGTTGTCCCCTATAGCTCATCTTATTTGCCAAAGGAAGCCGGGTCCTGACGCCAAGAACGCAGCAGTTCCATCTCTTCTTCCTGAATGGTTCCTTCACGCAAGGCAACATTCATCAGAGCTGTATAATTGGACAAGCTTTGCAGCTCCACACCTGCTTCTTCAAAAGCTTGAGTCGCTTTGTCTAGCTGGTAGCTGAAAATGGCTAGTACCGCTAACGGCTGAGCGCCTGCTTGTGCTACAGCCTGTGCTGCTTTAATGGAGCTGCCTCCTGTAGAAATGAGATCCTCGATGACCATAACCTTTTGTCCTGGGCTGATGCGGCCTTCAATTTGGTTCTCTTTCCCATGTCCTTTGGCTTTGTCCCTTACATAGGCCATTGGCAGATTTAGCTTTTGCGCCACCCAGGCCGCATGAGGAATCCCTGCTGTAGCTGTCCCTGCAATGACTTCGGTTTCGGGATATTGCTCACGAATGAGGACAGCAAAGGAGTCTGCGATCAGCTCGCGTACCTCCGGGTAGGACATGGTCAGGCGATTGTCGCAGTAAATTGGCGATTTAATGCCCGATGTCCATGTAAAAGGCTGCTGCGGGCGCAATGCCACCGCCTGAATACGTAACAGATGGGATGCAATTTGCTCGGGTATACTATTCAATGTAGTCATACTTGTATCATCTCCTCAATAATGTGTTCCGCTGCGGCGCGTGGGTCTGCTGCTGCGGTGATAGGACGTCCAACGACAATGTAGCTGCTGCCTTGATCAATGGCTTGTCCAGGTGTAAGCACACGCGATTGATCGCCTGCAGCACTACCTGCCGGGCGTATGCCAGGGGTTATCGTCTTAAATTCTGATCCACATACAGCACGAATGGCAGGCACTTCTAAAGGGGAAGCTACCACACCATCCAGTCCCGCCTCACGGGTCAGTTGAGCGTAACGAACCACTGCATCCTGTACCGTACCAGGAATACCTAACTCCTTATTCATGGTCGTCTGATCCGTGCTGGTCAGCTGTGTGACTGCAATAATGAGCGGCATGGAAAGCGAGCTGTCTGCCGAAATAGCTGCTTCTGCACCAGCTTTAGCAGCTGACATCATATTAACGCCCCCAGCAGCATGTACGTTGAACATATCCACACCTAGGCGGGTAATGCTCTCTGCCCCTCCCTGCACCGTGTTAGGGATATCATGCATTTTCAAATCCAGAAATACGGAGTATCCTCTGGACTTTAGCTGTTCTACAAAAGCTGGTCCTGCACTATAAAACAGTTGCATACCTACTTTTATATAACAGGGAATCCCCTCTAGCTGCCGAATTAACTGCTCAGCCTGTTGTACATTGGGATAATCTAACGCAACCATCAGCCGTCCTGCCATCTGCTGAAATGCTCCATTCACCGTTCTACATCCCCTTTTCACGTCAATTCGGGTACATTTGCCCGTGATAAAGGACATCCGTCAGCCGAAGCTGATGAATGTCCTTCCCTGTGCTACTTATTTCCTCACATCTATTCGTAACGCATTATTTGCTCAGGACTGGCATGGATTCGGATGTGAAATTGATCGTTTCCAGCATTCTTAGCAAAGCGCGTACTGTATCCAGTGAGGTCATGCAGACAATGCCATTCTCAACTGCTTCGCGGCGGATACGGAATCCATCACGCTCTGGCGTTTTGCCTTTGGTCAGCGTATTGAAGACAAAGTTGGCTTCACCCGTACGGATCATATCCAGGATGTTCGGGTTCCCTTCGCTCAGCTTATTGATCGTGTTCACTGGAATGTTGGCTTGCTCCATAGCAGCCGCTGTTCCACCTGTTGCAATAATTTTATAGCCCAGTCTGTAAAAGCCCTGCATCAACTCGACAGCTTCTTCCTTGTCCTTATCCGCCACTGTAATGATGATCGCCCCAGTGGATGGAATTTTCATACCAGCCCCCACAAGTCCTTTGTACAGGGCTTTGGCATACTGAATGTCGCGTCCCATAACTTCACCTGTGGATTTCATTTCCGGGCCCAGCGTCGGCTCTACACGGCGTAGTTTGGCAAAGGAGAATACCGGAACCTTAACCGAGACATAATTACTTTCAGGCCATAGACCTTCTGAATAACCTGCATCTTTAAGCTTACCGCCCAAAATAGCCTGTGTAGCCAGATTCGCCATCGGGATATTTGTTACTTTACTCAAGAAAGGAACTGTCCGCGAGGAGCGAGGATTAACCTCGATCACGTACACCTCGTCTTGATGAATAACAAACTGGATATTTACCAGACCGATCGTTTTCAATTCCTTAGCGATGCTGATTGTAATTTCCACAATTTTTTGTTTCAACTCGGCAGACAAGTGCTGTGGTGGATACACCGCGATAGAGTCACCTGAGTGAACCCCGGCCCGTTCTACATGCTCCATAATGCCTGGTACCAATACTGTCTCGCCGTCGCAGATGGCGTCGACCTCAACTTCTTTACCCAGCATATAACGGTCGATGAGCACCGGATGCTCTGGATTGATTTTAACCGCTTCTTCCATGTACCGCAGCAATTCCGTATCTGAGTATACGATTTCCATAGCGCGCCCGCCCAAGACGTAGGATGGCCGTACCAGGACCGGATAGCCTAGCGCCTGTGCGGTTCCTACTGCTTCATCTACCGATGTGACCGTGTTGCCTTTAGGCTGTGCGATAGCCAGACGAGACAAAAGTTGCTCGAACTTTTTCCGGTCTTCCGCTTCATCGATACTTTCCAGACTCGTACCCAAAATATTCACGCCTGCCGCACTCAGCGGAGCTGCGAGATTAATGGCCGTTTGACCACCGAACTGGACGATAACCCCAATCGGTTTTTCCTGCTCGATGACATTCATGACATCTTCGAAGAAGAGCGGTTCAAAGTAGAGGCGGTCGGATGTGTTAAAGTCCGTAGATACCGTCTCCGGGTTGTTATTGATAATCACTGCTTCGTAGCCCGCTTTTTGAATAGCCCATACCGCATGTACGGTGGAGTAATCAAATTCAATTCCTTGCCCGATCCGAATCGGTCCAGAGCCGAGTACGATAACTTTCTCTTTGCTAGATGGAATCACTTCATTTTCCACCTCGTAAGAGGAGTAGTAATACGGAGTTGTGGCTTCAAACTCGGCTGCGCACGTATCTACCATTTTGTAGACCGGACGCAGGTTTTGAGCTAGACGGAATTCACGCACCTCACGCTCGGTTGTCATACTATCGTTTTGGCCCATACTGCGAATCTCGGCGATCGAGCGGTCGGTAAAACCTTTACGTTTGGCCTGATAGAGTGTTTCGTAGGTCAGCTCAGACTCTCCAGCGATGATGGCTTCGAACTTGACGATTCCCTCTACCTTATCGAGGAACCACCAGTCAATTTTCGTCAAATCTTGAATCTCCTGCTGCTGCCAGCCGCGACGGAACGCCTCGGCTACCAAGAACAACCGCTCATCATCTGCTTTAATCAGACGATCCTGGAGCACGTCATCAGACAGCTGTTCGGCTCCCTTAAGATGCAGACGGTGTACACCGATTTCCAACGACCGTACCGCTTTATGGATGGATTCTTCGAATGTGCGTCCGATGGCCATGACTTCACCCGTTGCTTTCATTTGCGTGCCCAGCTTGCGGTTGGCAGAAATGAATTTGTCAAATGGCCAGCGTGGTATTTTGCTCACGATGTAATCCAGTGTTGGCTCAAAGCAAGCATACGTTTGTCCCGTTACCGGATTCACAATTTCATCCAACGTGTAGCCCAGTGCGATTTTGGCAGCCATTTTAGCAATCGGATATCCGGTTGCCTTGGAAGCCAGTGCCGAGGAGCGACTTACGCGCGGGTTTACTTCAATTACATAGTATTGATAGCTGTGCGGATCAAGCGCAAACTGTACATTACAGCCGCCTTCGATATTGAGGGCGCGGATAATTTTCAGAGAAGCGGAGCGCAGCATCTGGTATTCGCGATCTGACAGCGTCTGACTCGGAGCTACGACGATACTGTCGCCAGTATGCACGCCGACTGGATCAAAGTTCTCCATATTACAGACAACGATGCAGTTATCATTGCCGTCACGCATGACCTCATATTCGACTTCCTTCATACCTGCGATACTCTTTTCCACCAAACATTGTCCGATTGGACTGTATCTTAAGCCAGAGCTGACGGTTTCACGCAGTTCTTCTTCTGTGGAACAGATACCACCGCCTGTTCCCCCTAGCGTATAAGCCGGGCGAACGATAATTGGATAACCGATTTCGTTGGCAAATTCTAACGATTCTTCCAAGGTTGTTACAATTACACTCTCCGGTACAGGTTGTTCCAACTCGCGCATCAAATCACGGAACAGATCACGATCTTCGGCTTTTTCTATCGAATTCAGTTGAGTTCCCAGTAGCTTGACGTTTTCACGCTCCAGCACTCCGGCGCGAGCCAGTTCCACTGCCATATTCAGACCTGTCTGTCCTCCCAGCGTAGGAAGCAGCCCATCTGGACGCTCTTGACGGATAATCTGTGTTACAAAATCAAGTGTAATCGGCTCGATGTATACTTTGTCTGCCATGTTGGTGTCTGTCATGATGGTTGCCGGATTACTGTTGATCAGTACTACCTCGACGCCTTCTTCTTTGAGCGCTTGACAAGCTTGTGTACCAGCGTAATCAAATTCTGCTGCCTGACCAATGACGATAGGACCGGAACCGATCACAAGTATTTTTTTAAGTTCTGTATTTTTCGGCATATTAGCGCTCTCCTCTCACTGCGGCGGCGATAGCAGCCTGACGCGGTTGCTTTGGATGATTTCTTTTGTGCTCACGGATCATGTCCAGAAAGCGGTCAAACAGGTAGCCATTATCGTAAGGTCCTGGTGCAGCCTCTGGATGATATTGCACCGAAAACGCGGGATACTTGGTATGTTTAAGACCTTCAATCGTTTTATCGTTGTTATTAATATGCGTCACTTCAAGCTCAGTACCTTGGATCGAATCCTCATTCACCGTGTAGCCGTGATTTTGTGATGTGATAAAGCAGCGTCCGCTCTCCAGTTCTTTCACCGGATGGTTACCACCGCGATGTCCGAATTTCAGCTTTTCCGTATCCGCTCCCGAAGCTAAAGCGAACAACTGGTGTCCCAAGCAAATTCCGAAAATCGGATATTCCCCTAACAGTTCAGCTACCGTACGAACGGCATGGGGTACGTCTTTTGGATCTCCAGGGCCGTTAGACAGCTGGATACCGTCTGGGTCCAAGCGACGAATTTCCTCAGCCGTCGTATCATGTGGAACGACAACTACATCGCAGTCCCGTTTATTCAGTTCGCGCAAAATGCCGCTTTTGGCACCGTAGTCAATCAATACGATCCGCTCTCCGTTGCCAGGACTGCTGTACGGATGAGGTGTGGAAGTCATAGGAACCTGATTGCGCAGTTCTTCAATGGTCAAGTCAGACATCATTTCTTTCAGTTCTTCCAGCGGCTGGGAACCAGTCGTCAAAATGCCCTTCATCGTGCCGTGATGGCGAATAATCCGGGTAAGCATGCGGGTGTCGATGTCGCTAATGCCAATGATGCCATATTCCTTCAGCAAATCGCCCACGCTGTATTGAGCACGCCAGTTACTTGGCGCTGGCTCGTAATGTCTAACAGCAAAGCCATGGACATAAGGCCGTACCGATTCAAAGTCATCACGAGTAATTCCATAGTTGCCAATCAGCGGGTAAGTCATCGTTACGATTTGTCCGCAGTAAGAGGGATCAGTCAGCACCTCTTGATAGCCTGTAATCCCTGTGTTGAAAACGACCTCGCCTGTTTTATCACCTTCCGCACCAAATGATGTGCCTGTAAACAGCGTGCCGTCCTGAAGTAACAATCTTGCCTGCATCCCGTCTCACTCCTCTATATTGTTTCCTGCTATAAGGTTCTATTTTTTTAGTGGTTTCTATTTATTTTGCTTCGTCAGCAGACCATACCAGTTTGCCGTCTACCCAAGTTTTCACAGGCCAGCCTTTGAGCTTCCAGCCTGTAAAAGGAGTGTTGCGTCCTTTGCTGGCAAACGTTTGCGGATCAACTGCCTGCTCCTGCTCCAGATCAATCATGGTCAGGTCAGCTGGAGCTCCTTCTTCCAGGCGTCCCGTATCAAGGCGGAAGACACGCGCTGGATCAGCAGTCATACGACGCACCAGAAAGTCCAGCGTCCACTGTCCGGTAGCTACGAATTTCGTGTACAACAGCGGGAAGGCCGTCTCAAATCCAACGATCCCGAATGGCGCCAGCTCCATCCCTCTTGCCTTCTCTTCCTCACTGTGCGCTGCATGGTCGGTTACGACGATGTCAATCGTACCGTCTTCCAGTCCCTCGATGCATGCCTGCACATCACGTGGGGAGCGTAGCGGAGGATTCATTTTCCAGTTCGCATCCAGCCCAGGAATGTCCTCATCTGACAATACCAAGTGGTGTGGGCATACCTCAGCCGTTACCTTGATACCAAAAGATTTCGCGTGGCGGATTAACCGCACTGACTGCTCTGTGCTGACATGGCATACATGATAGTGTGCCCCGGTTGCCTCGGATAACAAAATGTCACGTCCGACGTGAATGGCTTCGGATTCGTTCGGAATGCCTTTAAGTCCGTGGCGCTTGGCAAATTCGCCGTCCGTCACAGCCGCTCCTTCAACAAGCGTGTTATCTTCACAGTGTGCAATAACCGGCATATCTAGTGCCTTGGCCCACGCCATGGCGTCCTTCATCATTTGCGCGCTTTGCACCCCGACACCATCGTCAGTAAAGCCGATTGCACCTGCTGCTTTGAGCGCTTCAAAATCTGTCAGCTCACGACCCAGTTCGTTTTTCGTAATGGCTGCGTAAGGAAGAACCTTGGCAAACCCGGCTTCCTGTCCCTTTTTCAATACCAGCTGGACTGTGTCAACATTGTCCGTCACTGGACGTGTGTTTGGCATGCAGGCAATCGTCGTAAATCCGCCTTTCACCGCCGCACGGCTGCCCGTTTCAATTGTTTCTTTATATTCAAAGCCAGGTTCTCTCAGATGCACATGCATGTCGATTAAACCGGGGATGACCAGCTTGCCCTGGGCGTCGATTTTTTCGACTTCGCGCTCCTGTCCAGATGCCCCTTCTTCTACAAGTAGGCTAACTCCAGCATCCGCATTTGCGATAGCCAAAATCTTTCCGTCGGCGATTAGGATGGATTTCAATTCAGCCTCGCCCTGCTCGTTCAATACGCTTGCATTCATAATTAATTGTTTCATCTGAAATATTCCTCCGCTCAGTTTTCTGCAACTTTTCCTACGATCCTACTGACAGTTTCTACAGCTTCATTGCCCGTTCCATAACCGCCATGCGGATCGGAACCCCGTTTGCCATTTGTGGAAAAATTCGTGATTGTTCGCTTTCCACAACCGCACTATCAATTTCCACGTTCCGATTCACTGGAGCTGGATGCATGATAATTGTTCCGGGCTTCAGGTTCGCTGCTCTTTTCTCTGTCAAACCGTACTGCTCTCGGTACTCATCCGCTGAGCGCAACATCCCTTCGGCATGCCGTTCCAGCTGTACCCGAAGCATCATGACCACGTCCGCCTGTAGTGCCTCTTGCATCGGAACATAAGGCGCGTACGCCGCAAGATCAGGTGCTTGCATATTATCAGGAGCGCAGAAGCTAACCTTGGCTCCGAATTTTTGCAAGGCCCACAGATTCGAGCGAGCGACACGGCTGTGCAGAATGTCTCCTATGATGGATACTCTCAAGCCTTTAAGCTCACCGAAAGTTTTGCGCATGGTGTACAGGTCCAGCAGAGCCTGTGTCGGATGCTCATTGTTGCCGTCCCCTGCATTAACCAGTGGAACACTGACCTTCTCAGCAAGCTCTTGCAGCACCCCGGCTGGCTTTAACCGGATGACTCCTGCATCAATGCCCATGGATTCGAGCGTACGTACTGTATCGTAAATGGACTCCCCTTTTTCCACACTGGAAGCCGCAGCGGAAAAGTTCAAAACCTGAGCGCCCAGCCGCTTCTCTGCCATCTCAAAAGAAAAGCGGGTGCGAGTGCTGTTTTCAAAAAACATGTTGGCCGCAAAGCGTGATTGCAGTACTGGAACCAGTTTTTCTGGTTGATATTCCCAATAATGAGCACGATCCAGAATGGACTCGATTTCATTTCGGCTAAGTTCCTTTAACCCGAGCAGGCTACGTTCTTTAAGTTGACTGGCTGTTGTGATCATAGCTGTTCCCCCCGGTTCTGAATGATTGTCACTTCGTCCTTACCGTCCGTCTCTTGAAGGGCTACTACGATTTCCTCAGATTTGGAGGTCGGGATGTTCTTGCCGATGTAATCCGGACGAATCGGAAGCTCACGGTGTCCGCGATCTGCTAGCACTGCCAGCTGAATCATTTGCGGTCGTCCGCAGTGCATCAATGCATCCATCGCCGCGCGGATGGTGCGGCCTGTGTACAGCACATCGTCAAAGAGAATGACTTTCTTATCATGAACCGATACGTCAGCAGGATTCATCAAAAGCTCTTTTCCATTTCCTTTAGCTTCAGCTACGCTGCTCCGGTCATCCCGGTAGGCTGTGACATCCAGCTCTCCCCATGGAATTGGTGCGCCTTCAATCTCAGCAATTTTTTCAGCCAGGCGTTGCGCCAGATGAACTCCGCGTGTTCGAATACCTACTAGCACACAATCGTCAATACCTTTGTTTTTCTCCAAAATTTCATGTGCAATCCGTGTCAATGCCCGACGAATCGCAATTTCATCCATCAGTACATGTGTTTCATGACTCATGCTTCCAGCCTCCTCAGGTGATGTTCCCTTCAGACCTGGTCCCGTGTTCGGATACAAAAAAGACTCCTTGCCCAAGTTTGGCAAGGAGTCTCGTGTGAACAGTCTTCTACTGTTCTCCGATCTCTCGGACACACTGAAGACATACCGCCGCAGCGGATGCACTGATCAGTGATCCATTCACGTTACCTTGCCAGCCTCACGGGACTGATTTAAAGGTGCTATTCAGGATTTCCTTTGTCCTGCTTCTCATAGTGTGAGATGGTTAGCCATCTCTTGGACAAAGTTCATCGCAACTACAAGAAGTATGACAGATTGAAAATCGTGTGTCAACACCAGTTCAACCGGAACCACCGGAAGCACTCTAATAATTATACAACTTCATTGTATAATTATCCATAGTTGTTTTTACCCATACCTTATCCCACAATAAAAAAACCGCCATTTAGGCGGTTTAACTTAATAATTTATTCAGGTTTGTGAATAGGAATGCAAATTGTCATTGTTTTAGCGACTACGCAGGGACGCTAACACATCCTCCATATCAGGAGGGATCGGTCTGTTGAATTCCATGTACTCTCCAGTGGATGGATGCTTAAAGCCCAGTACCGCCGCATGCAGCGCCTGACCATCCATACGAACCCCTTTGCTGCGCCCATACATAGGGTCGCCAACCAATGGGTGTCCAATAAATTTCATGTGAACACGAATTTGGTGTGTGCGTCCTGTTTCCAATTGAAGTTCAAGCAGGGTATAATCCCCCAACCGTTCAATGACGAGAAAATGGGTGACTGCATGCTTGCTGTTACGTTCCGTCACTGTGAACAATTTACGATCACCGGAATCGCGGCCAATCGGAGCATCTACCGTTCCCTGATCGTGGCTCAAATGACCGTGAACTAAGGCGATATATTTCCGAGTCACACTATGGTCCTTAAGCTGTGCTGCAAGTGATGCGTGAGCCTGATCATTTTTAGCCGCCATCAGCAGTCCTGATGTATCCTTATCAATACGGTGAACAATACCAGGACGTAATTCCCCGTTGATGCCGGAAAGATCGTGACAGTGGTACATCAGTGCGTTAACCAATGTTCCCGAAGAGTGTCCCGGTGCAGGATGCACGACCAGACCACGTTGCTTGTTAATAACAATAACGTCCGAGTCCTCGTAAACGACATCCAACGGAATATTTTCCGGTACAATATCTACACTTTCTGGCTCCGGTACCGATAATACAATACGATCTCCTTCAGCCAGCTTGTAGTTCGCCTTGATCGCCGTACCGTTCACCAGCACGCGACCGTTTCCGATCCACAGCTGTATCTGAGAACGAGACACTTCCTTCATTTCTTCGGCGATATATTTGTCTATACGCGTTTTGGCATCCCCGGAATCGGCCGTCCATTCCAGAGATTCACCCTCCAGTTCGTCCTCATAAGACAGACCTGCGGCTTCGCCGTTTTCATTCACTTCGCTCATGCTATGACTTCCCTTCAATGCTATCATTGCCATTTCCTTTTTCCCGACGCGATTCCAGCAATGTATCCAAAATAATCAGTGCTACACCGATGACAATTGCCGAATCTGCCACATTAAAAACGGGGAACGTATAGCTTCCAAAATTAAATTGTGCAAAATCAACTACTTCCCCTGAAATAGCTCGATCCAAAAAGTTACCGACTGCTCCCCCCAGCACCAAACTTAGCGCAACAGGAAGTAGCTTCTGTCCAGCCTTGACTGTTTTTCGCAGGTACCAGACGATACCAATCACCACTACAATTGTAATCACGATAAAAAGCCAACGTTGACCTTCCAAAATCCCAAAAGCGGCTCCACGATTTCGATGGGAGGTGATTAAAAAGAAATTGCCGATGACTGGTATTTGTTCGTACAATTCCATCCGCGTAGCCACCAAATATTTGACTCCCTGATCAATCAAAAAAATAATTAGCGCAATACCAAAATAAATCACAGTCCTTCGTCACTCCGATCCGCTTATATCCGTTGTTGAACCCATTTATTGTAGCATAAGCATTCTCAGATCGTCCACGAATCCCGCAAGCTTCAAGTACAGATCATTCATAAAATGAACTCCTTCGCATTTGATTAGAATTTCCTATGTAAAAGAGGTCTTCCCGGTGCAAACTACATGGAGCATACTCGACACAACGCATGCGCATGTAAACCTAGAACAAGGAGAGGATTCCATGTCCCCATTGACGGAGCAACAATTGCAGGGCTTGCGTAACGAACTGCTGGAACGCAAAAAAGAAATTGAGCATCGTTTGCAAAACAACGACCATTACGGACTCGGCGATTCCCAACGCGACCAAACCGGCGAGCTTTCTCCTATTGATAACCACCCAGGAGACCTGGCTACCGAAACCTACGAGCGAGCCAAGGATATTTCCTTACTGGAACACGACGAATTCCAATTAGAACGCATCGAATCAGCTCTGATGGCTATGGAAAAGGGGACGTATGGCATTTGTGCCGCCAGCGGTAAACCCATTCCCTATGAGCGCCTACTGGCTGTTCCCTATACCATTTACTGTAAAGAGTACAGTCCCGAAACAGAAGTGTCTAACCGCCGCCCAGTAGAGGAAGAATTTCTCGCTCCCTCGTTCGGCAGAACGAGTCTGGATGAGCGTGATGATCAAAACGGCTTCGACGGTGAAGATGCTTGGCAGATCGTCGAAAATTGGGGTACATCTAACACACCAGCCATGGCTGAAAGTGGAGAAATCCACAGTTATGATGATATGGAAATTGAAGCAGGCGATGATAATATGGGCTTCGTTGAGCCATACGAAAGCTTTATTGCTACTGACATTTATGGACAAAATGTATCTGTTATTCGCAGCTCCATTTATCAGCGTTATATCGAAGATGGCGAGGGCGAAGGTCTACTGGAGCCGGATACGCACGAAGACGAATCGTGAACTTCAAAGTGGAGATCGCTGCCTAATAGGTGGTAAGCTCCAATTGTCGCTGTACGATCCGTACAATATCAGCGATATAATCACCGATAATCGGCAAATTCAACGCTCCGAGCACTTGCAGCACATAAATAATGGTAGCGGCAAAAAAAGTAAAACCTAGCGCGATGCCGATTCCCCGGGAAACGCCTGATATTAGATTTAGCCAGAGTAATCGCCAAGGCTTATTCAGCAGCAAAGCGTAATCTGCAATTCGTGTCCGTTCCATCTGCTCTGACACAGCACGTATCAGCTTTTCAACACGACTTAATTGCTCTGCCTGATTACCTGTTTTGCTTTTATCTGCGGCTATGGCAGCCCCTTCTCCGTTTACCCCTCGGAGACTCCTTCCCTGTCTACGCCTTGATCGTGCCGTCATATGCACAATCCCCCTTTTCCCATGGCTGCCCTGAACGCAGCAAACGAGCCGAAGCACGTAACGGAGAAAACCCGTTTCCGATGCTTAGGCTCGTTTTTATATGCTGCCTGTTATTGTATTATGGGACAGGGGGCTTGTAATTATTCCCCAATATGAACGCCGATGGTTTTACCGTTCACTTCCACATGTTCTGCCGGTTCGGCTTGACCAAATGTCACAGTAGTAACCAATACGTTCTCACGCAACACAGAGTCGAAGCTTTCGATGGCCAGACGCAGCTCATTATCTACATCCAACGTCAACGCCACATACTTTTCAATCGGCAGATCCAGTTTTTTACGATAATCCTGTACCGCACGAACCACTTCACGTACCCAGCCCTCTTGCTCCAGCTCCGGTGTAATGTCTGTGTTCAACGCTACCGTTAAGCCATAACCGGAAGCAGAAGCGAAGCCTTCTTTTGCTTTTTTCTCCACCAGCAATTCTTCGGCCGTAACTTGCAGTTCTTCACCTTCTGGAGAAGTGACGTTTAACACTCCTTTTTCTACAACAGAACGGGTATCCTCAGCAGACATTCCCTTGAAAAAGTTTTGTAGAAAACCGACATTTTTGCCGTATTTCTTGCCTGCTACTTTCAAATTCAGTTTCAGTGTAAAATCTACAAAGCCGCTATCGTCCGTCTCCACATGAATATGCTTCACGTTAATCTCATCTTTGATGATTTCCTCATAGCCACTCAGTTCAAAATCCTGATCCATGGACAGAATCAACTCGGACAACGGTTGACGCGTTTTCAAACCCGTTTCGTTGCGGACGTTACGCGCCAATTCGACGACACGGCGTGCCGTTTCCATATCTCGTTCCAGTTCCGGATCGATCAAGGATTCATTGGCAGTCGGATAATCATCCAGATGAACACTTTCCCCGTTGCTTAGGTTGAGGTAAATATCCTCTGCAAGCAGTGGTGTAAACGGCGCAAGCAGTTTGGCAGTCGTTAACAGCACTTCGGTCAGTGTACGGTATGCATCCAGCTTATCTTCTGTAAGACCATTGCCCCAGAATCGGTCGCGTGAACGACGGATATACCAGTTGCTCAGCTCATCCACAAACGATTCAATTGCTTTAGATGAGTTCAGGAAGTCATTTACAGCCAGCGCTTTGTCCACTACCAAAATGAGGCTGTTCAGACGGGACAAAATCCAACGATCCAACTTATGAGCCGATGGTTTGAACGGATGCTGTGCCGGATCAAATCCGTCGATATCCGCATACAAGGTCAGAAAAGCGTGTGTATTGACAAGCGTATCGACCAGCTTCGATTTAGCCTCGCCTACAATGCCTTTGGAGAAACGTTTGCTATTCCATGGTGCACTATCGGACAGCAATGCCCAACGGAAAGCATCTGTACCGTACTCGTCAATCACTTCCCACGGATCAATAACATTGCCCTTGGATTTAGACATTTTCTGCCCTTGCTCATCCAGTACATGGCCTGTCGCCATGACAGCTTTATAAGGAGCTTTGCCAGTCAGCATAGTCGAAACCGCAAGCAAGCTATAGAACCAGCCACGAGTCTGGTCAATTCCTTCACAGATCATATCTGCCGGAAATTGCTGCTCGAACGTTTCATTATTTTCAAAAGGATAATGATGCTGTGCAAACGGCATGGAGCCACTATCGAACCATACGTCGATTACTTCCGGTGTACGAGTCATTTCGTACTTACCGCATTGACTACGAACCTTAATATCATCTACATATGGTTTGTGCAGCTCAATGTCCGCTGGTACATCGCCAATCGCACGTTCCCTCAATTCAGCAATACTATGTGGAGCGAACTGTTCTCCAGTTTCCTCACAAACCCAGATGTTTAGTGGTGTACCCCAATAGCGATCGCGACTGATGTTCCAATCCACCAGTTCCTCCAAAAACTTGCCAAAACGTCCTTCACGTATATGCCCCGGGTACCATTCGACTTCGCTGTTGTTGGCAATCAATTGATCCTTGATCGCAGTTGTTTTGATAAACCAGCTGTCCATAGCATAGTACAATAATGGAGTGTCGCAGCGCCAGCAGAACGGATAGCTATGCTCGTATTTTTCCTTGCTGTACAGCAAGCCTTTTTCGGACAGCATTTTAACAATATCTACATCACAGTCTTTAACAAAACGGCCTGCAAAATCAGTGATTTCCTCTACATAGTTACCTTGAAGATCCACCACGTTGATAAATTCAACACCATTTTCACGGCATACCCGGTAATCATCCTCACCATGCGCCGGAGCCATATGAACGATACCTGTACCGCTGGAGTCTGTTACGAACTTCGCACCCAGAATCTGATTACCCTTCTCAACCTGAAAATACGTAAATGGCGGGGTATACGTTTGGCCAACCAGTTCTGAACCGGATAGCGTGCCAATCACTTCATGATCGCCTTTAATTACGTCCTCAACCAGATTTTTAGCAACGATGTATACACCGTCTTCCTGCTTCACACGTGCATATTCCAGTTCAGGGTTGACGGCGAGCGCCACGTGACTCGGCAAGGTCCAAGGCGTTGTCGTCCAAGCCAGTACATATTCACCACTGCTATGCAGCTTGAATTTAGCCGTGGCGCTCAGATCCTTCACATCTTTGTAGCCCTGCGCTACTTCATGAGAACTTAGCGTCGTTTGACAATCCGGGCAATATGGACTCACACGATGACCACGATACAGCAGATCTTTTTCATGAATCGTCGCCAAAATGTTCCATACACTCTCGATATAGTTATTATCCAATGTAATGTACGGGTTATCGAGGTCTGTCCAATATCCGATTGCTTCGGTTAAATCACGCCATTGTTGCTCATACTCAAACACGCTCGCCTTACATTTTTTAATAAACTTTTCAACACCGTATTCTTCAATTTCAGGTTTGTGGGAGATTCCCAGCTGCTTTTGTACACCCAATTCTACCGGCAAGCCATGCGTGTCCCAGCCTGCCTTACGTACGACGCGGTATCCCTTCATTGTCTGATAGCGACCGACGAAATCCTTAATTACACGGCCCAGCACGTGACCGATATGCGGTTTACCGTTAGCTGTTGGTGGGCCTTCATAAAACACAAAATTTGGCTTTCCTTCACGATTTGTGATGGATTTACGGAATGTGTCCTCCTGCTTCCATTTGCTCAGGATGCGTAGGTCACGAGACCGTGCTTTTTCTTTAACATCCACTCTGTTCATACTGTCATACTCCCTCTCTGCTCATCATTGATTTCTCTAGCATTTCCTAAAAAAAGCAACAAAAAAAGCCCCATCCCTGTAAAGGGA
The DNA here is from genome assembly GCF_024213565.1 of Paenibacillus sp. Lou8.1. NCBI lineage: Bacteria > Bacillati > Bacillota > Bacilli > Caryophanales > Paenibacillaceae > Paenibacillus > Paenibacillus sp. Lou8.1. The sequence continues at coordinate 357,669 of NZ_JANAVN010000004.1, forward strand.
CGAGACTGTGCTCGCGTTACCACCCTGATTCCGTAAAAACAGACCATTAAAAATACAGTCTCATCACGGCTCTCTGAGCCCCACTCAACTACAGCAGGGCGCCATTATAACGCATGGCAAACGGTGATTGCTTACACACGCCATAAATCTTAAGCGCTTCAGCTCACTTCTCCGGGAGGATCTTCGGTCATGTTCTGAACGTTGGCTTGCACCGGAAGGCCAACTCTCTGAGGGACAAATCATGACGTACTCGTTCCCATCAACGAATTAAACATGTTAAATTCATCGAAATCAGCAACATCGTTGCCTTGAATAACAATCATCAGCCTACAGACGGATAATCATTGAATTCAGTATAGTATTTACAGTTATAGCCTGTTTAAAGATAAAAGTCAACCCTAACAAAGCCTAATAAAAGCTTGTCAGAAATGAAATTAGTAAATTTCTTTCATCTCACGCTCGCGCTCCAGTACTTCGCGTTCCCGGTTTTCAAGTGCTTCCCAGCCGTCTTGGCTTAACAAGTCAAGCTGTGCTTCCACCAGTGTACGAAACCGTGCTCGGTAAATCGATGCCTGCTTCTTCAGTTCTTCAACCTCCAACGCGATCTTGCGGGATTTGGACAATGCTTCGTTCACAATACGGTCCGCATTTTTTTCCGCTTCCTTCACGATCAGTTGGGATTCTTTCTTGGCGTTGTTACGAACTTCATCTGCCGCTTCCTGCGCTACGATAATCGTCTTACTCAGCGTGTCCTCAATCGTCGCGAAATGATCGAGCTTCTCCTGTACGTTCAACAACTCGGTGCTGAGTTCTTTATTTTCACGAATAACGCCCTCGTAATCTTTGATCACCTGATCCAAAAATTCATTAACCTGATCCTCATCATAACCGCGAAGCCGGCGGGCAAATTCCTTGTTATGTATATCCAATGGCGTTAATGGCATGCCGTCCACCTCCTATAAGATTGACAAAAAATACATTTTCCGCGTCACGACGCTCACTATCATCTATCGGTCATCATACCCCGTTTTGTGAATACTGTACAGAGCAAAATCGTTCCAGTTCTTCGCTATAGCTTAATTCTTTCGACAGAAAGCTCGTGATTCCTGCCTACAGCTATACAAACTTACCAATTTTGACACGGAATCTTCCCTTTTTTGTCATCCCGTCTGTTTCAAGCACTTTGAAACGCCCAAAACCCTGCATGGAAATAACGTCCCCCGCTTTAAGTGGAGTGGATGGATTCTCCTCCACCTTCCAATTTACCCGGCACCGCCCCGCCCGGATCGGTGTTAATATTTTACTTCGGCTTAACTTGTACACGTCGCTGGCAATACCGTCCAGGCGCAAAGAAGCGACCGTCAGATCTAGCGCATCTAATGCAACTTCCTTCGTTCGCAGACTCGCTACAGGCAACAGTTCTGTCCATACATGAACACGATGTACCTGCTGTAAATGCATCGTCATAAAATCACCAATCTCTGAAGCTACCAATACATGGCACCCATCATCCAGTACATGAATGTCCCCGATTTTCCCACGTTTGATTCCAAGCCCCAGTAGGGCACCTAGATAATCACCGTGCTCAAGGGTACCTATTTTATGATCGTCAGATGTGATGGAAAGGACCTGAATCCCCATCTCCTCACCGTCCAAATACGAATAATCGGGCGCAATAAGCGCCCGCTTTCGTTCCGAAGCCATGTATCCGCCATCTACCCTAATCGTGACCTTGTCTTCCTTCGAAGCAAGTGTCTCCAATATGTACTGTTGGCGCGGGTCCAAAAAATCAGTCAGCTTCTGCTCATGATAAGCTCCCGCATGACTGATCCATTCGGAAGCGCGATCCACATAGTCCCGTTCATCCGGGTGAAAATGCTCATAAATCTCAGTTCGCATAACTCCTCCTAGACGAAATTACCAATTAAAGAAATCAAACCGTACGACGCAAAACGCAGAGCAATCAGCGCAACGATGGGTGAAATATCAATCATCCCGAAGATTGGCGGTATAAACCTGCGAAAAGGAGACAAATACGGCTCCACAAACTTGGCAAGTAAATCACCAATTACACTCTCTCTGGCATTAGGAAGCCAAGACAGCAGAACATATGCAATGATCATGTACGAATAAATCTGAAATAGCCAGTAAATTACCTCGATCAAGAAAAGTTCACCTCATTCTGTTAAGTTCTTGTTCAGTGTCAGCCAGTATTTCTGTAATAGAGCCTTGAATCTCAACCGTATCTGGTGTACACAGAAAAATATTATTCCCGACCTTGGAAATACCACCACCCAGTGCATACACAGTACCACTCAAAAAATCAATAATGCGCAGCGCCTGATCCTTGCGAATTCGTTGCAAATTAACTACGACGGTGCGATGGGAACGGATATGGTCGGCAATTTCCTGTGCTTCATCATAAGAACGCGGCTCATACAGGACAACTTTCACATTTTTCTGTGAATGGATGCTGACAACATTAGTGCCCTTCTGGTTCTTACGTTTATCAAAGCTTGGGGTTTCAATTTCTTGATCTTCCGGCGTATTCATAACCTCTCGCTCTATAACTTCCTCTTCTTCCTGAAGCCCCAGAAAGTTCATGAACTTATTCATTACGCCCAATGGAAATCCTCCTCTCGTCCGACCAGTACGGAACCAAGCCGCAGCCAGGTCGCTCCCTCTTCAACTGCCACTTCAAAATCATTGGACATCCCCATTGACAAGTGAACGATGGGTTCTCTGGTCAAGGCTTGTCCATTTAACGTATCCCGTAATTCACGCAATCCCCGAAACACAGGCCGAGTTTTTTCCGGGTCTTCTTCATGAGGAGCCATCGTCATCAAGCCAATCACGTCCACATGCTCCAACTCACGAATTTGTTCCAAAAAGGGAACAACCGCCTCAGAGGACAAGCCATATTTGGACATTTCCCCAGAAATATTGACTTGCACAAAAGCTTTGACTCGCAGTCCCAGAGCGGCTGCCTTCTTGTCCAATTCCTGAGCGAGCGATAAGCGGTCAAGCGAATGTATAAATTTAAATTTTCCAATCACATCTTTAACCTTATTCGTTTGGAGATGACCAATAAAATGCCATGTTCCCCGGTCACCCAACTTGCTCCATTTATCCGCAGCATCCTGCCAGCGATTTTCGCCCACATGCTCCAAGTTGCTATCCAATACAGATGTCATTGTCGCCGCCGAAACATATTTCGTGACAGCGATCACATTAACTTCATCACGCGAACGTCCGCTTCGGGCACATGCCGCTTCTACACGGGCATTCACTTCTTTAATTCGTTCCTCCAAAGACACGGGAGGACTCACCTCTCTTCCAGACCAATCCAACTCGCCATTCTTCCTGTGACGCCGCCTTCTTTGCGATATGAAAAAAACAAATCGCTACGGCTACTCGTGCATAAGGTAGTACATTCGATATAGCTCGGCAATATTCCTGCTTTCATCATAATGTGTCGATTGCATTGTTTCAAGTCAAGTAGTGTTTTTCCGTCGGTTAAGGGGAAGTAAACAGAACCTTCCCATTTATCATTACCCGGGCAATCATGCTCCAAAACCCGAATTTGGCTCATCACGTGCTCATCCACCTCATAGGATTCAGAACCAATAGAAGGACCGATAGCTGCTAGCAGATCGGACGGCTGAGATCCATATTCGTTCTGCATGATCTGTACCATTTTCAATGCAATTTCCGCAACGGTTCCCTTCCAGCCTGCATGCGCCAACCCAATCACACGGCGCACTGGATCACAAAAATATAATGGTACACAGTCTGCATAAAAGGACGTCAGCAAAATGCCAGGTACATTCGTCAAAAGTCCATCTGTGTCCTGAAAAGCGGATGTACGATCCCTAAAGCCCCGCCCACGATCAGCAGCCTTGACGACAACAACATGATTACCATGAACCTGCTCACCGCACGTCCATGCTTCAGCAGCAAAACCAAGCTGCTCAGCAATGAGCTGCCGATTACGAATGACTTTCTCGGGGTCATCCCCTACATGAAACGCACAGTTCAGACTAGCGTAGGGCACCTCACTGACACCGCCATGACGACCTGTAAAACCCGCTGTTAATCCCTGAACCTGTCGCTCCCAAGATTGAATATATAACAACTCCGGTACGGGACGTCCGCCATCTTGCATTGACGTAGCCCCCGTAGCCTCGGTATTCACTACAAATGGTTCCATTCATTCTCACCTCTACTGCCCAGTGTACCAAAAAGCCGCCGCCGTGTCTTCACAACACACTAAAATACGTAGATCTGCAAGTTCAGAAGCCCCTTCGGTCACTCCGCTCTTGACGTTCGATATACAACTTTTCTTCCCCTTCACCCGGCGGCTCTTGCAATCCTTCCAGTCGTACAAGCACAACATCCGAACCAATTTTCACAATGTTGCGCCACGGAATGACCAACTCGCTTCCGCCTCCAAACCAGCCCATAAAACGGCTGCTGCCTGGAACCACAATGGCTTCAATTTTCCCCTGCCGCACGTCGATCTCCAAATCACTGATTTGTCCCAGGCGTCGTCCATCTACAATGTTAATGACATCCTTGGTTTGAAACTCGGAAATTTTCATTGCTCTTACTGACGTTTCCGGTGCACTCACACGCATCACATCCTTTATTTCACTATATGAGCGGAAGAGCCCAAAAAATGTCCTGTAAACGCAAAAACGATCCGAGTAGGATCGTCAGGCTGTCGAGAAAGTCTCGACAGCTTTTTTTATGTTCATTTTATTTAAGACGACACCGCGTTAATGTTATATAA